>DAVZ01000027.1 GCA_002505765.1 Methanobacterium sp. UBA176 | reverse complement strand
TGGGTTTTTTAGTTTTGTGTTACAAGTTCAGTTTTTAACATTGGTGTTACCATACAAATAAACTTTAAAGTTCGAAATACAGAATAATTTTTATGAAATGTTATCTTACCAATTGTTTCATGGGCTTTATGCTATTTGATGAAAGTTTTACCCTCATTGATTATGAACTTTTCCCAAAAAGAAGACTTGCTAAAGAGATGATAGAACTTGAAAAACAGGATTTAACTCTCCAGGAAGAGTCCATATTAAAGAGAAATGCTAAAAATTGCACTTCAATAATAATTGAAACAAATCTAAATATATCTGAATATAAAAACTTAAAAGGAGCTTCAAAATTCAAGTTTGAAACACCAAATGCTGCGGGTGAGTTTCTAAGATCAAACATGAATAAAATATTAGTAGAAAACGAGATCTTAGAACCAGAAGATGATTTAAATGCAATATTACATGATTTATCAATGGGAATTATCAATTATAAATTAAAGGAAGCTTCCAAAGCTCGAGATAGCTATTTAATCCAGGCAATAAATTCAATAGGTGATATCGACGAAGCTACAGGTAAATTACTTGAAAGACTAAGAGAATGGTATACAATTCATTTCCCTGAGCTTAATAAAATAAAAAATCAGGAAAAATATGTAGATCTTGTGGTAGAATATGGTGATAGAGACTCCATAATTGAATCGAAACTTTTAGATGAAATGGTAATCACAGATCAAAATCCTGGAGCTGAAATTGAAGATTTTGACCTTAAAATGGTTAAAATTTTCGCAGATTCGATAAAGACACTTCAAAACACTAAAAAATCCCTTACAAATTATGTTGAACAGAAAATGAATGAAATTGCACCAAATTTAAGCGACCTTGTTGGGTCATTGCTGGGTGCAAAGCTCATAGCCCATGCAGGAAGTTTAGAAAGATTATCACTATTCCCATCTAGCACTGTTCAAATAATGGGTGCTGAGAAGGCTCTTTTCAGGCATTTAAAGACTGGAGAAAGGCCTCCAAAGCATGGTCTTATATACCAGTATCCTGAAATTAGAAGTGCTAAATGGTGGCTTAAAGGGAAAATTGCAAGAGCTCTTGCTGCTAAAATTTCCCTTGCTGTTAGAAAGGATGTTTATTCTGGTGAATTCGATGCTGGCATTAAAGAAAGTTTTGAAAAACATCTTGAAGAGATTAAAAAGAAATATCCATTCCCACCAAGGACCAAAAAAACCCAGAAGGATGCTAAGAATGGTAAAAAGAAGATGAAGAAGAAAAAGAAGGATAAATATAAAAAAAAGATTGGGGATTACTATTAGAAATGTGGTGTATGGCAGATATTTTATTGCCTTTATATGTTCTATTAATCATTTCAAGCTTTATAGCATCAGTTTTAGCTGTTTTTGCAGTAAGATTTTCTAAAAGAGATGAAAAAAGACTGAAAAATAATTTCAGCAGATGCGCAGTATGATGGATATCATACGAGAAAAACAGAGAATCTCATGATTAATATTGAAACGGAAGCAGAAACCATAAGATCAATCAGTTTACACAACAAGACTTGAACTTCTTGATTCAATTGAAAGTGTTCACCGGATAAGATATTCTGGAATCCATGTAGAGTTTAGAGGACAGATGCATCATGAGAGAAGACGAAAATGAAAAACAATCATTATCTTGGAGAATTAATAATGAAAATAACTCAAAAATTTAATGGAGTATATGAAATAGACGGTAATGTAGCTACAGAAAACCTTAATAAGGGAATTAAAGTTTACGGCGAACGATTAATGGAAATCGAAGGTAAAGAATACAGAATTTGGGATCCAAGACGTTCAAAACTTGCTGCAGCGATTCTAAATGGTTTAGAAACATTTCCATTTAAAGAAGATTCAAAAGTACTTTATTTAGGGGCATCAGCAGGCACCACGCCCTCACATATTTCAGATATATCTAAAAAGGGACTTATTTATTGCGTTGAGTTTTCGCCCAGGATGATGCGCAAACTGGCTGATTTAAGCCGAGAGCGCAAAAATCTGATTCCAATCCTTGATAATGCCACAAAGCCCAAGAATTACATGAATTTACTTCAAAAAGTGGATGTGATTTATTCAGATGTTGCACAACCCAACCAGTCAGAGCTTTTCATGGATAACATGCGTTTATATTCCAAAAAAGATGGAATTGGAATATTAATGATAAAGGCAAGGAGTATTGATGTTACAAAGGCTCCAAATAAAATATTCAAAGAAGAAGAATCAAAGTTAAAGACACATGGATTTAGAGTTATTGAGAAAGTGAAGCTTGAGCCTTATGAGAAGGATCATATGGCCTTTGTTTGTGAATTCAGTTTTTAGGGCGGGAAAATGTATGATAAAGGTTAAAAAATGTCCAGTTTGTGGTTCTACAAATATTAAATGGGTTATTCCTCAAATGTGGTCTTTGTGGCGATGTTACGACTGTGGCTACGAGGGTGCAGTGGTGATTGAGGAAGATGAGGAAGAATAGCATTTAACTTATCATTTATTTATGATCTATATCTTTAAGAGGTTTCAAGTTTTAAGTTTGGTAAAAATATTTAATATCATTGGAATTTAAAGCTGAAAACTTTATTATTTTCAGTGAATTAATTTTAATATGATCACAAGATAATAAGGATTTAACAATTATATCTTATTTGAAACAATCAATTAATTTTATTATCAATCTATATGACAGGTTAGGATTAGATAACTGATTAACTGTACCAGTTAAATATAAATCCTTTTCTGGACAGTACCATTCAAATGCACCGGATAAACCAGAATGCCCGATAAATTCAGGGTATGATTTGAAAGGAGAAAATATTCTCGGCAATTTAAATAGCATTATGCCGGTACCATATTTAAGTGGGAAGAAAATGTTGTTCCACTGTTTTAATTCATTTAGAACTTTTTTTTGGAAAAAAATACCGTTGAAGAAAGCTTTTAAAAAAATCATGGATTCTTGGGCTGTGGATACAATCCCTCCGTCGGGTCCAAATGAAGCCATTGCTTGAGGTATGTGCATCTGCTGTTTTTTGAAATATATGTCAATGGGGTTTTTGTCGTTAATATCTTGATATAGATAGGTTTTTTTAAGCTTTAGAGGATTAAAAATTAAATCGTTGAACGCGTCACTTATGGTTTTATTGGTTATTATTTCTATAATCCTGCCGAGTAGTTGATAATTTGTGTCCGAATAAAGAGCTTTCTTCCTGGTACCTGGTTTAAACTTTGGTTTCATCTTTTTAACGTCATTCATTACTTTTTGAAAATCCCAGGAGCTATCATGTCCGAGGGAGAGTTCTTGACGCAGTGATTTACCTGTATCAGTTTTCTCTTCAAAGTAATCAGGCAACCCTGAAGTATGTGCCATGAGATGTTCAATGGTAATTTCAGCGGAATAATCAGTACCTTTGTAATTGTGAATACCGGATATTGATTCTAGAGGAATATATTTAGATATTCTATCATCTAATTTAATTTTTCCTTCAGATTTTAACTTAAGAAGGATAGCCGTTATATATAGTTTGGTGGTACTAGCTAGGAAATACTGTGTTTCATCACTTATATTGCCAGAAGATCCGATCCATGAAAACTTGTTATCTCCTGATTCAACATTTACTACGCATCCAAATATTTTTTTATGATCAACACTTTTTGTAACAATTTTTTGTAACAATTTCAGTTTTGATTTTATTTTTTGGGTATCATTCATGTCTATCTCCTATGAAAAGTCAATAATATCTATTTTAAAGAATAGTGAATATATGCATACTAAATAAGATAATTTAAACTTTTGCAACGTTTTAGTTGATATTATTGACTATGAAAATGGATTAAAACTTTTTTATTATTCTATCCATAATCCGCCCAGCTACTTCCTTTTTAAAACTCAAAGGAACATCTATAACTTCATCATCAATCAAAATAACCTGATTTTTATCTGATCCAAAACCAGCACCTTCAATTGCAACATCGTTTGCAACCATAAGGTCAATATTAAATTCTTTAGCCCTTCTTCTCGCTGATTCAACTAATTCATCACGAGAAATATTATATTCAGCTTTAAAACCTACAAGGAAGATTTTAGGATTTATTTTTTTCACTTCACCTATTATTTTAGGGGCTTTTTTGAGGTTTAAGGTTATATCCTCACCTGATGAAATTTTATTCTCCCTTTTTTCTGGGAGGAAATCGGAAACAGCAGCGGCTGAAATGAAGATATCATATTTATTAACATGTTCAAGAACTGCAATGCGCATTTCCTCAACAGATTCCACTTTTATGATGTTGAAAACATTTGGGATATCGGCAGTCAACTTGCCATTGATCAGTGTGACATCAGCACCTCTAATAAAGGCTTCCCTGGCAATTTCAACACCCATTTTTCCGGAGCTTCTGTTTGTAATCCCTCTAAGCTGGTCAATGGGCTCATACGTGGCACCAGCGCTTACAAGTACTTTTTTACCCTCTAAATCTTTAGAACCTAATTCTCTTAAGGCATGAAGAATGATGTCATCAATATCAGGAAACTTGGCCTTTTTTTCTTCCATTTTAGGCTTAACAAATGTAATATTTTTCTTTATAAGAGTTTCTACATTCTCTTTGATGGCCATATACATTGAATCGTGCATAGATGGAACCATTAAAATAGGGGTTTTACAACCGAAAGCTGTAATTAGAAGTGTGTTGATTGGATTATCTGCAATTTTACAGGCGAATTTGCTTATCACGTTTGCTGTAGCTGGCGCAACAAGTATCAGGTCTGAGTTAGCATATTTAACGTGCTCGATTTTGCCTGTAAGCTTGGTTACAACTGAACGGCCAGTTGCAAACTCCATGGTGTAGGGATGAATTATTTCACATGCTCCGTCGCTCATGAAGCATTTTACTTTGATACCATTTCTTGCAAGCTCTCTTGCAAGTTTGATGGATTCTATTGCTGCTATACTTCCTGTTATACAAAGTACAACTTCCATTTTTTACCTCAGGATAGAATTTTATAATAAAGAAGAATTAAGGTTATCAAAATCTCTCAAAATTCTCCGAATTTTGGAGTAAATAACGAAGTTTTTTTATAAAGCTATGATATCGTTACCCAAAAATATTCTATTTTTGGAGGTCGTCAATAACAATAACGGTTTTTTCAGAGGATAATTGGCCCATGATATTATTTAAAACATCCAATCTTGCTGGAAGTCTTCGTGCATCTTCCGGCATTACTCTTATCTTGTATTTTTCCTCTCCGTCCCTTCCATAAACTATGTTAATTCCTGAAATTCTTGCAGGGGCTACAATATCCCTTGCAATCTCTTTAAAGTCAGAACCTTCGCCAATAACTCTTACTTTCTTTCCAATCTTTTTTGATATTGCTCTTACAATCTTTCCACTTTTCCCTATGAGTTTCCCCACATTTTCCTTTTCAGTTACTATTATGACGACATCTCCAATTTCTATTGTCTTTTTAAAGCCTAACTTTCCATCGCCAAGTTTGAAAAGTAATTTTGCGATGTCTAAATCAAGCTGGGTAATCTCACCACTTTTTAATTTATTCTCACACCCCTGACATAACATTCCACTTTTTAAACAGACATCGCATACTGGCAATACCATTACTAATTCCTCCTTCATTTTCTAGATAAGTTTAAACTTTACATTAAAAATTGCTTTTATGAAACTAAACGTAATACAGCAGTAAACAACACAATAAAGCCTTTTTTTAATATTAGTCCTTTTAAGTACTTAAATTTTTTAATTATTAGATATTACTGAATATATTTCAGTTTATGTATAATTTGATGCAGCAGCTAAAATAAAAGCAGATTTTAAGGCGGCTATGGTTATTCACTTCCGAATATAGTATAACAAATATATTGTATTATATTCATTAATATATATTTTATACTGTTAATGGGTATTCGTTAAAAATCTTTCTCTTTTATCTCCATTATAATTACTAGTTGAATATAAATTAATAAATAAGCATTTTGAAATTTTATTTATTAAATGGAATAATATGGGGAGTTATTGCAGTTTAAAACTGTCTATTACAACATCGAAGTTTGCACTCTGGCTTTGAAGATCCATTCCCTTTGTAAGGAATGCCAGAATGTATATTAAATTGTTTCGTTCAAAATAAATTACTTTAAGCTGGATCTGCTCATTTTTTGGGCCCTTACCATTGTAGATTGATTCAACTGCATTTATTCCATTTATATTAGTATCATTTGATGACACCAGGTTTATATTAGCACCTGAATCGTTTATACTTTGAATAAAAGTATATTTTCGCTGTTCCAGGGTTTGATAGGGATCTTTTTCCACTTTAAACACAGTAAAGCCTGCTGCCTGTGTACTGTTGGGATTACCTGCTGAAGAAGGGTCCTGAATCACTAACTGCATGTTATTATCCTTTATTTCGTCAGTTGTAACCTTCCATGATTCTGGATATTCAAGATAAATGCCTCCGGCAGAATAAATTTTAGTATTTATTTCAGGGGTCTGATTTAACGACTGATTAGTAGCAGGAGGTGTTTCAGGGCCTCCACTGGTTAATATAAGCACTAAAATTGTTACTAATACTGCAATAGCTATAGCTAATACTTCTTTTTTGTGTGGGAAGTCTTTAAATTGAATGTCAGCATGACGTTTTTTTGGTTCCTCTTTTCTTAATTGTTTCAATTTGACTCCTCTTTTTTCTATGTAACTTCATCTAAAAAACAGACTAATAAATTTTTTCATTTTATAGAATCATTTCATTAAATATTAAATAGCCACTGAAATATCATGTCAAAAAATCTGGATTATCTCCTAAGTAAGTTGTAGAACGTTTTCCACGGAAAATAATGTAAATAAATCCTTTTTTTTTCAATTAGTGCAATTCAATAATGTACTTCGATATTTTAATCACTGCTTTAGCCCTAAATTAATAAACATTCAAGTTATTGACTTAATATAATCATTCAGATAACATTTGGTATACTCCAATGCATAAAATACACCGGAGTTAACTTCATATAGACTTTTAAATGGACTACAGGAGGATTCTTTTTTGAAATTCCCATCACTGTCCTGGTTTTTATCATTGCTTTTTTGCCTATTATAATACGGGCTATAAAGTATTATCAGTTTTATCACCACATTCTAATCTGAAGGATGATTAAATGTGATTCCATTTTCTTGAAGGCTCATTTTCAGATAGAGCTGGTAAATCAACCGTCTGAATAAGATTTTTTTCATAATCTGGAACTTAATCAGAGATGAATGAGAATTATTACAAGGGATAGGTTCTCAATCACCATTAACTAAAAAGTTTGGGGTTTATATTAACCTGAAGCTGTTAACTATAATATCGAAGTTTTCCTGTTGGGCAGAAAAGTCTGAAACAGGAGCACTGCATAGAATTACATAAATCATGCGATTATTTTGAATCCACACTGCCCTTACCTGTTTATCTGTGCCGTCTGAATTTATATAATAAATATTTTCAAGGGCGTTTATGCCGTTAATGAGTACGCTTCCCTCAGATATAGGTTTATATCCTAAATTCTGTGCAGCAAATTGTGTATATGTGGAATTAAAATATTCCTGTAATGTTGTCCCTGGATTTTTAAGTGATTTCTGTATTACAACGTTTATTTGAACGTTTCCATCGGAATCGGCTGATCCTGGATCTCCAAAGGCTACAGTGCTATTTGGAGCTTTACTGGGGATTTGTTGCCAGGTTCCGGGATATTTCACTGTAAATTCATCTCCGCTGTAGGTCTGGGTTTTATTTATATCGTTGGTTGCCTGATTTCCTCCATCTATACATCCAGATGCAATAACTACTACTGAGAGAAGAACAAGTAAAAGCAAGTTTTTTTTCAACATATTAATCTCTTTATCTATTATCATCCAGAAAGTTAATATATAATTTTCTATTTTCTTTTTTAATTAATAGGGAGTAAAAAAATATCACTTACTTTTGGGTTTTTTAATCATAAAATGGATTATTAGCAGCTAAAATGTAAAAAAATAAATGATTAATGTGATTTTAGCTAATTAATCATTCCAATTAAATTATGTTGTGATATTTTTAGTTGTATCTGGTTCACCTGCAGGTGGATATGTAGTATTATTAATAGGTGGTTTTGTAATAGGTGGTTTTGTTGTATTGGCCTTTGGTTTTGTGGTATTTCTAATGATTTTAGTTGTATTTCTGGTTGTATTTGTCATGTTAGTCATGTTGGTCATATTTGTTGTATTGGTTGTATTTGTAGTGTTGTTAAGTACAAACGGCGGAAATGCACTGTCATTTGTAAATAAATTGGCATTTACATCAGCAGGCAGATCAAGGTTAAATGTACCGAATGCAATACCTATGATGAATGCTGCAGCCAGAAGAGCCAGCCCAATCATTTTATTATGCGACATGCGGCCCTGTTTTTCATTTTTACTTTGATCCAGCTTTTTCTCTTTAAGACCAGGTGAGGTTATATATTTTTTAAATAATTCCTCATTTTCCTCTTCTTCCTCATCTTCTACATCATCAGAAGGTGCTGTGGCAGTTTCTTTACCCTGAAGCCGCCTTACTCTATCTGCAACTTCAAAAGTGTCAAGTTGATCCTCTAATTGCCTTTTTTGAGTCTGATAATGTCTTTGGGATATATTACCTTTGTTAAATTCATTTTCAAGCTCTTTTAAGCTTCTTAAAATTTTTTCTTTTTCAAGGGTTATCTTAATCATCCTCCTCAATAGGATATGATCCGAGTATTTTTGCATATGATATCTTGTTTTTAATGGTATTTAAAACATTCTTTATCTTTTTATCCTCTCTATGGCCCTGAAAATCGATAAAAAATATGTAATTTCCAAGCTTTTTTTTGGAAGGCCGTGATTCAATTTTAGTTAAATTGATATCTCTTTTTGCAAACTCACCTAAAACTTCATAAAGTCCACCCGGCTTATCCTCCATAAGCGAAAAAATTGCAGAAGTTTTATCATGACCAGTCCGAACATGATCAAGCTTGCTTAATACAACAAAGCGCGTTAAATTATGAGTGTAATCTTGAATATTGGATTCTACGATTTTTAATCCATAAATTTCAGCTGCCCGTTTAGTTCCAACAGCAGCGGCATTATTTTTACCTAAAATCATTTCTGCAGCTCCAGAAGTACTGGGTGTAGCTACAGGTTTTGCTCCCAATTTTTCAATGAATTTGCGACACTGAGAAAGCGCCTGGGCATGTGAATATACAGTGTCAATATCATCAACAGCTGCTTCAGGATTTGTAAGTAAATTATGTCTTATGGGTAGAATTATTTCATTTTTAATCTTTAAATTATAATCATGAGCAAGAAGATCAAGTGTTATACCAACAGGACCTTCTATTGAGTTTTCAATTGGAACAACACCAATATCGATATCTTTGTTTTGGACAGCATCCAGAACTTCCATTATAGAATCAAATGGTATTAATTCTCCCCTAATTTTAGATGCAGCCTCTTCTGCATATGTCCCTGAAGGTCCAAGAAATCCTATTTTACATTTTGATTTATTTAATGACATTTTTTTCCAAAGTTCTTTTATATTAAATTCATTTATTATGATTAGTAAAGCCCACCGTTAAGCAGGTTGGTGATTTTATCAGTAGTAGATTGATGTATTCTCCTTATAATGGCTTTATTACCTTCAATTTTGTGTATAACTGCATATACTCCCAAATTATGAAGATATCGCAGGAATTCTTCCGCTTCTTCTTCATTTTCAATGTCAATAGTCATGTCTTCAGTGGCCTGGTTTCCAGAGGCCACATTTTTTATTGTTTTGATCATTGGGTTTAATATGGACTCTCCAAGCCTTTGAGCTCTTTTTTGAAGCTCTTTTTCACTCTCTTTCATTTCGTATGCTTGAAAACCTTCTCTTATAACCCTGCTGAAGAAAAAGTCCCTTCCAAAATCGAAGGGATAAGTAAAAGCATAACCTATTTCATCATCATGAGCACGGGATGAAGTATATTTAAGGGGCGGTATTTCCATTTCAGGGTCTTTCATCACCACCCCTTCCCTTTTATTTTCGCCTACTTGTTTAATAATTTCTTTAATCTTTTCAGGGGCTTCATTAACCTTAAATGTACCAAAAACTCTTACACCAGGTAATCCATATTTATTTAGGATTTTTTGTTTATCTTTGATGGGCAAAGGTTCATTAGAAATTTTTTTCCTTAAATCAAATACTCTAAATCCAAGATTTCCAATTTCTTCATAGTAATGGGATACATATGGATTTTCAGTCCCTACCATTTCTCCGCAAATTACAAGATCAGGATTATCATTGAAGAAAGGGGATAAATCCAATATTTCAACGGCCTTTTTTGTAGTATATGGACACATATACCCTCTTCTTGTAAGAGCAACAATTTCATCTCCAATAGATGCTATACGGACATTATATCCGTTCATTTTCTCTTCAACCACAATTTCATCTTCAAAATGGTTTTTAAGTGTTGGAGAAAGCAGCAGTGTCCTTCGTATCTTTGGAAATCCTCTTATAATTTCAATTTTATCTCTAAAATAGATTGTTGTCCCGTCTTCTATTCTGCCGATCCCTTTTCTAAATTGTAATGCAGGGCGAGTGTGAAATTCAAAGAACTTAATGATTCCTTTTTCTATAGCATCATTGAGTTTCTCTGACTTTATATTAAGGATTTTCTGAAGTTTTTTATCCAGGAAATCCTCTATAACCGTTTTTGATTCTAAATCACAGGAGGAACAATTAAAAAAAAAGTTAGTGAGGGTGTTATTCCTTCTCCAATCAATTTTCATGTCCTTTCCGCAATTTGGACATTTTATTTGGGGAAAAATTCAGTTAACCTCCTCCGATTCGACAATGAGGTTAATGATATCTGTCTTGGTAATTATACCTGTTAGTTTCTGTGTTTCATCCACAACAGGGACTCCGCTGAAGTTTTCCCTAAGCATAAATGTGGAGAGATCAGCTATTGTAGCGTTTTCATTAATTGTTCTTACGTTCTGGGTCATTATATCTTCTACAATTAAATTTCTTATCCTTGCAGACTGGTATTTGTCGGGAACAACTTTTCTAAATGAAATCATTGAGTTTGCTATGTCCTTTGCAGTAACTATCCCTTCAAGCTGTTTCATGTCCATAACAGGCAGCCTTCCAATTTCTTCGTCAATAATCATCCTTCTGGCATGTACGAGTCTATCTTGAGGGCTGATAGTCATCAGATCGGTTTTCATTCTTTCTTTTACGAGTATATTGTTATAAGGTATTCCCTGGCATGTTTTTACAAAATCCGTTTTTGTAACGATACCGGTTATTTCTTCATTATCAACAACAGGGATTCCTCCAATCCTATTTTCTATCATTAATTTTGCGGCGGCGCCAATATTTACACTGCTTTCAACGGTTATTGGGTCTGGGCTCATAACTGTTGATATATGGAAATGTGAAGGGGCTAGATTACCGTATCTTGATGAACCAAGCCTTAGTGCAATATCTTTTTCAGTAATAATCCCAACAAGTTCTTTTTTGTTGTCTCCGTTTGTATTTATTACTGGTAATTTTGAGATTTTCCGTTTTTTCATGATTTTTAATGCATCGTGAATGTTCTGGTCTTTATCTATTACAACAACTTCCCTGCTCATTATATCTTTTATATGCATTTTATATTCCTCATTTCATGATTTAAAGAAAATAAAAATTATTTTTTTCTATTTATTGTATTCCTTTGATTATATCGGTTCTTGTAATTATTCCCACAAGATCTTCATTTTCTACAACTGGAATATGACTTATTTCTGAATTGTTCATTAATTTCGCTGCTTCTACGGCATCTTCGTTTTGGTTGATTGTTATGAAATCCTGATTCATTATATCCCCAGCAGTTAGCATTGAAATATCTCTGGCTTTTCGTTTATCTCCGCCTTCGGCTCCCTGTCTTATAAAATAGACTCTTTCAACACTTACTCCTGTTTCAGGGTCGTCTACCTTGGCAAAGGATATATTTGCGGGGGTTATAATACCTGCAATCTCGCTGTCGAACATTACAACAACTCCATAAATATTATGCTCTTCCATAACGTTAATGACGTGTGTAATGGTATGATTTTCGTTAACGGTTATCACATCTTTGGTCATCAGGTCTGTAACTTTCCATCTGTTCTGGAATTTAGATGCATAAAATTTCATCAGGTCTGTTTTGGTAATTATACCTGCTAATCCTTCTTCATCAATAACAGGGAGTGAACTTATCTTATTATGTATCATGGTTTCTACAGCATCTTTTAAATCCTGATCGGCATCTATAGTAATAAGGCCGTTGCTCATTACTCTTCTTATTGCTATGGTATCAATTGGCCTTCTTTTCCAGGTAGGACCGTTTCCTCTTAGTTTATGGGTTAAATCTTTACTTGTAACAATTCCAATTGGGTTTTCGTCTCTATCTACTACTAAAACTTTGTTAATCCCATGTTTAAGCATGAGATTTCTGGCACGGTTCACCTGTTCGTTTTCTTGAATCAAAATTACTTCATCATTCATTATTTCTTTAATTTTCATAGTCTTACCGCCTGCCTTTTAATATTATATAAATATTAAAGGATATTCAACCACTTATAGCTCTTAGAATATCGCTCTCAGTTATTATACCCAGTAATTCACCGTCTCTAACTACTGGCAATCCTCCAATACCCTTATTTTCCATTATATCGCATACATCACCTAATGGAGTGTAAGTATTAGTGGTAACGACGTCTTTTACCATGATATCTGCAATAGATGTATTAAGGACTTCTTCAGCGTCATTTGTCACCATTCTTTCAAATGCAGAGCTGTTTCCAAAGAATTCTAAAATATCTGTAGCAGTTATAATTCCAACAAGCTTTTCATTTTCAGGATGCGGTGTTTTTCTTTCTTCTCCTGTTACAGGAATTCTCCTTAATTTATTTCTAACCATTATTTTGGTAGCGCCTTCAATTCTTGTTCCGGGGGTTGTTTTAATAACTGATGTGCTCATAAAATCTTCAACAATTTCATCGGTTAAGACCCCTGCTAATAAAAGGGTAAAATCTCTTTCTGAGACTATTCCTACAATATTATCTTCAGAATTAATTACTGGCATTGCACCAATATTTTTTTCAAGCATTTTAGATACTGCAGTGCCTATGGAGCTTTTATGGCTCAAAATTTCCACGTTTCTTTCCATAATTTCCTTTACTGGCTCATTTATGGCAGCTAAATAATTACCATCGTGTTTTTTTTCTAAGATCTGATATTTATCGCCCCCCCCTAAAAAGTCCAGTATATCCATGGCAGTTACAATACCTCGAAGCTTCCCTGACCCTGGATCGGTTATAGGTAGTCTCCTAAAATTGTTTTTTACCATTATTTCCGCGGCTTCTTTAATTGCAGCGCTTTGGGGTACTGTAATTACTTCCTTCTTGGCGATGCTCATTATATCGCCTTCATGTTCTGCTATATGGGTTCCAAACTCCAGTGGAGCTCTTTCTCTAGATTTTACCACATTTATTAGTTCTTTTCTTCTCATCAGTACACCTCACATTAACTTGAAACAAAATAATTTCTGAAAATCAAATTTAAGTTAAATAAATCGTTTAATTGGATTTTAAAAATCAACTTATATACGACCCTAATATATCTTCTCTTGAAACTATACCTAAAAGATCAGCTTCTCTTGCTCTTTGGGGTTCATTTTTTATATAGATCGGATTTTCAACAACAGGTAATCTTCCAATATCAAATTGAATCATCATTTTGGCGGCTTCATTGATACCTTTATCTGGAGTAATGACTATCGGCGGAGTTTTCATGATGGTTTCTACTTTGGAAGGGGTTTTAATTCCTCCTTCTCTTGATATTCTCACATTACCTGAATTTATAATGTCCTTTCTGGTAATCATACCGATTATTTTTTTCTTTTTAATTACTGGAAGACCAGAAAAACCGGTATCATCCATTTTGTACCATACCTTTGTTATGGGGTCATCGTAATGACAGATTACTACGTCTTTGACGGTTATTTCCCCAACATTTTGGTTTAATGGCTTTAGTTTCCTTTCCATAACATTTTTAAGTATATCGACAACACTAATTACACCTACAAGGCTCATATTGTCTTCTGATTTGATGACAGGGGCTTGAACAACATCTGACTTAAGCAATTTCTTTGAAATTTCTGTAATATCCATATCTGACCTAGCAATAACTTTTGGACGATCCATAATCCCACGAGCTTCAAGATTTGATTTTGTAGAAGTTATCTTTATTATATCCCCGCGGGTAATTATTCCTTCAAGGCGTGTTCCAGATACAACAGGGACGCATCTAAAACTTTCATCCCTTAAAATAGATCTTACTTTAGTTGCAGACGTATCTACAGAAACTGTAACTGGATTTGGTGTCATAACATCCTTAACATTGTTCAAGTTTAATCACCTTCCAGATATTCTTTACATTCTTCACAGACGAATTTACCATCTACTTCGTCTAAATAATCCATAAAGTTTCCGCATGTTTCGCAAACTCCAGGTACTGGACGTTCTTCGTTACCATATTCCATTTGATGTTCCATTCTTGCATTTTCCACAAGAATTTCAGTCAATTCTGGAGAAACCGCCATTATATCTTTCGCGGTTAATATACCCTTTAACAAGCCATCTTTTACAACAGCAAGTCTTCTTATATTCATTTTGGACATAAATCTTGCTGCTTCATTTAATTCTCTTCCAGGATCGATTTTTATGAGGTTTTTTGTCATTATATCTTCAACAGTTATTGCACTGGCTTTAATATCCTTGGCAACCACTTTGTTTATTAAATCAGTTTCGGTTATTATTCCTTCTGGCTCTCCATTGCTCTTGACTATTAAACAACCCACTTCATTTTGGGCCATTATAAAAGCAGCGTCTGCAGCGCTGTTTTCAGGCTTTACAGTGATCACACTGGATGTCATAGCATCATTTACTGTTACATTTGCTCCCATTTGCATTTTTAAAACCTCCTATCGTATTTTAAGAATTTTATGAACTTGGGGTATAGTTAATACGTCTAAATATTTACCTACATTTTCTGAAATCCTGAATAATTCATTTTTATGGCTTATCCAATCATCAAGCGGATCTGAGGGTTGTATGACCATTGAAAGTTTTGAATTTTCTGGAATTTCATCCCTTATCATTGAGGCAATTTGGGTGATATTTTCAACTTTTGTTGAGGGCAATATAACCATCTTACAGTATGTATTTATTCCCACATCTATTAATAGATTTAGTGATTTCAACTCTCTTTTAAATAATCCATCCCAGTTTGAAGTTGAACAATGTTCAGGGAGCTTAAAATCAAGAGATGCACATCTAATTAGCTCTACTATTTTCTTTAATTCTTGGGGTAAAGAGCCGTTAGTTTCTAATAAGCAGTTGAAGTAGTGTTTTTCCAGAAAAGATTTTATAAAATCAGCATGAAGCAGTGGTTCTCCTCCAGTAAGAGAAACCGAGTGAAAATCAGGGGTTATTAAATCTTTTATGGATCTATTTAACTCATCTTCAGAAAATAAGGTTCCTACTGATGGATCCCTGCTTTGAGGCGTGTCACAGTATTCACAATCAAGATTACATCCAGAAAATCTTACAAAAATTTGCCGTCTTCCAATAAATCTTCCTTCACCTTGAATACTTGAGAAAATCTCATTAATACGAGTTTTCATTAATTGACCACCTGTATTTGTGCAGCCATCTATTTTTCCGCGGTCTTATGGAAGTAAGCACCCTGTCCAATGCCTTCATTAACACAAATCTGGACGCTTGAGATTTTATTATTTGTCTCTTTCAAGTATTTAAATATTTCTTCTGCAAAATATTCGGCTAAATCCTCAGCAGAAGTAGATTTAAGAGGTAAAAGGCAACAATCTTCCAATGGAAGTTTATATTCCTTATTTTCAATCTTGAATTCGAGTGAATTTTCATCATTGTTTTTAAAATCCATGACACTACTCTTGCAAGGGATTAAAACTTTATGATCAAGTTTTGAACATATGTTTCGTACAATGCCCTTTGCTTTTTTAAAATCAACAACAAAGCCGAATTCACCGGACCTTTCACCTTCAACAGTAACATCAACGATGTATGAATGCCCGTGTATCCCTCCGCAGGACTCATGAAGCGGGATCATGTGGGCTGATGAGAACCTCAAATTGGCGTGAATTCCATTGATTACTACTTTCATTTAAAAACCTCAAAAAACATGTATTTTTATTGATATAATGGGTTATTTTGAATTTTTACTTATATTCATTGTTTTAAAAGACTTTACTTTTTGTTATATCTTCTTCGATTGATTCCATTTCATTAATATAAGTTTTGGCTATTTTGTCCATTAAAAAATGAATTTTTTCTTCATCCATATTTTTATTACACTCTAAAAGCCCAATTGTATCCACATCATTGGGGGTGCCTTCATTTGTGACATTTATGCCAAAATGTATTTTCATACTGCTATTGGAGCATGTGGCTATTGATACACTTAATTTCTTATCTTCAAAATAAAGATCGTCTCCTTCACGAAGGGTTTTTATTCCAAATTCTTCTAAATCATCTTTTACAATCATTACCAGTATTCTCTGCCTGTGATAACAGGTTTTTAAATCTGCTGGCTGAATATCAAAATGTTCAACCATAAAATTTATCATTTTATCTGATTTTATCTCCACACCAGTATCTTCAAAATCGATGATATGGTTTGTTTTTATCTTCATAGGGCCTATCCATGATATTAAACTTGATCCTTTAACTCCAATCTCCTTAAATGCCCACATTGGCTTAATTTGGCTTCCATCATAAAGAAGGGGTTTATCTAATTTTTTGTATTTCATGGTTTCACTCATTTATCATTAATTCTTTATAACCAGTTTCTGGATCAAAAACCCTTTTGAGGGGGAATTCAGTTTCTAAGATACATATTTCGGCTGTAGTATTGATTGTACAGCCCTTAAGTAAATGTCCGCCTGTGAGATGCCCTTCATTATCTGAAATTGCAATATGAACATGTATTCCATTTTGTGTAACTGTTCCCTGGGCAGAAACAATTTCAAATGGCCCTTTAAATACTTTGATTTTTTCATCTGCCATTCTTAATGTTGCAGAATTTAAACTTCCCACAATGCAGATTATTATACCTGAATTAAATTTATTTAGTTTAACAATATTATTTATACCTTTTTTGAGGTCTTCACCAGGCTTTAATCTCCAGATTATCATACTTAAACTTAAAAATCTTAAAAAGTTTTATTAAACGATGAATTTTGATTTATTGTTATTTATATATAGTGTGGTGCAATTAAATAAATTTTATGAGAACAAGGACAAGAGATTTCATACTTACCCAAGATGATTTATTCTTTGCCACAACTTCATATCTGCATCCTGAAGATAGAATACTATCATTTTTAAGATATATTCCTGATAGCAATGGGGATCGATTAAGGGATGGTAAAAAATATTCTAAAGTGGATACAAGACAGGCTTATGAATATTTAGATAAAAAATATCCTGAATATCTTTATAATGATGATATAAATGGTGTTAAAATGATGGGAGTTCCTCTAGATAAGATTCAGAGAATTCTAAAACCAGAAGAACGCCTTAAAGAGATAATGGAAAAGGATAATAACAATGATTTGCTTAAAAAAGTTGTAAAGTTAGCATATATTTTTAATGAATTTGCATATATTCCCTTCTCAAAGATGGGAATTTCCGGCTCAATTTTACCTGAATTGTATGATCCTACGGTATCTGACTTAGATTTTGTAATTTATGGACTTAAAAATCACAAAAGGGCAATGGAAACATTTAGAGAAATTAAAGACAAAAGTGATCTAAAAAGTATAGGTGATGAATACTGGATGAAACTATATGAAAAGAGAATTAAAGATTCTTCTTTAAGTTATGAGGAGTTTCAGTGGTATGAAAAGCGTAAAAATAATCGAGGAGTGATTGATGGCACTCTGTTTGACATTCTGGCCACTCGAGACTGGGATGAAATTAAAGGAAGCTATGGTGAGGAAAGATACAAGTTTATAGGTGATGTAACAATCCAGTGTAGGGTAAAGGACGCTATAGCATCGTTTGATAATCCAGCAGTCTATAAGGTAGAAAATGTTAGTGTTTTAGATGGTCAAAAAGCCAATATAAGTGAAATAGCTTCTTTTACTCATACTTATGCTGGACAAGCAAAAGATGGGGAAGAAATAATAGCAAAAGGTAAATTAGAAAAGGTTACTGGAAAAAATGAAAGAATAAGACTTGTGGTTGGTACAACAAGAGAGGCATTTGATGAATATATTAAACTGGCAAAACTTTCAGCTGAAAGTTAGAGAAAATGATAATTTTCATACTAAAATCGGAGATTTATTAAGTTTTGCCCATGCAAAAATGTTTTTACAGTTGGAAAATACAAATCGAGGCTTCTATGATTTGCAGCAATGAAAATCGAAATTTTAAAAAGATTTGTAAACAAGCAATTTATGTTGCAAGAAACGAAGTTTCATTCAACCTTAAAAATCATAGATTTAGTAAAAAATAGGATTTAATTTTTATAAGGAGGATTATTATGAAAGAAATATATAATATAGGACTTATAGGGTTTGGAACTATTGGATCAGGTGTTGTAAAAACTTTTAATCGAAATCTGGACCTTATGGAACAGAAAGTAGGAACAAAAATAAAGCTTAAAAAAGTTGTAGATATTGACATTGAAACAGACAGGGGAGTATTTATAGATAAAAATATTTTATCAACGGATGTAAGGGATATTTTGGACGATCCTGAAATAGATATAGTTATAGAACTTATTGGGGGCTATGAACCAGCAAAATCATTTATTTTAAGGGCTCTATCAGCAGGTAAACATGTGGTCACTGCTAATAAAGCCCTGATTGCAAAACACTGGGAAGAGATCATTAAAACTGCAAATGAAAATAAGGTCAGAATCTGTTTTGAGGCCAGTGTTGGCGGAGGTATTCCCTTACTCGAACCCTTAAATGAGGGTCTTGCTGCAAATCGCATTAAAGCTATTTACGGTATAATTAACGGCACTGCAAATTATATTTTAACTAAAATGACTGATATGGGTTGTGATTTCGATTATGTTCTTAAAGAAGCCCAGGAGAAAGGATATGCTGAACAGGATCCTACTTTTGATATTGAAGGACATGATACTGCCCAAAAATTAATTATACTTACTATTCTGGGCTTTGGAGTATACATTGAACAGGATAAATTTCATGTTGAAGGAATAAGTAAAATTAAACAGGCAGACATTGAATTCATAAAAAATGAACTGGGATATTCAATAAAACTCCTTGCAATTGCACGAATTGAAGAAGGAAAACTCGAGGTAAGGGTACATCCAACTTTATTACCTCAGGATCATCTTCTTGCTTCGGTGAATGATGTTTTTAACGGGGTTTATATTGTAGGAGATATTGTTGGGCCAGTCATGATGTACGGACAGGGTGCAGGAATGATGCCTACTGCAAGTGCAGTAGTGGGGGATTTAATTGATATAATTGAAAATATAGAAAGGCCAAACATTTACGGCCCCGAAGGCACTGATGTGAAGAAAATAAAAGATATAGAAGAAATTAAATCCAAATATTACCTTCGAATTATAGCAATTGATAAACCCGGAGTTTTACATGTTATATCAGGTATATTAAGCGATTATAATATTAGTATTGAATCTGTAAGCCAGAAGAAGAAGGATGAAGGTCAAGAAGTTCCAATTTTCATGGTAACACATGAGGCAAAGGAAAAAAATGTCCGAAATGCTGTTAAAAAAATTGACAAACTGAATTTTGTTGGAGAAAATACGCTGTTTATCAGGGTTTTAGAAGATTAAAAACTTAATTTTTTTTAATTATTTTATATTACAGTATCACTGCAATAATTTAATAGTAATAAAAAACATACAGTATAGAATGTTAGAATATCTCGGTTGTCAAGGAGAAAAGGGACTGGATCTTTGTTTTGTGGATAATACTTCGCCAAGAGAATGGAAAAGCAGGATTGAAAGTAAATTATCAACATATGATGAATATGTATTTATTGATGATATGAAAAAACTAAATTTATTCATTATATTAAGATTAAAACCTTCAAAAGAAGAATATGATGATATTGGGTATATGAGAAGCCACATCAGTGAATTCATGAATTTCTATTACAAAGTTGTAAATGAAATCAAGGAATCAGAGTAGTTATTATTTCATAAATAATTCAAATTTTTTTCTTTAATTATGAAGCATTTCCCACGCTTTAGTGATAATCAGGTTTTTGTGTTGCGTTTTATGGATTTTAGGGAGTAGTAACAAACCTATACTTATTTATAAGAGTTTTTTAAAAATATATATTAAATTAAGATGGAATAATACAGTTTAATAATTATTCTAATTAGTATAAGGGTTTTAATGGAGATTTATTAATGATCAGCGTTTCTTCTATATCAGAATTCATATACTGTCCTGTTAAATTATATTTAAAACATTTTCAAGAAAATAACATCCAGACGCAGGAAATGATCGCTGGAAAAATTGTACAGGAAATGAGAAGAGGCTTTGAAGAAATAACCAAGCGAAATATATGGAATATAAAGGATAATATTGAAATTAAAGAAATTTATGAAGTTCTATTTGATGAAGTTCCCCAATTCATTGAAAATGTTTCCCGTAAGTACTCTAAGATGTATGAAGTTGATATTTTAAATTTGAATGATTTGTGTAATGATTTAGAAGAAGATTTTGAGTTAGAATCTCGATTTATGGCTTTAAAAATCAAAGAAGTTCTTAAAAACACCAATAAAAGAGGAATGGAAATTACAGAGATGTTTTTTCCCCAATCTCTTTTACATTTTCCCCTTAAAAATGAAGAGCTTAATTTAAGCGGTAAAATTGATAAAATAGAAATAATAAATGGAATTTATTATCCAATCGACACCAGAACAGCAATTCCTCCAGGTAATGGAGTATGGCTGGCTGATGCCCTTCAAATTGCTGCTTACGCTGTTTTAATTGATTATGAGTTAAATAAAGAGGTACTTGTAGGATTTGTTGAATATAAGAAAATAGGAGAGCGAAGACCTGTTATAATAAACTCAATTTTACATAACAAACTTTTTAATGTGCTTGATTCAATGAATAGAATGTTTGAAAGGCAGGAGATCCCTGAATTCAAGTTATTTAAAAATAAATGCCAGAAATGTGAATACATGGAGATTTGCGAGTATCGCGGTTGAATTAAGGATATTAAGAAAGATTTTTGCCCTCCCAACATATCAAAGGGTAAGCAGGCGCATTTCTTATTTTTTAGGCCTGTTCCAGACATAAAGGAGATATTTCCTAATTTACTATTTTTTTTACAGATAATGTTCATCTTCTGTAAGTGGTTCTGCACTTGGTTTCATTAGTTTTTCAATTAGAATCCAGCTTATTTATGCAAATAGAATAATATAGTTAAGTGCAAAAGTTTTTAGGCTGTTAGTTCAATGAAGGCCTGTAAAAAAAAACATCGTTTTAAGCGCATCATAAATTCAAAGAATTTTGAAAGCTCCAGGAATTGGATTTAATCCACTTTATCCGGTATTATCTGAGGACCATAAGTTTAATTATCTATCAATAGCATCTTCCAGCACAGCCAAATATTATTTTGTGTGTTCTGAGAACATAAGTTTAATTATCTATGCACATGACTATTACAAGGATTATTATTATAGTGGATAACATAACTTATTACACAAATATTTTTGGATAATTCAATTAATCACGTTTAATCCTGTTTAAAGCACGATATGTTAGTTATAGAATTTGGAAAGTTTAAAACATCTGGTTATTCACTATAAATGGCTGTTAACTATTTAAATCCCTTAAAACGTCTATTAGCATAATGTGGGTATTTGGCTAAAAAAGTAATAAATTTAAGATCTTATCATAGTAAGTACCATTTTGTATTTTTCAAGGGCTGTGAGTGCATGTGGCTCATTTGCAGGCATAATAATCATATCTCCCTTTTCGAGGATGTTTTTATTGCCAGAAATGGTGATTTTTGCCTTACCATCTATTATCTGGACCATAGCGTCGAATGGTGCTGTATGTTCGCTTAAGCCTTCTCCTTTATCAAAAGCGAATATGGTCACGGTCCCTGTTTCTTTTCTTATGATTTCACGGCTTACTACAGAGCCTTTCTGGTAATCTATCAATTCTTCTACTTTCATAACTTTGGATTTTAGATCTTCCATGCAAATTCCTCCAGTTATTGATAAACGTGTATAATGGATACAGGACAGCTCTCTTCTGCATCAATGGCACATCCTGCCTCTTCAATTTCTAATTCATCATTATCTCCAACTCTTTCGCTCCCTATAAGGGTTGAAAATCCATCATCATCAAATTCAAATAATTCAGGACAGTTATCTATACAGTTTCCACAGGATATGCACATTGGTCTTTCAATTTCTATTTTAGCCATAATTCCACCATTTAATGTTTATTTTCACATTTAAAACAGAAATCAGTATCTCTATTGGTTTTAAATACCTTTCCACAATTTTTACATGTAACGCTTTTGAGAGTGGATTCTTTATCTATAATATCAAGTGAACAGGAGCATTTCCAGCCCATTTTACCTTTTAGCAGTGCTTCGAACTCTTTATCAATATCAGTATCCTTAACCATTTAAATCACATTTTTTATTTTAAATAATATATTCAGAAGGTGATAAAAATATTTTTCGTATTTTATAGAACAAAAATTTATTGGATTTTTTTAATTCAGGGTATCTTTACATTTTTTTTAAGACTTTAAGTTATCATGCAATGAACATTTATTTCCCTCATTAATTTGTATATAATGGGGTTTATTCGGAATCTAAATTATTTTTAGGAACTGATTTCAGTTAGGTTAATAAAATTTTAAATCTGTATTTTGAATACTTAATAATAAATTAGTATTAAATATAAATCATTTGAAGATCATATTAACTATTGGTGATGTTAATGGTACTTGAGAAAATGGAACTTGACGAAAATGCGTTGAAGTTAATGAAAAAATGTGAAGATAAAGAGATTGCCACTCAGGCAATGGGTGTTTGTCAAGTAATGCTTGAAGAAATGGATAAAGGCAACATAGACAGAGAACTAATAGAAATGGACGATCCAGATGAGTCATATATGCAAATGGCCCAAAGAATAGCCCCTGAAGATGTACCTAAAGTTCTTCATATGGCGTTTAAAATGAAGGAAAGACCTGATGTAAGTCCGGAAATGAAAAATGCTGCAAACAGGCTAATTAGGGCTATTGAAGCTCTTTAATTTCTATTGATGACTTTTTAATGCCCCTAAATTTATATTTTGAATTTATTCTGTTTTTAAAAAGGTAATAACTTGTGTTTAGTTAAATCCCTAATTTTTTAATTGTGGGGTATATAACATATTAGTATTAATTTATTTTAAATTCATAATAACCAATTATAAATCCATTGAATAACAATTATTATACTGGTGTTAATATGGAATCTAAACTTGAAGAACTATATAAAAAGTGCGAATTAAATGCTGAAAGCGGCGATATTATGGGTGCTTGCCAGGTAATGCTGCAGTTAATGGATGCAAAAAAAATCAAAGTAGAAGAGGACATGGATCAGACATTTCTTGAAATGGCTGAAAACCTCAAACCCGAAGATGTGCGACAGGTACTAACAATGGCTCTTAAAATCAGAGAAAGCGGAGAAATCAAAGACCCTGAACTCAAAAATGCGGCAAGTAAACTGATTCGAGCAATTGAAATGAGTTAACTTATAAAATACAAAAAAAATCATAATATATTACTTAAAATACTTTTTTTTTGAAGAAAACCCTCGAAATCTATGATTTCGGGGCATAAACACGTCGTGTTTTTGAGCTATGTTTTCTAAAGAGCGAAATCCTTAAAAATCTCCGGTTTTTGGGAGTTAGAAAATGCAAAGCATTTTCTAAATTAAAATTTCGCATGTCTAATTTTTTTTATATCAAAAATTGCTGTCTCAGCAATGGCCATAACTGCCATTACACCTGCCTGAACTGGATCTGTTACAACAAGGTCTGCTTTTTCAGTTACACTTCCAGGCATGTTGAGACTGATAACAATCAAATCATGCTCATTTTTGACTTCTTCAACCGCCTCTGAAATCTTTCCCCCCATAAGAGACCCTGCTAAAACAAGTGCACCAACCCTTGGAAGCCTGCCAACAGCAGAAACTGCATCCGATAGTTCTGATTCACCAACAAGAGGAATTGTATCTATACTGATGTGTTCTCCTCTTATGTTATGTCTATCTGCCTCGGCTATCGCTCCATGGGCGACTTGAGCAACCTGCGCACCCCCACCGATTATTATAATTCTTTTTCCATATATTTCACTAATAGATGGGTGAGTTTCAACTTTCTTTACCGTATCAAGCATTTTAATATTCTTTATAAGCTCATTGATGTTTTCAACATTTTCAAATTCCATGTAAATATTGGCTATATTCCCTTTTTCTATGAATAAGTGGGTGTAAGTAATGTTTATATTGCATTTTGCTGTTAAATTAGTTATTTCTTTAAAAACGCCAGGCTGATTCACTGCCTTTATTGATATTGCTACTTCTTTCATTTAAATCACAAATCATAGTACATAAGATTGATGGAATTATTTATCTAATTTTTATATATATTATATTATTAGAGCTTTTAATAGAAGGACAAGATTAAGTACTGCCTGTTTTAATTTTTTAAATGGTAGCACCACAATCTAAACATTATTCTCCCTCTTTGTAGATTAAAAAGTCACCCCTGGTAAATCCTTATTTTTCTCCCTTCAAGAATAGTTAATCTTCTTTTATCTTTAATTTAAACTGGCAAATAAATGATTATAAACTAAATCTTTACCTTTCTTTCCTTCCTTATTTTCAAAGGCTAAATATCTTAATAGGTCATCTAACGTCTTTCCAACCTAATGATTTTATCTTCATTTATATAATCCCTAAATCCCACTAAACACTGTATTTTATATAAATATTATTAACCTCATTAACTTATTTTTACGTTTCTTTTTCCATTTACCTCTAATTGAATGAGTTTAGAGTTGTTTGTGTATCAAATTTAATAAGAAGGACATATCTTCCTGTATGAAATTGATCCAGTCTTCTATATGTTTAAATCTAAGGGGTGTTTGTGGTTGTTCCAGAGTTTAAAGAATCTCTTTCCATGTTTTTTAAATATTTAGGCTTTGTACTGTTTCATTATAGAATTTATCAAATTCCTTGGAGGGAAAATAATCAGATTATCATCTCTCGGAATACTCCAGGATTATAGAAGATTATCCCTGTTTTTGAGTGTTTTATTACACTTAGCTTCATAATTAATGGACCTCCTTATCTTTTTTGAGTGGTTCACCCACTATATGTACATGGATTAAAAAGTTGGTTGTGCATTAGAGCATTTGAAAAGTAATTTTTTTAAAGAAAAAGTATCCCCCAGACCCCCTACAAAAAGAAAAAAAGGATTTTAAATTTAATTCTAAATCATTAAAATTGTTGTTATTATTTTACTAACGTACGTTCGTTAACTTTATATAGTGGTCCAACAATAGTATGGTGCACCAAGCTAATAAGTGTTCGTTAGTATTTAACATTTTAAATTCGTATGAAATTTTTGAGTTAAGTCAGGCGTGTGATAAACGTTTGTTAGTTGTTATGGGGTAAATCATGAAAAATCAAACAACAAAAAAACCAACAAAAGAGAAAATATTCGACGTATCTCTCGATCTCTTCTCAAAAAAAGGTTTTGATGCGGTATCAGTCCGTGAAATTGCAAGAGAAGTGGGAATAAGAGAAAGTTCAATATATAATCATTATAAAAATAAAGAAGCTATTCTGGATGCTATAATTGACTTTTTTATGTCTGAATTAGCAAGTGGTAGTCTTCCGGAGGAAGAAATGGAGAAATTACTGGAAACACCAGAATTATTTTTTGAAGTTGGTGCAAGGGCATTTATTAAAAGGATGAGTGCTCCAAAAAATGAAAAAATTTGGAGAATCATATCTATAGAGCTCTATCACAACGATAAAATCAGAGATTTCTACCAAACTGTACTTTTAGAAGAACCATTAAAAGCATGGGAAGAAATTTTTAAAAAAATGATAGAAAAAAAAATGATAAAGCCAGTAGATCCTAAAATACTTGCATATGAGTATTTTTACTTTGCAGTTTATCTTATATTTGAGTATTTCATCCTGAAATACGAGGAAGATGAAAATTTTATGAATGTAGCTTGGAAACGATTGTCTAACCATGCAGAATTTATTTTAGATGCTGTAAAAATTGATTGAGGAGATTTAAACAGAAAATTTAAAGGTGAGCATATGAACGTTATAGAAAAAATAAAGAATAAATACGCTGATTACAGGTTAAATAAAATTAATCAGCTTGAAAACAGCATAAATGAAAAAGAAGGATGTGTGATGGCTTCACAATCATCTCCAGAAAAGCTCATGCCTGATAAATTGAAAATTACACTAAAAACTATTCCAAAACAGCTTTCAATAGCCAAAAATATGGAATTCACAGTTAAATCACTGAAAAATAATCCAGAAAATCCAAAAATTCAGGCTGAAAATGATTTCATCGGAAAACTTGAAATTTATGCATATTCAATAGGAATTCATGGGATAGGATACGTAAATGTCCCTTTGGAGTTAATTTTTAAGGATAAAGCAATTTTATATGAGAATGCAATTGTTCTTATTATGGAAATGGATAAAATAGCCATTGATGCAGCTCCGAGTCCAGAAACTCAGGAAATTGGTATTGCAACCTATGATGAACTTGGTAAAAAGACAAATGAACTCGCTGAATTTTTAAGATCTAATGGGTTTGCTGCTCATGCCAGTCATCCTGCAGGTGGATTTGTAATGTACCCTCATCTCGCCCAGAAGGCAGGTTTAGGATACAGAGGAAGACATGGAATGCTTATATCACCTGAATTTGGACCAAGACAGCGAATATCTGCAATATTTACAAGTATTCAAAATTTGCCATTTAATGATTGTAATGAACATTCATGGGTCCCTGATTTTTGTGCTAAATGTGGCAGGTGCATTAAAAACTGCCCTGGAAATGCAATTATTGAAGAATCTATTGGAAATGGCACAAAAACAAGGATAATTAAGGATTTATGTCATGGTTGTACCATTTGTATGCGAGATTGCAGCTTTAATAGAATGCAATACATGCAAATTAAAGGTAGATTAGAAAATTTATTAAATTCAAAATAAAAAGTATTAATATGAACGAAAAATATGATATAATAGTAATTGGTGGTGGGATAGCAGGTTTAAGTTCTGCAGCTTATCTTGCCAAAGCTGGGAAAAAAGTAGCTGTATTTGAGCAACATATTAAACCAGGAGGTTACTATACTTCTTTTACCAGAAAAGGGGTAATTTTTGATATAAGTGCTCATTGGACAGCTTTTCCACAAAGAATAAATGAAATGCTCAAGGAATTTAATGTTCAACCACTTGAATTTGCTTTTCATGAACCAGTGGGTCATTATATGGGCCCAAATGAAGGATCAGACATTATATTAACCAAGAACCAGGAGAAATTTGAAAATTCAATTTTGAAAACATATCCAGAAGTAAAAAAAGAATCATTGAATAAATTGGTCGAAGAATCCCTTGAAATTGAGAGGGAATTGAGTCAGGCACCATCTCAAAGTCCTGAATTAATGTTTATTTTCTCCAAGATTTTAATGGGAATACAAATCCCCTTTAAACTGAGAAAAATCCTGAAATATAGTAAGATGCCTGCTGAAAAATTCCTTGAATTATTGTTTCCAGGAGATGAACTAAAAGGTCTTCGCGTGGCGCTTTTTAGCATTGCCCCTATTAAAGATATCAGTGCCATTGGAATGCTTGCTTTCATTGGATTTGCACTAAAAGGAAGAGCTCACGCCCCTGTTGGTGGATCGCAAAGGATTGCAGATGCATTTGAAGAAGCTGTGCTCAAAAATGGTGGAGAAATATTCTATTCAAGCCCTGTAAAGAGAATTAAAATAGAAGAGAAAAAAGTAACTGGTGTTGTACTGAAAGATGGCAGTGAATTTGAATGCGAAAATGTTGTATCTGCAATGGATGCTAAAACAACATTTTATAAACTTATGGATCCTGAGTTAATGCCTTTAAAATTTAAGAAAAAGTTAGATACAACAGTTGTTTCTGATACATATTTCATTGCTTCTATTGTTACTGACATAGATCCCTCTGAATATGGTTTTGATGGTTCAGATGTGTTTATTAACTCTTCATTAGACATAGACGAAGCTATGACACCGAATGACCCTGAAAAATCTTCATTTCATTTGAATTTCCCAAAATATCGTAGTGATGGAGCAGATCCTGATATTTATGGAATTCAAATTGTTTTTCCAGCAACATTTGATTTTAAAAATTACTGGAAAGCAGGGCAAGAATTACAGAGGGGAGAGGAATATCAGGAATTCAAAAAGAAATTTGCATCAAATTTAGTAAAAAAACTTGAAAATTATATACCTGACCTCAGTCAGCATATCCTATATCTGGATATAGCCACACCATTAACTATGCATCGTTATACTCATAATTACCACGGTGCTGCAGTTGGTTGGAGTTATACGGATTTAAAACAATGGAAACAGAAAATTCCATTTATTAAAGGACTTTATCATGCTGGTCACTGGGTAGGGCCTTCTGGTGTGCCAAGTGTAATTTATTCGGGTAAAAATGCCGCTGAATTGATAATTAAAGGTGAGTGAGGATTAAAAGGCAAAAATAAGACTTATAATTATTTATATTTTTGCAATATCAAAGTATTTATAATATTTAGACCTCTTTTAAAATAAAAATATGGTTGAAATGGTATGAAAGATTCTCCAAAAGTTCTTTTAGCCGGTTATAACGGCGCCAATAATACAGGTTCTGAAGCAAGATTATTATCTATAATAGAAGATGTAAGGTCTATTTTGGGTCCTGAAGCTCTTATTACTGTTCCTACATTAAATGAAGCTAATTTAAGGCGTTATCTTAAAGAAGATGAATTTTTGAAAATCGCACCAATTGCATCAGTATTCTTTTTAGATATAAGAGGACTGGTTAAAGAACATGATGTTCTTTTATTAGTTGAAGGAAGCTGTTACATGGATACATGGACTTCAGCCCTCCTCTGGGCTTTTTTGTGGGCCACCCGGTGTGCATATACATTTAAAAAGCCAAGCATTGCTTATGCAGTTGATGTTGGTCATTTATCCTCTTTTAACAGGTGGTTAGTCAAGAGAGAAGCAAGTAAAACCGATTTAATTTTGACCAGGACAGAATCTGCTGCCGAAGAGCTCAAAAAAATAGGAGTTACTGCTCCAATAGATGTCACAGCAGACTGTGCATTTACCTTTAAAACAGAAAAAAAAGACAAAAATATCTTAAAAAAAAGCTGGCCAGACTCTAATTCAGGAGTTGTGGGGTTAGCACCAATTGATTTCTATCTATGGCCGGTGGTAATGCGTCCATGGGGAAAAAAAGAAAATCTGTATAAATGGCCCTATTATTTTTCCCGCTCAAAGGATAGAATTAAAGGTAGCAAAGAACTGAGTCTTAAATGGGCTCAGAAAGCTGATAGAATCATTGAAAAATATGGTAAAATGATAGCCCTAATTTGCATGGAAGAGGTGGACGAACCACTTGCTAGAAGTATAAAAGGTAAAATAAAAAGTCCTGAAATGGTGAAAATATTCTCATCCAGGGAATTTAATGCATCACAGATAACAAATATCCTTAGAAATCTTGATTTGCTTGTAACTTCCCGTTATCATGCAGGAGTTTTATCTCTTGAAGCCCAAATTCCCCAAATAGCTGTAGGGCACGATACTCGTCTTAGGGGCTTTTATGGGGAATTAGGATTGGAAGATTATTTAGTAGATTTTAAGTCGTCTGAAGTCTGGAATAAATTGGAAGAAAAGGTTGATGAACTGATAGTAAATCCTGAAATACAGAAGGAAAAATTAAAAAATGGATTTATCGAGCATCTTAACCGTGTCAGTCAAAATCCTGAAATATTGAGAAATTTTCTACAAAAAAGTGGCTGGAATGTGAGAAAATGAATAAATATATTCTTTTAACTGGTGCTAATGGATTTTTAGGCACACAGATTACTCTAAAAATTCTTAAACATCATGATATTGATATCATTGCATTAGTAAGGGGTAAAAATAAGAAAGATGCTGTTAATAGGCTATGTAGAGCTTGGTGGGAGATTCCAGAACTTTTAGACGAAATAAGTAACAGAATTCATGTAGTAAATGGAGATATTTCAAAAAATGAACTGGGATTAGAAAATAGTGATTATAATAAGTTAGTTAAAACTGTTACTCATGTAATCCATGCTGCTGCAGACTGGAGACTTAAAGCCACCCTTGAAGAACTTCAAAAGACAAATGTGAAGGGAACTCAAAATATCCTGAAACTGGCACATTTAGCTCATAAAGACCATGGACTGGAGCGATTTTCTCACATATCAACTGCTTATGTGGCTGGTGGGAAAATGGGTGCTGTTTCTGAAGATTCTCTAACTTCTAAATATGGATTTTTAAGTGATTATGAAAAAACAAAGTATGAAAGCGAATCCCGAGTAAGAAAATCTGAATTTGATGTATCAATTTTCCGGCCGAGCATGATTGCAGGTGAATCATCCACAGGTTACATTAAAACTTTTAACACGGTTTATGTGCCCCTTAGGCTTTATTTAAATGGAAAATTACCACTAATTCCTGTCTCATCATCAATGAAAATTAATTTAGTGCCTGTAGATTACGTTGCAGATGCTGTAGTTAAATTAACATTTGACAAGCGGGCAGCAAATAAAACATTTCATTTAACTGCCCCAAAAGATTCATTACCTACAGTAAAAGAACTTGTTCAATTTACTAAAGCATGGTGTCAGGAAAATCTGGATATCAAGCTCAATAATCCGATATATATACCTTTAAATGGTTCAATTATCCAAAAATTTGCTTCTATGGGCCATTTATTTGGAAAGGGGACATCAAGATTACTTGAAACCATGAACACCCTTTCGCCTTACTTCCATGAAAATAGGGATTACAGGAGAGATAATACTGATGAATTAGTTGGACCATACAGTTATAAATGGCAGGAATTACTGCCCAAAATCCTTGAATTTGCAGTTTATTACGGATTTTTCCACAGATCTGATCGCACGGTTTATGAACAGGTTTTATTTAGACTTAAAAGTGGAAGCATGCCAGTTAATTATTATGATATTATTAAAGGTGAAATTAAAAACTCCAGTTCAGCTGACATTTACCAAAACATAATTTTAGCTTTAAAATCTCTTCAGAATATGGGAGTTAATAAAGGAGATAGAATAGCCATAGTAGGTTTAAACAGCACAAGATATCTTACCCTGGACATTGCAATTGGTCTTTCAGGCGCTGTAAGTGTTCCTATTTACTATACAAGTCCTATAGAGGAAATTAAAGAAATTTTAGATAACAGCGGTGCAAAAATACTGTTTGCGGGCACAGTTCAACTTTTAAAGGATTTAAATAAAATTAATATTTCAATTCCCATTGTTTCTTTCTGCGAAGAAAGCATTGGTAATAATTTGCATATTATGTCATGGAAAGAATTTCTTAAAATCGGTGAAAATATAGACGAAATCATAAATGTTCCTATAAATTTCAATGACTTAGCCACTATACGTTATACTTCTGGAACAACTGGAAAATCAAAAGGGGTTATGTTTAACCATGGAAATCTCCGGTGGATGGCAGAATTCATAGCTTCAATGCCTCCATGGAAAGATAGAATTAGTGAAGTATCTTATCTTTCATTCCTTCCAATGAATCATGTAGTGGAGGGAATTATGGGAATTTATTCGCCATATTATGCACCTGCAGCTTTAAATCTTTATTTCCTGGAAAATTTCCATGATCTTGCTAAAGCCCTCAGGAATGTAAGGCCTAAAATATTCTTTTCAGTACCCCGTTTCTATGAAAAGGTATGGTATAATGTTTTGGAATCAAGAATAGGGAGAATTTACCTTAATTCCAGAGGAGTGTTAAAGAAAATTTTAGGAAAATTAATCAAAAGAGAAATTCTTAAAAAGACAGGTCTGGATAGATGCGCTCAGTTGATTGTTGGTTCTGCTCCAGTAAGCGATGATTTGCTTCAATCCTACCATGAAATGGGTATTGAAGTCTATAATGCCTATGGATTAACTGAAGCACCGCTTGTAACTATTAACAGGATTGGAAGAAACAGAATAGGCACAGTTGGTGAACCTCTTCCTTCCACTGACATTAGTATAGATGAAGATGGTGAAATACTGATAAAAGGGCCGCAGGTGACATCAGGCTATTTTAAAAATGATAAAAAGTCTCTTTTTAAAGAGGGTTGGCTTTGCACTGGTGATTTGGGCCATATGACGCCAGAAGGTAGTCTTGTGATCACCGGCCGTAAAAAGGAAGTTATAGTAAATTCCTATGGAAAGACAATAAGTCCCTTAAAAATTGAAGGAATGCTTAAAAATATACCGGGAATTGATGAAGCAATGGTAATTGGTGATGGGAAACCCTACTGCAGTGCACTTATATGGTCGGATGAACCGGATAAGCTTGATAATCTTAATGGATATATTAAAGAAATAAATAAACGACTTTCTCGCCCGGAAGAGATTAAATCATGGACAATTTTGAAAAACGATCTTTCTATAGGCACAGATTTAACTGCAAATCTTAAACTTAAACGAAAAGCAATTATAGAACGTTATAATAATGTAATTAAATTTATTTATGATTCAGGAACAAAACCTGATAATATAATACGTACAGGCAGTATTGGGGTGCAGTCATGAGCATCAGGTTAAAAATTGCATCATTCTGGCTTCCGGATTTTATTTTAAAGAAGGATCTTAATATTGTGGCTAAAAATACAATAGAAGGGCTTAATAATGTTTTAAAAGAATACGCACCAGAAAAAAAGAAGCAAATTAATAAAGAGGACATAATTTTAAGGGGCACATTGGAGGAAAGAAGAGCTATAATGGCTAATGCACACAATAGACGAGTTAAAGCGTTAATTGAAGAATTAGGATATGAAGATGCTATTAAATTTGGAAGAAAGACTATGTTTGATGTTGGATATCAATTAGGACAGGATGCTCGCCGAAGACTTGGAGTTGGGGCTGATTTTAAAGATCTTGAAGCTGCAGCTAAAATAATGTACAGAATACTTGGAATTGAGTTTAAAATAGAAAATAAAGATGAGAATGTAATTATGATTGTAAATAGATGTGCTTTATCTAAATATTATACCCGAGAAGCGTGCATGGTTTTAAGTGCTGCAGATGAAGGCGTAGTTCGAGGTTTAAATGAAAATTTGGATATGCAGTTTAAAGAGAGAATTACAGACGGCGCATCTGAGTGTATAGCCTGTATAAATGAGGTAAAAAGATGAGGGCAATAGTTGTAGGCACTGGAGCTGGAGGAGCAACGGCTGCACGTGAATTAGCGGCTAATGGATTTGAGGTCATAATACTTGAAGCAGGAAAGGAATTTAAACCATTAAGACGGCTTTTAAAATTAGCTGAGCCTTTGAGGAAAACCGGTCTTTTAAGTGAGAAAATAATCACTCCCCTTTTCCCACATTATGCTGTAACTCGCTCAGCAAATGATCTTGCACTGTTCAGGGGCATGACCACAGGCGGTTCTACAGTACTCTCTTGTGGTAATATGGTACGTGCTGAACATGGATTAAAGGAAATAGGGCTTGATCTTACACCTGAATTTGAAGAAATTGAAAGAAATATAGGTATAACTGAATTTCCAAAGAAAAGATGGCGGCCAGTAACCAGAAGCATGTTTGAAGCTGCAGAGAAACTTGGCCTGAAACCTAAAGTGACTCCAAAAGCAGTAGACAGCGTTAAATGCATTTCCTGCGGATTATGCGAAGTTGGATGTACCACTGGTGCAAGGTGGGATTCTCGAAGATTTTTAGATTATGCAATTAAAAAAGGTGCATTATTGCAAACATCTTCACCTGTTGAAAAAGTTATAATAGAAAATGGTCAGGTTAAAGGAGTTGTTGTTAAATCAAGAACCGTAAAAGCAGATATTGTAGTTTTAGCTGCAGGTGGAATTGGCACAGCACAAATATTAAAAGCTTCAGGATTACCTGCCAGGGATAATTTATGGGCGGACATTGTCCTTACATTAGGCGGCGTCTTAAATGGGGCCGATCAGATTAAAGAACCACCTATGGTGTGGTATACAAAACATGACGATTATATTCTCTCACCTTATCTTGATATTCTCTCTCACTTATTCCATAAACCATGGAAAAATGTCTCTATAAATGATAGAGTTGGAATGATGGTTAAACTTGCAGATATTGAAGAGGGGGCAGTTTTTGCTGATGGAAAAGTGCAAAAAACCGTTAAGAGAGAGGATCATATTCGTCTTGATGAGGCGGTTGGTGAAGCTAAAAAAATTCTGGAATCTGCAGGTGTTTCAGGTCCATATATTAAAGGAATGCATCATGGAGGACATTTAGGAGGTACAGTCCCACTTACTAAAGAAGATGTGGATTCAATGAAGCCTTCATGGCTACCTGAAGGATTATGGGTTGCGGATCTCTCATTAGCACCTCGTTCACAGGGTTTACCTACAATACTGCTTACTGCAGCGCTTGCACTTAAAGTATCAAGAAAAATAACAGAATATACGGGGAATGAATAAATTTTTAAAATAAATCTAAAAGAGGACATCAAATGAAAATATTAGCAATAATAGGAAGTCCTAAGAATTTTACAGGAAACTTCAGGGAGGAAGGAAATCGCCAAATTTTATGCAGTATATGCATTTTAGATCATGAAGGAAACATCTAAATTAGGATATCTTCCAGCAGATCTTGAATTTTATAAAGATAAGGATGAATACTTCATGATACTAAAATAAGCCCTTTGAAGAAGATATTTGCTCCAGTTATCATGAAGTTTGCATTTTTCATGATGAGGGATATCCGGCCAAAGGAAGGTTAGTTCTAATTTAAAACTCATTTTCTGTTCTTTTAACCATCTGGCATAAATTATTTGCATAATAAGAAACTATAATATGTGTATGAAAGAAATTTACACAGAAATCTAAATTAATGTTTCTGCAAGCATAGTTTGGGATATTATCACTGATTTTGATAATTTTCCGAAGTGGAATCCATTTATTAAAGAAATATATGGAGACCAGCAGGAAGGATCACAAATCGAGGTTTTTATTAAGCCGTCGAAAAATTATAGCCGGCAAACACGAAGTGTTTGCGGCGTCGAAATTAAAAATTTCGACAGATTTTTCGGGCAAGCAAAAACCAACGGTTTTTGCAAGCCTCCAAACTCAAATGGGATGAAATTTAAGCCTAAAATAATTAAATTCCAACCAGAACAAGAATTAAGATGGTTAGGAAGATTATGGATTCCAAAGCTTTTCGATGGAGAACATGGCTTAATTAATTAAAAAAATAAGTGACAATAAAATATTGTTTATTCAAAAAGAAAGATTTAGTGGGTTATTAGTCCCAATTCTTTCAGGCATGTTAAAAGATACAGAATCTGGTTTTGAACTGATGAATCAGGCTTTAAAAGAGGAAGCTGAGAAGAAATAGACAATATACAAGATATTTTCTTAAAATTAAAGTTATTATTTAGCTATACTGTTAATTAAAAGATTGTAGCTCATTTATCTAAGTTTTGAGAAGATTTAAATAATTCTTTTTACTAATATTTAAATAAATTTTGTTAAATTAAGAAGGGTCAAAATGTCAGTAAATCAAAATGAGGCTAATCTGGAAGCTATAACCATTACTATCGCTCATTTAGAGAAAAATGGTAAATGCGATGAAAAAGTAATAAAAAAACTTAAAGATGAAAGAGATAGGCTTTTAAGAGAATTGAATGTTTACAGTCTTTAAATTATTCGCAAAAATCTGAAATTTGACAAAATGAAAATAGTTCCCACAAAAAGAAGTAAAAGAACTTTGTAAAAACATGAAAGGTGCTAGTAAATAAGCATTCTTCATTTCAATTTTTTAAAACTTAAAGGTGATAAACATGAAAAAATCAATTGGTGCAAAAACAATTGTGTATCCAGCTCCTGTTTTTATAATTGGGACGTATGATAAGGATGGGAAACCAAACGCAATGAATGTAGCGTGGGGAGGAATATCATGTTCTGCTCCGCCGTGTGTTTCAATTTCTCTAAGGGAAGCGACTTATAGCCATGGAAATATCAAGAATAAAGAGGCATTTACAGTAAATATCCCTTCAAAAAAATACATTAAAGAAGCAGACTACTTTGGAATGGCATCTGGAGAGAATGAAGATAAATTTGATGTTACCGGTTTAACACCTTTAAAAAGTGAAAAAGTGGACGCCCCATATATTGAAGAATTTCCAATAGTCTTGGAATGTAAATTGGTACACACTGCAGAATTAGGGTTACACACTCATTTTACTGGGGAAATTGTGGACGTAAAAGTCGATGAAAGTGTACTGGATAATGGAGATCCAGATATAGAACAGATTAAACCATTCTTATACGATCCTTCATTTAGGGCATATTATGGTGTAGGAAAGCGCCTGGGAAATGCATTTTCAATTGGAAGAGAATTAATGAAATGAGTTACCATTCTAAATTCAACGGATAAAAAAGCTTTAAAATTGCTTAAATTACATGATTGTCAAGTCATGCAAGTAGCTTAGCTTTAATTCATCTGAAAATAATCTAATTTTCTATGCGTTTTTTAAGACCCTGAATATAATAAACTGTAAGTAATATATTTAAACCCAGAAAAAAATTTTTGTGATCCCATGAAAACAAAATCTGAAGTTTTAGATATTCTAAAAAATGACCTTCCATATCTTAAAGAAGTTTTCCACGTCGAAAAAATAGGTTTATCTGGTTCTTATGACCGAGAAGAGCAGACAGAAGAAAGTGACCTTGCCCTCAAAAACCAATGGTTTTTGGGGCCCCAAAAATCTACGATTTTTGAGGGATTTAATGGTAACTTTTAAAAAAAAACCTGATTTTTTTTTAGAATTAACTGATTTAGAAGAACATCTTTCCATTTTGGTGGGATTTAAAGTGGAAATTGTGACTCCCCGTGGCTTAAAAGAGAAAATAAAGCCAGTTATAATGAAAGATATGGAATTTATAGGTGCAAAATCAAAATAATCTTTATTTTTATTTGAGGCAAGTACTTCCCGAACTTAAAACCCAAATAAAAGAAATAAAAAAGATTTAGTGAACTGAAACTTTAAATAGAAGGAATTTATGAAGATCCTTCTTTAATTTTTTCCAGTTTAGCTTTTTCTTTTCTCCATATACGTAAAAATGAGTCTTCATCTTTTGTAGGAGTTATATCTAATCCTAATTTCTTGTGTTCTTCGATCCATTCAGTGTTAAATATAGGAAGGTCTACTTTTATAGGTTCATTTGTAGGATTAACTACAATCATGTTTCTGTAAGGGAAATCAACTTCAACAATGTATCCGCCGACACTTACAATGTGTTGAGGTCTTACTACGAATTTCATATTATCTGGTCCTGTTTTTGTGGCCGCAAAAAACAACGTTTTTTGCAGGATTGATTTATAGGGTTATGAAGGCTGCAACCAGTGCAAGCACTCCTAAGATTGATGTTGCAGCTACAACAGGGTAGAACTGCCTGAATGTAAATATTGGGGAGAATGCACTCATAACAGCCATTAAAATTGGGAATATTATGGCCACAGCAATTGTAATCAGAATTCCAGGGCTGAATATGTTTGGTGGTGTTCCAAGGAACATGGTTGCAAATAGGCTTGCAAGCACGAATATGAGAAATCCTCTTGTAATATAGGTATAAGCCCGGTATTTTGACATATATTCAAGTAATGGGCCTTCAATAACGTCGGCCTTAGTTTTCATTATGGCAAATGGATATTCATTGAGCAATATCATGAAACCGATGAAATAAACAATGGCACCTATAACTCCAGCCACCGTAAAGAGTACTGGGCCGTTTAATTGCTGGAATGCAACTATATCTCCAATATATATGCTTTTTGCCATTACTACAGGTACAAATAGTGCAATATACAAAGGAAATGAACCAAATGCTATTAGACGGAAAGCTCTAAGTGTGCTCAGTTCTTCAATAAATGATCGTGTTGCATCAACGTGTTTAGCGCCTTTAACAAGGTCAGGGAATGGCATATTTACAGAAAGCACTGATTTGGAAAGTGAACCCATAAACATGTACATTATTTCTTCAACCTTAAGTAACCCTACAATGGCTATAATACTTGCTAAAGCCCCTAAAAAGTACATTTGAGGCATTATAAACAGTAATATAAAGACTACTATGATTAAACTAATTAAAGGAAGTGCATTGTACAATCTGGGCATAGGAGAGTTTGGAGTCATAGCCTCTTTAAAGAAGAATTTTATTGGAGCCATAAATCCTGGACTTGAAATTGGAGGACCTACTCTCTGCTGAATCCTTGCCTGAACGAATTTCCTTTCAATGCCTGGAAGCCAGACACTTACTGCAAAAGCCACAATTAATGTCCCAATCACTGCTATTATTGAAATTATAATCATCGATGTATCCATTCCACCATTTCTCCTTTAATTCTATTTTAATAATTTAAAAGATCAGATTCACTGATCTTATATAATTCTATTTTTCCTAAAGGGCTGATCCACAATCTGTACTGCGCGGTCAGTGCATGTAAAACATGGATCGCACTGAACTATTGCTAATTGTGCATCGGTTATGTGAGTTCCAATACATGCAAACTCCATAGTGTTTATATTGGTTATGGAGGGTGTCCTGACTATTGAATTTCTTACCCTTCCATCCTCAATTTTGTAGGAGTGATAGAGTTTACCCCTTGGCACTTCAATGTAACTTCTTATAATATCTGTATCCTGCATTTCCCAGCTTCTATTGGTTATTTTACCATCAGGAAGGTCTTTAATTGCCTGTCTGATTATTTTTATACTTTCTGGAATCTCGAGAACACGCATTAAAAGATTTGCTTTAACATCTCCAGTGTCCTGGGTGATTACATCGAATTCGAAGGGTTCGTATTGTTTCATATCCAGTCTTAAATCCTCTCCGATACCTGTTGCTCTAAGTGAAGGGCCGGTTGTGGCCAGTCTTCGCGCATCTTCCTTTGTAATTGCTGCTATGCCGCTTATACGGGACATGACCATTGGATCTCTGATGAATCTATCTGCAAAATCAAGGACTTTCTCTTCAACATAATCCATGCCTTCAATAATCTTCTGGATTCTCATTTCGTCCAGATCGCATCGTGGTCTTACCCCGCCGATGATTGAAGCACCGTACTGAACACGGTTTCCACCAATCATCCTTAAAAGTTCCATAACAGTTTCTCTGATATAGAAAAGCCTCATTGCAAATGTTTCATGGCCTAAAACTTCGCTGCCGTGTGCGAGGTAGAGAAGATGGCTGTGTAACCTTTCCAGCTCTTCCATAATTATTCTAATATACTCTGCACGAGGGGGAACGTCAATTTCAAGCCCCTTTTCTGCAACAAGACATGAATTCCATATATGGCTGTTGGAACAGATACCACATATCTTTTCTGTGAGGCTGTTTGCCTTTTCAACAGGTAATCCTTCCATTATTCTTTCAATTCCTCTGTGATTAACACCAACTGTTAATTCAGCATCTCTTACAATTTCATCTTCAACAAATAAACGTAATCTGTAGGGTTCAAGGGCTGCAGAGTGAATGGTACCCATTGGAACTTCTGTCTCGATTACTTGTGTTGTGACTTTGTTATCGTTATCCATAATAACACTCCTGGCCAGAAAAACACTCTGACATTATCTATTTTCAATCATTTCGCATTTAATAGTAAAGGTAAGGCTGCAACTACTCCTGAAAGCACGTCTTCAGGTCTAACCGCACATCCTGGAATTTTAGCAGCAACAGGTATGATTTCATCCACCGGTCCTGCTATCTCTTCGGAGGGTATATCTCCATAAATGTTCTTGTAGACGCCGCCCATTGTTGCACAGGCGCCTGCTGCAACTACAGCTTTAGGTTCAGGTATTGATTCATAAATTGCTTTTAAAGGTTCTTCTACATGCTTTGTAACCGGGCCTGTAACAACAAGCACGTCAGCTTCCCGCGGATTCCATGTTAAAAAGACTTTATACTGCTCTGCATCGTACTTTGGTGAAAATATACAGTTAACTATTTCTATATCACAACCGTTACATCCTCCAGTGTATACAAGCATCACATGCACGGCTCTTGCTCTTGAATATGATTTTAAACCCAAATTCATCCCTCTTTTAAGGTTTTAATTTATTGAATAATTATTTTGAATTTTTTTGATCCTCTTTTTTCCTGATTATTGCATTGTCAGAAAGGTATTGGGCTATAAATGCAATTTTATCTTCAGATATCTTAACCGGTTTTTCCAGCATTTCCCTTACATCAGGACGTACATCTCCCACGTCATTTGGATGTATGGTACCTGCTTCTCCGAATAAAGCATAAAGCGGGCAGAAATCGTGACAGTAATAACAGTTTACACATTTTATACTGTCTAAGACGGGTATTTCTTCTTTTACAAGTCCTTCCAATAATTCGACAGGTTCTTCAAGTTCTACCATTTCAATTGCACCGGTGGGGCAAACATTTTTGCATCCACCACAACCTATACAGGGTACTTCTGCTACTTTATCTGTGGGCACGATTCGACCCTCGAGAATTTTACTTCGAAGATCCATGTCTGTAACCCTATCTGAAGCAAAGAAAATCCTTTTCACATTGCTGTAAGTCCCTTCCAGTACAATTCTCACTAAATTTTTCATTGCGATACCTCGAATTCCCTTTCAAATAATATTGCTCTTGCAGGACACACATTATTGCATGCACCGCAATATATGCATTTTGAATCATCTACAGTAAGTCTGCCCTTTTCATCCTCATAAATAGCTTCTTCTGGGCATGTTTTCATGCACAGTTTGCAGTTCATACACAGTTTGTTTTCCAAAAACACGAATCCGTCTATTATGGATTTTTTGCGCATGGTGGTTACAGGGATTGCGTTCTGCGGGCAATGGATAGCGCATTTTTCACATAAAGCGCATTTTTCTAGGTCTACGCTGATTGTTCCTCTTTTAAGAGTAATTGCTTCTCTTGGGCACTGTTCTGCACATATACCACATGAAATACAATCCTCTGACACCGTTCCCTCCCATATAACATTCTGGAAGCTTCTACTTTCATTAAGATCGCATGCTTTAACGCATCTGCCGCATGAAACACAGTATCCTTTTATTCTACGTTCATCTTCGTCTGATTCTCTTAAAATACCGACAGGACAAGCGTCGAGGCATTTCATATCATCACAATCATCGCAAAGTGAGGGATCGTAGCGTAATTTACCTTCTACAATCTTCAGGGCACCTGATTCGCAAGCTTCAGAACACAAACCACAGTTGAGGCATGAAATTATGCTTCCCTCTATTTTTTTTCCTTCTTCAAGCTTCCTGATATTAACTTTGAAATCTTCAACGTACATTGCATCATTAGGACACTCTTTCATGCATTTAAGACATAGGGTACATTTTTCAGGGTCAATTGTACCATCAGAGATTGCTTCTGCAGGGCAGACATCCTCACATACTCTACAGTCTGTACAAACTCCAGGTTCAACATCAACGGTTATGGCGCCGGTTGGACAGTAATATTCACATCTGCCACATAGTGTACATTTATCTGTATCGGTGATTACGTTAATCCGTTGAGCTATCTCTTCACTTTTCTTTGTCTTTAAAGGTGGTTGTATTGTTAAATTTAATGCCTCCAGGAACTTTAGTTGCCTGTCTTCGATCATTTCGTAAGCGTCAACTCTAGCATCAATCGGGCAGGTATCTGCACATAGGCCGCATCTTGAGCAAATTCCCTTTACCATGTCCCCTTCAATTTTTATGCTATTTACAGGACATGTTAATTCGCAGACTCCGCATGCATTGCATTTTGCCCTATCTACGACATATCCACCGTATTTATTTTTGAATATAGCTCTGTTTGGACATGCCTCTGCACAAGCACCGCAGGTGATACAACTAAATGCTTTACCCTCTATTAGCCTTATAGCGCCTGTTGGGCATTCTTTAATGCATTCTCCTATGCCTTCGCATTTTTTGGTTGATAAAAACATGATTTTGCCTTCTCATATTTTATTTATGTGTACTCACTACACTCCCAATGACTTCAAATTGAATTTTTATGGACTTTATTACATCTTAAATACGATTACAATTCAACTGATTTGAGCTTTATTACTTTTTTCTCTTCCAAATATTAATTTTCCTATGATTAGGCCAATTATTGCTGCAACAAATCCTGATGCAATTGCGAAATCCTTATAATAAGGAAATGGACCAATATAATATGCTATCAGTATAGCTGCAATTAAAACTATGGCATAAACTTCTTTATCAAACTTCAATTTACTTTCTGGACTTGGTTTAATTCTGGTTCCTAGAATAAATCCTAATAAGAATCCCAGTATTAATGGTCCAATATAGAAAATCATTGTTCATTCTCTCCAAGAATTCTATCACTTTCTAAGAACGCTATTACAACTGCACTTAGACCTACTAAAACTTTTATGCCAACTACATAGTTAAGATAAGGTATTATGCCTGTATTCGTCGGATCGGGATAATTAAATAGTGTTTGTACTGCTGAAGGGACTATATTGTAAATATCTACTCCAAGGTTGTACAGATAGAATCCTGAGAAGAATAAACCTGCAATTCCTAAAAGTACATATCCTAATGCACCTGCACTTTCCATACCAGCCAAAAAGCTATGGGAAAGTTTAAACGGACTTTCTTTAAGCCCATATACCACTATACAGAAAATTAACCCTCCTGCAATCATTGCACCTCCCTGAAATCCTCCTCCAGGTGTTATATGCCCTCCAAGAATTGTGTTTATTCCTACACAGATTATGATGAGTGAAATTGGAAATACAAATAATTTAAGGATTGTACTCATTCATCATCCCCTCCTAAATCTACCATTCCTCTTCCAAATACCAGAAGAGTTACCACTACTGCAGTTACCAGTATAAGTGCTTCTCCAAGGGTATCATAACCTCTCCAATCAAATACAACAGTTGTAACTACGTTAGGGCCAATTTGAGGACCTATCCAGTTATAGATTTGACTAATACCAGGAGTAAGCAATTGATCAAATCCAATTATGGCTTGAAATAATGTAATTGCGAATAAAGCCAGAGCTATGCTGGCTATGAGATTTCTTATTCCTTCAGACATTTAAACTCCCCCAGTAGAATAAAGTTGTGATAATTCCAAGAATCAGAATTGCATAAAATATCATGCTGTTTAGGGAATCATTCTGTTCTTTTTTTAATTTTGGCATTATGGGCATGGCAAAAACTATTATTCCTATCACCAGAAGTACTGCTATGACCATTAAAGCATTACTGTAGTACCTTAACATTATAACCACAACTAAAATCGATGATAAAAGTGTTATTTCTGCTGCTAATGTTGATGAAGCTGTAATATTGGTTACAGGTCCGCCTTCTTTATCAGAATCTTGAATTTGCTTTATCTTATTTATTATAACGTCATAAAGACTCATATAATCCCTCTATTTTATCATCTTATCATATTAGGCTGTTTGCAAGCGGTTGCAGGTAACTGGTTGCAATTTGTGGGAATAGGCCCAGTATAATACATAATATTAAGAATACAACCAGTGAAAATATGGTTGCTTTTGGTATATTTGAATCAATAATTTTGAGAGTGCTTGGTTTGGGGCGCATGTAAATAGCATAAAATGCCTTCATAAATGTCATGAAAGTCACAATACTTAGAAGAATCATAATTATGCCCAGTTCAGGCACTCCTGCACTTAAAGAAGACTGAATCAGCATTAATTTGCTCTGAAAAGCATTTAATGGTGGTACACCAGCCATTGCAAGCCCTGATAGGAGTACCAATAATGTAACTTTGGGCATTTCTACCATTATTCCTCCAAGTTTCCTTATATCGCTTTCGCGAGTTTTATAGAGAATTGTACCAAATCCAATAAATAGGAACGCTGTTATTATGGCTTCATTTATTGCCTGGAAAAGTCCTGCGGTGATACTGGCTGCTGTTCCAAGTCCCAGACCTATTCCAATGTATCCAAGCTCTCCAACAGCAAGAAAACCTATAATCCTTTTAAAATCTGTTTGCATCAATGCCATGGTTATGCTGAGTATCATTGCAATCACTGATATTCCAACGATGAATACATTTGCAAAGGGAAAGAATGCAAAGATTTTAATTATTATTAATCCAATTGCCACTAATGTAAATACAGAAAATGCCTGAAGTAGGGCGGCACCATGTGGGAGTGCTCTACTATATATTTCTGACTTTATAGTGTGGAACGGAGGTAATCCTGCCGCATATAACCATCCAAATATTATTAGACCACATGCCATGAGTAATACTGGACTTTGTGGATTCACAAGCCCTGTTTTAATGGAATAAATTATATCTGTAATGTTAACATTGCCTGTTACTCCAAGAAGCAATGCTACTCCAAGTAAAAGGAGTGGTGAGGCGATGCTCCCTATGATCATATATTTTAAAGCAGTCTCCATATTCCCTTTAACTTTAGAAGCAACTACAATTCCCACCTGCGTTACTGCAATTATTTCAAAGAAGACGTATAAATTGAATATATCGTCTGTAAGGATAATGGCAGACATGGAAGCAACTCCCATGAACATGAGGAATGCATAAACTCCAGAAGGTTTCCTTGTTTCGCTTAAAGATGTTAATATGGCTAAAAATGCAATTATTCCCAGTACAACCATAAAAATCTGTTGCGCGCTTCCAAAGTAATATGTTATTGCCGGGTGGAACACATTTAGAGCTGATGCTGTTATTGATACAGGTAAACCCTGTGCTAACGCAGGATTTTCAATTAGAGGGGCATATCCTCCAAAATAATGATAACCATAATTTGTAAATAATGGTATTGATGGTAAAATTATGGCTATTATTATTGCAATTATCTTTACGGTCCGATCTTTGGTATGGAACAGATTTAAAATTAATGCACATGCTATTGGTATTATAACCATTAAGGGGATCAGCGGATTCATATTTTATCACCGGGGGTTTTAGATTGAGTTTGATTTCCTTTTTCTCCAAGAATTTTCGATGCTTTTATGGATCCGTGTTTTTTATAAAGTATTATTATTAAACTGAGCATTACAGCAAGTGTACTTGCCCCAATTACAATACTTGTTAGAACAAGGGCAAATGGTAACGGATATGATGCGTTTTGAGCAAACCAGTCTACAGTCATTCCAGGAAGGAATACATAAACAATTCCACCTGCTTTATAACCCATTGTAACTATGAAAAGATTTACTCCATCTGCAATAAATAGAAGTCCTATTACCTTTTTAATCAAATTATCAATGAAAAGAGCTGCAAAAAGGCCTATTATTATCAATGCTCCTGCTGTAAAGAACGATCCGAGCTGTGGGTCTATAATCATAACAATTCCTCTAATAAATTTTGATCACTCTTCCTCCATTCTGAGTGTCTTTTTTACAGCCAGAGCAAAGAATACAGGAACTATGGCTGTACCTACTATGGCTTGTGTTAAGGCTACATCTGGAGCCAGTAAAAATTGAAACAGAAAAGCGATTGCGGCTCCTGGAATTCCTGTTAATATGGCCGTTTTAAGGAGATCTCTTTGAGTAAGGGCTATAACTGCTCCTAAAACTGCTACAATCATTAATATATATTCAATCATCTTTGTTCCTCCCCGTAGTAGTATGCATTGGCTATGGCGTGTGATGCAAAAGGAGTAAGGAAGAAGTAAGTAACTGCCAGTAATGGTTCGTTAAGAGCTAATAAAGCTGCTATACAGGCCATATCTGCCACCCCCAGCATGTGTACTCTTGCATAGAGTATTCTTTCCACATCATCCTTGTATCTGATAAGCCCAAATGCAGTAAGGACTATTAATATCGCAGCTATTATCATTATTGCTGATTTTATCAAAGTGATTATATCTACCACTTTACCATCCTCGTATAACTTTTGAAAATGCTATTGTACCAATTGGGCCCAAAATGACAAGTGCATAAGCTATATCTTTACAGAAAGCTATTCCGTAAATATTATTGGTTAAAATAAGTATTGTTGCCACCGCTGCACTTAAACCCAGTAATCCAACAATTCCCATAGATATGGTCTTTCGGGTTGCAATTCTTATTGTGGCAATTGCGTAGAATGCCAGCGCTGCCATAAGAATATATTTTGAAATCACCAGTATATCCATTTTAACACCCTGCAGTTACTCTAACCATCCTTTTATATACGCTTCAAAGGGAATTACGTCCTCTTTAGCTCTTGGAACAATTGTTGCAACTTTTATAACACAATTTTTAGAATCCACATCAATTGAAAGTGTTCCTGGAGTTAAAGTTATACTGTTTGCAAGTATAACCTGAGAAACAGGTCTTTTTAGCTCAGTTTCAATTTCCACTATTACGGGTTCAATTTTCCCATTCAACGTTCTTACTGCCACATCAAAAGTAGCTTTAATAATTTCTATAATCAGTACGATGAAGTATGCAATGGCATAAAATATTCTAAATACTATATTCATGGATTACCCCTCTAAATATTGCAAACGATATAATATGGATAACTTTCAAGGCTTAAGAATCAAGATAACTCTTGAAAATCTAACCATCAACATGATTAATAATGATAAAACATGATATATAAAACTTACCTTTTAGTTTTTTAGGGCTTTTACTAGTTGTAAAAATTTTTCATATGGGCCGTATCAATAAATGAAAATCTTAAAATTAGTATAATTATTATTAATTCTTATAAAGAGTTTAGAAAACTTTAAAATTTTATATAAACTATTAATTATTTTATTCCAGTCTTAAGACAATCAATATTAAAAAATGAGGTTATTAAATGAAAAATTATAAAGAAATACACATATAACCCATAACATGAATAAATTTATGCCTGCAATTTTTTTGTATTTTCTCGATGAAATAGGATCAAATAGACGTATTCCACTTGAAGTGAAAAGATCCAGCACTATATGGCTGAATCCTCCGATTAAAAATGCAAAAAATACATATATAATATTTAAGGACATATTTGAATTAAATATTATTCCTATAATAACTAAAATGCAAAATGGAATAACTATTTTTTTATTTAATATTATAATTCCGAGTATAACCGAAACTATCACCAGAAATGTTTTTAAATTGATATTAAATCCATTAGATAAATTATAAAATCCTAAAACAACGAAAGTAAATAAAATAGATAGAGTGAGTATTCCAAGAATTGAATGCACAAAACCCCTGTGTTTGGAAACATAAAAAATTATACTGGCTGTAATAAGAGATAATCCGACTAAAAATGGTAATTTAAGAAAATAAAGTATAATAGTCATTAATATCCCGGATACTACCAGTATAATGAGATTTTTTTTCCTTAGATGATGATCTATATCAATCATGGAGGCCCCAATAACAGCCAGTGAAAGATAAAAAATATCATGGATAAAGGGTAATGCAATTATAATGGAAAATAAAATATGTTTCTGATAGGAAGACATTATATCACTTAAAAAGAGGGATTACTAAATAATTTTAAAATATTCTAAGTAAGATTTCATCTGCAAAAAGGATCTTTGTGGACTTTTTCCATCCACAAGGCCATTTCTTGAAACTACTTCGCATGTAATGGCTGGTATCCCTGCCAGATTGCATTCATCTTCAAGGGCTCCTGTGTACATTTGCCCTGCTTTATCATGAGAAATTATTTTTGATGATGTGGATCCTGTGATGTGTTCTGCCATTTGAAAACTTTGATAACATGGGCTTTTAGAGCAGAAAACACTTTCTACTCCAGGATTGCTCCCTGGTTTTGTTGAATGAAAATCGGCCACGGCGCTTATTTTTATGGTTTGAATGGTTTTTATTATGTTGTTAGATATAAAACCTCCTTTGGAAGCTGTTCTGTTCATATCCATCCCTTTAAATCTTCTTGAATTTTCCATTGTAGAATGAGGCACGGTAAAAGGTATTACATATGCAGTTCCTTTAGGTTTAACCTTTAACAATTCATCCATAAGCCAAATTGCAGCTATTTGAGGGGGAAGCTCGTTTCCATGTATTCCAGCAGTAATCATGACTTTCGGGGTTCCCTTCCCTATTTCAAAAAGGGGGGTCCCCTGTTCTGCAGCAATAGCTAAATCCTGAAAAAAGGGAATACCGGATAAGTATTTCATCAATGGAACATTATTTTCAATTTTACCTCCTGTTTCACTGGATATTATGCTGATCTTTCCCTCAAATGCCATGGCTTCCACCAAGTTTAAATTGATAATCACTATATAGTTATTATATTTTTCAACAGACTCATATAAATAATAAGGTGAAATAATGAAAAAAGTCGTTCTTGCATTCAGTGGGGGATTAGATACATCAGTATGCATTAAGTTACTGGAAGAAAATTATGAGATGGAAGTTATAACGGCATGTGTGGATGTAGGCCAGCCTCAAGAAGAAATAGAAAGGCCAACGGCGGTTGCATATAAAATGGGAGCTTTAAAACATTATACAATCGATGCAAAGGAAGAATTTGCTGAAGAATTTGTATTCAGGGCAATTAAAGCTAACGCTATTTATGAAGGTTATCCTTTAAGCACAGCACTTGCAAGACCCTTAATTGCTATGAAAATAGTTGAACTTGCAAAAAAAGAAGGTGCAGATGCTATAGCTCATGGATGCACAGGTAAAGGGAACGATCAGTTCAGGTTTGAAGCTATAATAAGGGCAATGTCTGATGTGGACGTAATAGCTCCAATTAGAGATTTAAATCTTACAAGAAGCGAGGAAATAGATTATGCTGAAGATCACGGTATCCCACTTCCTTCTGATAAGCAGTACAGCATAGATGAAAACCTATGGGGAAGATCCATTGAAGGAGATATTCTTGAAGACCCAATGACCGAAACTCCTGAGGAAGCGTTTAACTGGACGCGTTCAACTGACGATGCTCTTGATGAAGCACAGATCCTGGAAATTGAATTTGAAAAAGGCATTCCTGTGGGCTTAAATAACGAAAAAATGGAACCATTAGATCTAATCGGGAAATGTAACCAGATCGCAGGGTTAAATGGAATCGGCAGAATTGATATAATTGAGGATAGAATAATCGGGCTGAAATCAAGGGAAAACTACGAAGTACCCGCTGCAATCTTGCTTATTACAGCTCATAAAGCTCTTGAACAACTAACATTAACAAGAAGCGAGCTTAAATTTGCATCCTACGTTACTGAAGTATATTCTGAGCTTATTTACGATGGATTATGGCACGACCCTTTAAGGGAAGATCTGGACGCTTTGACTGATAACATGCAGAAAAGAGTGACTGGAACTGTAAAAGTCAGACTACACAAAGGAAATCTCAGAATACTTGGAAGAAAATCCCCTTACAGTTTATATAGTGAAGAAACAGTCTCCTTTGAAGATAAAGGAATGGATCAGCGCGAAATGACCGGGATGGTCAAAAATTACGGTATTCAGGCTGCTTCGTACAATAAAATTTGTAAAAAGGATTAAAAATCTTTTCTTTCCTATTTTTAACTTAATTTTAACTTTAATATTATATATAATCGAATTTGATTTTAAACTTCTTTTTGATGAAATCTTAATTGTTTAAATAGTGTTAATAAATATATCTATAGGGGATTATATATTGAGGATTTCAAGTAGATATGTTGGATTTATAGCAATTTTAGTATTAGTTATTTTGATTTCTGGATGTTTAAATAATAGCGATGATTCAGGTAATTTTTCAATGCTTAATAGAACTGATAATGGCACTTATTCTGTGGCTGGTGTTAGTTTTAAATGCCCTGATAACTGGTTTGTTAGTACTGATAATGTAAATGGAAACATTGACATTATGGCTTCCCCTATTCATGCATTAAATACTTCAGAAATCAAATCATTTGGCCCATTTAAAGTTGGAGGTTTTGGAACTGTTTTAACATTTGATGATCCTCAATTTGAAGTCCATATAATTCCTAATAGTGGTAATTCTGTAAGAGAGGCTATTAACCGGGTTAAAAATGATTACATGGCCAGTGGAAATAAAATTTCAAATAGTAAAATTATGGTAGGTGGCAATGAAGCTTTTAAAGATATAATAGTTTCTAATGATGTTAATGATGAATATATGAGATTTGAATATATTTATTTCGTGAAAAACAATGAAACTTATCTAATAACTTTTTCAGCCAGAGATAAAGACTTTGATAAAGAAAAAGCGAACTTCGACATGATTCTTAACAGTTTCAAAGTTCATTAATCATTTATTATTAAGAAAAGTTCATAAAAATTATTAATCAGTATCCACAAATAATAGAATGTGATGAAATGGTTTTTGAACTCGTAGGTATTGCTATACTAATAATTTTCATAATAATCGGGGTTGTAATTTTAGTTAAAATAGGAGGATTGCTTTTAAGAGTACTGCTTCATGTAATTCTTGGTTGGATTTTACTTTTTTTAGCGAATTTATTCCCGTATGTTAATATTCCAATAAATCTATTAACTATCTTAGTTGCAGGATTTGGGGGAGTATTTGGAGTTATACTTTTACTAATTGCACAGGCTCTGGGAATTAATTTGGCTATCTGAATGCATCATCAATGTATTTCAGCATGTCGCTTGCCATAAAATGATATCCATACTTTTTTTTAGCCATATCTCCTGCTCTACCGTTTATATAAGCTCCAAGGCATGCTGCCTCAAATCCATCATGTCCTTTGGCCATTAATCCGCCAACAAGGCCTGCAAGGCAATCTCCAGTTCCACCAACAGTCATTCCAGGATTACCAGTTTTATTTAGCCGTGTTTTTTCGCCATTGGATATGAAATCCAGAACCCCTTTAAGAAGAACAACGCATTTATTATCCCTGGAGACATTTGAAATTATATCAATTTTATTTTCCAACTCTTTAGGCATATCTAATCCAAAAAGAGCTTTAAATTCGGCACTATGGGGAGTAACCACCACATCATTACTTATTTCCTTAATTAAATCCACATCCAACAATTTTAAAGCATCAGCATCAAATAATAAGGGCTTTTTAATCTCTGCAACTAATTCATTTAAGGCAGATGCAGTTTCTTCATTTCTACCCATTCCGCAGCCAATTACAACAGAATCAGCCCTATTTGAAATCTCGAGTATTTTTTCAACATCTTCTTCAACAATATATTCTTCAGAGAGTACATTTACAATTAGATCAGGCGAATATGACCTTATTGTTGAAGCTACGCTTATAGGAGATGCTACATAGACCAAATCAACTCCAGATTTAAATGCAGAAAGTGCTGCAAGGGCTGGAGCTCCTGAATAGTCTTTACTTCCACCCACAACGAGAACTGTGCCGTTATTACCTTTATGGGAAGATATGTCTCTTTTTTCAAGCCTTAAAAGGTCGCCTTTTCCTAAAAAAATTTCAGCTTCCTGTGGAATCCCTATATCATATAAAATAATGTTCCCTACATATTTGATCTTAGCATGCTTAAGTCCGATTTTAATTTTATGGAATGTTAATGTAAAATCTGCTTCTACGGCCTTATCTAACACTTCTCCAGTTAGAGGATCGAGTCCGCTGGGCATATCTACAGCGATCTTAATTCCTGTGGATTCATTTATAATATCAATGGCACTTGAAACAGGTTCTCTTATTTTGCCCCTAATTCCAGTTCCAAGCAAAGCATCTACAATAACCGGAGTATTAAATTCTTTAAGTAATGATGAATTTTCAATAATTTCTAATTTAAGGGAATTTAAACCAGAATTTATGTTCTGGATTGTGATCCAGTTTTGAAGTGTTTCTGGAGATTTTATCCTATCTGGATTACCCAAAAGGAATAATTCAACTTTATAACCATTGTTCATTAGATGACGCGCCGCTACAAATCCATCGCCACCATTTCCTCCTGTCCCTGCAAATATAGCTACTTTACAGGGGTCAAGAATATCCATTATATGATTGGCTACAGATTTACCGGCATTTTCCATAAGTGAAGATTTAGGAATCCCCAAATCTTCTGCATTACCGTCTATGGCCATCATGTCTTTTGGGGTCATTATATCACATTCAAATATTCCTTTAATATCACTATTTATAAATTGTAGAACAAATTATTTAATTATAACTTTGGTTTCATTTAATAATTAATAATTAATTGTAGGGTGATTTGGTGGCTCAGAGACTCAGGTTTCCAGTGATAAAATTGGAAAATTTGCCTTCATTTTCTATATTAACATACGCTATTATAACTCTGTTTGTGCTTATAATTTACGGAATAATCGGATCTATACATATTATGCACCTTGATACAGTCGATGCTCTATATTTTACCATTATAACCATAGCAACTGTAGGTTATGGGGATATTTTTCCAGTAACTCCTCTGCAAAAGCTTTTTACTGTAACACTTGTTTTAGGAGGGGTTGGTTTAATTGCATATGTATTTACTTTAGCAATTTCTGTGGTTATAATGGCTGTAGAAGAAATCACATCTGGTTCTAAAATGAAAAAGAGAATTGCTGCTACTAAAAATCATTTTGTGCTTTGTGGATATGGTAGGGTAGGTGCAGCATCCTTTAGAGAGCTTAGAAAAAGGAATTTGAAGGTAATAATAGTTGAGCAAGATAAGGGAATTGTGGAAAAAGAGTTATGGGAAGATCCTGATGTTCTTGCAATCTCTGGCGACGCCACAGATGAAAGTTCACTGATCGATGCTGGAATAAAAAGGGCAAGGGGGGTCATAATAACCACAGGAGATGATGTTGACAACCTGTTTATAACACTGGCTGCAAGGGAGATACATCCCGAGATCTGGATTGTTGCAAGGGCCAGTAAACGTGAAAATATAAAAAGGCTTCACAGTGCTGGAGCAAATAGAGTAATTTTACCAGAGGTAAGTGGTGGAGAAGACATGTATTTTGCAGCAGTTGAACCTACCATGATGAAGATCACAGAAATACACAGTATAGAAAACCTGATGGAAGATATACGAAAGGAGACAGAGATCATACTAAAGCATGGATGCACACTTGAAAACATAGAATATCATCTAATGGAGTTTAGAGAACCCCTGAAGAGAAAAATTGGAATATCTAAAATAGATGAACTAAATCGATTTTTAGATAGTTTAGACCGTGATGCATCAAGAAAACGATCATTAGAGCGAATATATGAATCTGTAAGTGGAATTCATTCTCACTGGATATCTGGACCTGACAGGGAAAGCCTCAGCGGGGTGGCAGATGACCTTAAAAAAGAGGGCTTTCTTTTAGGTGTTGATCTAAATAAGAATGAAATAAGAGAGATAGTAAAAAAACATGGGAAAATAGTTGAGGTCATCATAAAGCCAGAAATCAAAATCACAGAATCACATATGGTGGAGGATATAGGTGAAGAGGCAGAGATCATCCTGCGTAATGGATGTACCATAGATGATATAGAATATTACCCTCCTGAATTCAGGGAGCCGTTACATAGAAGAATAGGCGTTTCAAAGTTAGATGAAACAAAGGAGTTCTTACACAGCTTAAGTCGCGATCGTGCGAAGATAGAATCCCTGGAGAGATTATACGCCCTTTCAAGTGGAATCCATTCTCACAGGATCTCAGGGCCAGATAATGATAGTCTTTCCAGGGTAGTGGCCGAGCTAAAGAAAAAAGGCTTTTTATTAGGCGCTGATCTATCGGATAAGGAGATAAATGATGTAATTAGAAAATACACCAGGGTCTTTGAAGTGACTGTAGACCATGGCGCTGAAAAACTTGATGATAAGAGGATCATGATCATGGCGGGGGGTCATGTAATAGATTCAAAACATTACCTTCCAGGCATAAGACAGATTGTAACAAGAAGAGTGTATTTTAGATCTCTGGAGAGTCTAAAAAAGTGTGAAGAAGAACTTAAAATACCTGATACCAGAAGATCTCTGGAAACACTGTACAGGACATCAAGGTACATACATTCCCACCATGTTTTTGTACCTGATGCTAAAGCCATAAAGAAAATAGAAAAAGAGCTCAGCAAAAAAGGAATACTTGTGGGCATTAACATGCCGGAGGAGGAAATATGGAGGATTGTTGAAAAAACAGAATGATAGTAATTTTTCTGTTTTTTTATCCAAGAAAAATTTTTAATGAAATGGTGGTTACAATGGCAGATGAAGAAATCACATGTGGCGCTGAAGTGAGGAAGAAACTTGCCGGAATCAGGAATCATTTCGTTCTTTGCGGTTATGGTAGAGTTGGTGCTGCTGTTTGTAGGGAACTTAAAAAAAGAAATCAAATGGCGGTAATAATTGAAAAGGAAAGAAAAATTGTGGAAAAAGAGTTATGGGAAGATCCTGATGTTCTTGCAATCTCTGGCGATGCCACAGATGAAAGTTCACTGATCGATGCTGGAATAAAAAGGGCAAGGGGGGTCATAATAACCACAGGAGATGATGTTGACAACCTGTTTATAACACTGGCTGCAAGGGATATAAATCCAGATATATGGACGGTAGTAAGGGCAGGTAAAGGTGAGAACATCAAAAGACTTCACCATGCTGGAGCAGACCGAGTCATATCGCCAGAGTCAAGCGGTGGAGAAGACATATATTTTGCAGCAATTGAACCCACCATCATGAAAATTACTGAAATACATGATGTGGCAAACATCCATAAAGAGGCAGAAATAATCTTAAATTATGGGTGCACCCTTGAAAATATTGAATATCACCTGCCAGAATTTAAGGAACCTCTTGAGAGGAAAATTGGAATATCTAAAATAGGAGAATTAAACAGGTTTATGGATAGTTTAGACCGTGATGCATCAAGAAAACGATCATTAGAGCGAATATATGAATCTGTAAGTGGAATTCATTCTCACTGGATATCTGGACCTGATAAGGAAAATTTGGACAACGTTGCACGTGAACTAAAAAAAGAAGGTTTTCTTTTAGGTGTAAACCTTAATGAAGATGAAATAAGAGAAGCCAGGATGAAATATGGAAGAATTGTTGAAGTGGTTATGAAGCCTGAGATGAAAATCACCGAGACCCATACAGTTGGTGATATACGTGAAGAAGCAGAAATCATACTGAAACATGGATGCACATTAGAAGACATAAAATATTATCTGCCTGGATTTCGGGAGCCATTAAGCCGGAAAATAGGACTGTCTGATACTCTGGAGATGGAAAGATTCATAGAGAGCTTAGAACAGGATCCTGCCAAAATGGAATATTTAGAAAGGTTATATGCTCTTTCAGGCGGGGGGATTCATTCTCATAGAATCTCAGGGCCTGATACCAAGAGCCTTACCAATGTAGAAAAAGATTTAAGGGCTAAAGGATTCCTTTTAGGCATTAATCTGTATCATGAGGAAATAGTAACCAAAATTAAAGAATATGGTAGGGTTGTCGAATTGTTGCTGAAACATGAAGGCTACGATATTAATGATAAAAGAACAGTAGTAAACCTGGGGGGCAGGATACTGGACTCCAAATATTATCTTCCAGGCATAAGACAGGTTGTAACCCGGAAATTATACATAAATTCTATAGAAGACGTTAAAAAATGCGAAGAAGAGCTAAAAAGACCGGATGCCAGAAGGTCACTGGAAGCTCTCTATGACATGTCAAGACAGATACATTCCCATGCCATAGCTGCGCCTGATGTTAAAACCATTGAAAAAATAAAGGAAGTTTTAGATGAAAAGGGAATAGTTTTAGGGGTTAATTTATCTGAAGATGAGATATGGGAGATTGTAGAGGGTAGAAAGATGAAAGCATTTTAATCAATAATCAAATTGATAAGAAAGACTATTGGGGGTGAAATTATTGAAGGCAGAGGAATTAGATAAAAAATGTCCTCAATGTGGGTGTGAAGATAAACATATTTTAAAAGATTCAGGAACGGTGGGAGTTGTAGGTGGGCCTCAACACAAATCTTCAACAGGTTTTAAATCTAAAGAAGGCAAATATCGATGTTCAAATTGTGGATACATATTTAAATTTGAATGAAATGGTAAAAAATGATTCAGGGTTTTTCCCTGTAAAAAATAGCGTTACATGTACATAAATCATGTAAAGGAGGCAGCATTTCGGCCTTATCAATCTCGAAAACTTTTCTATCAAATGTTTCATGGCATTGGCTGCATGCATCAATTGCTTTTGTGATTTTAAAGTATTTGAAGCCCTTTTCTTTGTGAATATACCAGTTTCCAAGATTCTTAATCCTGTTCAACTCATTTTTACTTATTTTTTCAGCATCTTCATAAGAAAGACCCGTTTTTGATGCAATTTCATTTGCAGCCTCTATTATACCTCTACCTTCAGAGACTATATCTGCCAGTAATTTCATGATAAATAATTTTGTATCATTATCAACAGGATCAATATAATCCATCTTATATAATTCAGGGATTAAAGCAACTTCTTTAAAGGCAGTTTTCTGCATTTCAGCTGAAATGTCTTTTTTTGGTATCTTATCTTCTTTTAATAGTTTATGCAGTCCGTCTGTATAGTCAACAGTAATACTCAGCCTCTTATTTCCAGCTGAACTACCTTTTTTCTTTTTCGCATGCTCTGAATCTTTATTAAATGCTTCGACAATGGTTCTAACCCTTTCTGTATTGTAAGGGATATTTAGAGATTCAACCTGTCTTAAACTTCCTCCACATTCACATTCTTCAAAATCTTTCAGAGATTCTCCTTCCTTTAGCTTGTAATAACCATCGCAATTTTTACAAATAAGATAGGGCATTTTAATCACAGGCTTTCACTGAGTTATATTCGTACAATACCTAATATATTTTTAATATTAAATAATTTTGTTTGTGTAATAATGATTTGAAGCTAATTATTAAAAAAAAGTAAGGAAATAAAGTTATTAAAGAATTAAACTCTCTTAAAATAATTCGTGTAGATTTATTTTGTATGCGCCAAGATTTCCACCGAAATTTCCAGCACTTATCTTTAAAACACCAGGAACTTTAACTGCAGCTTCTATTCCTACTTTCATTGCTTCTTTAACCACTTCTTCGTCTGCACCGTCTATAACAATCTCGTAAATACCGTTAACATCTGCTGGAACTTCACTGTCTTCAACTTCGTCTTTAAGTGTAACAGCCATTTTTTCGTTGGTAGAAGCGGTTAAAAATTTGTATTTGGAACCTACTTTGGATCCAGAAGCGACTATTCCTCCTGGGAAAGGAGTTATTGTGTTAGCTATGTTTTCAATGGCAAATACTGCTGCTTCTGCAGCTATAAGGGCTGAAGGTTGATTTTCACTCATAATAAAGAAGTTTCCACCAGCTACTCCTTTTTTCATACCCAGTTCGTCTTCAATTAGGAAGTCTCCAGACATGATGGGAATGGAGTAAACAGTTCTTCCATCCACCTCTAACTTTTTCTCAAAACCATCACCAAAATACCGGAGTTTTGCACCCGTTTTTAATTTTTCATCAGCATCATCAAGGGCATCAAAAACTGCTGTTGTGGCTGCGGTTAATACGCACATTGCTATACGTTCCATTACTTCATGATCGAGCTTATCTTTATTCATGTTGCAGATCATGATAACGTAACCAGGTCGTCCATCTGGAGTTTCTTCTGGAGGAACGTAACAGTCTATCCCAGCCTCTGCAGGGCAGCCTATAACAGAAGTTCCGTATCCTGTAGCTTCAGTAGCCGCAACCTTGGCTAAGTTCCTGGTTTCTGCTGTTATCAGCACTCTAGATACCAGAATATCGAATGCTTCTGCAAATGTGTCTTCTATTTCTACACCGTTTATTTCCATGATTATCACCGTAAGATCATGGTTTAGGAAATAGTATATATTTTTCTATTTGAATTTTTGTCTCAAGGAATTTAGAAAATAATCTTAAATGTGCTTCCTTCGTCTCTATACAATTCAATTTTTCCATATAATTGATTTATTAAAGTATTTACGAGTTGCAATCCAAAAGTTTTGGTATTTTGAAAATCAAGATTTTCGGGAAATCCAATTCCGTTATCTGAAACTATAAGGATCCTTTTATCGGATTTTGAATAGAATTTAATGCTTATTTCTCCCGTGCATTCTGGAAAAGCATGTTTTATGGAATTACTAACTAATTCATTTATAATTAAACCACAGGGAATTGCGAAGTTAATATCCAGTAAAATGTTTTCTACATCAATGCGCTGTTTTATGGACTTAGAATTAATCTCATAGGATCTTAAAAGATGGTTTACAAATTTTTTGATATAATCTGCAAAATCGATCCTGGAGAGATCTTCTGACTGATAAAGCTTTTCGTGAACAATGGCCATAGCTTTAACTCTATCCCGACTCTTTTTAAGACTATTAATTGCGTTCTCATCATTTAAAAATTTAGATTGGAGATTTAATAGAGAACTAATTACCTGCATGTTATTTTTTACTCTATGATGAATTTCCTTTAAAAGTACTTCTTTCTCTTCAAGAGAGGATTTAAGCTGATTTTCTATTTTTTTAAGCTCTTGAATATCACGAGTAATATATACTGCCCCTGAAAATTCACCTTTTTCATCTGATAATGGATTTCCAATGGTTTCAACCCAGATATAATGCCCATCAGCATGTTTGTATCTATGCTGAATTCTTTTTGGCTTTAAAGTGGCAATGGCAGTTTGAAGTGAATCAATAATAATTCCTAAATCATCAGGATGTATCATTTTAATTAATTCGATATCTTTTTTTCCAATTATATCTTCTATTTCATGTCCAAGAAGATCTTTGATAGAGGGGCTCACATATTCAAAAACACCATCCTTATTAACCTGATAGATTAAATCAAGCATATTGTCAGTAATTAAGCTTAAATGGGTTTCCCGTTCTTTAGATTTGTTTTCAATTATTTTAAGGCGGGTGATATCATGTGCAATACTGAAAATAAACCTTTTATCATAGAGTTCAATAGTTCTTGAGTGCATTTCAAGGGGTAAAATTGATTTATCTTTTCTATAATGCGCAGTTTCGAATATTGCTTCGTTATTTGTTGTAAGCTCTTTCATTCGAGAATTTATAAGTTTTTTATATTTAGGGATTACCAGATCGTGAAGATTTAATTCCATTAATTCTTCCCTGGTATAACCAAGAGAGTTACAGGCATTTTGACTTACATAGATAAAGTTCCCCTTAATATCATGTAAAAAAATAGGGTCAACTGCACGTTCTAATATAAATGCTTTTATTATTTCTTCCAAATTATTATTTTTGTATTTTAAACCATAATTTAGATCTTTTAACTCTTCAATAATTTTTTGAGTTATATCTCCTTTTTCCATTCCCCTTTCCTCAATATCTGATTACACCTATAGGTATAATGTTATCACTTATAAAATGTAGTTACAAAAATAGGAAAAATTATAAAATGACTTATATTTTGGTAATTAATTATTAATCGTATTTTTTCGATATTTTTTCCACAACGCTCGTTCCAAAGTAAGGAAGCATTACTGCACCTATTATTGAAGTCATCCAGAATGATATCAATCTTTCAACAATGGTTGCTGCAGCACTTATGGTTGGAGGAACGCCAGCAGCAGAAAATAAAAGTATCATAACGCCGTCAACAGCTCCAAGACCCCCTGGAATTAGTGGAATTAAACCAAGCATGCTGGATATTATAAAAACTTCTGCTATTACTATAAATGAAACATCCATACCAAATGCAGAAAAAACTATATAAACCCTTAATATCTCTAAAATCCAGATTAAAAAGGAAATTGGGAGTCCATACATTAAAACGTTCCTATCTTTTACCATAGTTTTTATACTGTTCTGGAAACCTTGAACGGCCTTAATAGCATTTTCTTCAAGTTTGCTACGTTCTTTTTTGGAAAATTTTTTTATTAAACGCGCAATCCATAATGAGACCTTTTTTCCAAATTCAAGGTTAAAAGACATATAGACGGCAATAGAAAATACAACAAGTAAAAGAATAACTGCAATTATCAAAATATAGATGACACTGGTGGGTAAATTTAAATATAAAACTGCAAAAATAATGGAAATAGTTGCCAGAACCATAAATGGAAATGTATCAAGCCCTCTATCTGCTATTACAGTGGCAAATGATTTTTCAAATGTAGTATCGGAATATTTGCTTAATATATATCCTCTAATTGGTTCTCCACCACCTCTTGCACTTGGAGTTAGGTTATTAACTGCCAGTCCTACCATGAGCATTGGGAATAAATGCAACTTTTTAATATGAATATTAACAGATTTGACGTTTATAGACCATCTCTGTGTCCATAGGCCATAAATTACAAATTGTATCAGTAATGCAAGGGTTAAATACCAGAGATTTGCTATTTTGAGGGCATTTTCAATTTTACCAGGCCCTATAAATAAAATCATCCCTACAAGAATTATTATTCCGATTGACAGTAAAATCAGGGTCTTATGTTTCATATTTATTCCTTATGAAATATTTATAAGTAAATTGAGGGAACCTTATAAAATAATTTTTTCATAGCTTAAATCTACAGGATCAATTAATACAACAGTTTTCTTGCCGGAAACATAGCCACAAGTTTCCCCAGGATTTATCAGCATTGATTCTCCATCTACAACTTCTTGACGATGATTATGCCCTCTTATTACAATATCATATTTTTCACTTTTAACCAGAGCATCTACAATAGCTTCAATTGTGCCATGGATAACTGCAATTTTCTTATTTTGTACTTCAAGTTCCTTAAAGTCTTCAAGATAACATATATCCTTGTATGCCTGTCTTAAAAGGTCTCTTTCTCCATCATTATTGCCAAAAACAGCTTTAAATTCACATTTAAGCTCTTTAAACTCTTTAGCAGTAAAGGGCGATATTAAATCCCCTGCATGGATAACTAATTCTACCTTTGATTTGTTAAAGAAGTGCACTGCTTTTTTAATGGCTCCTAAGTTATCATGTGAATCTGACATTATACCGATCATAACAATATTTTGTAAATAACTTTATAAATTATTGATCCAACTTTAATTTTAATAAAAACATTTATAAGCTTACAAATTAGATACTATGTAAGCCATTTTTTGGCTTAATTAGGATGTGAATAAATTGTTTAGAAATAATTACGGAAGAGATAATTTCTCAGATAGTGGAAATTCTGCTCCTATTAATGTAGGGGAAGAATATGATGTTAAAATTGAAGATGTTGGAAGAGATGGCGACGGAATCGCTAGAATTGAAGGATTTGTAGTCTTTGTTTCAGGCGCAAAACTCGGTGATGAAGTTAAAATAAAAATCAATTCAACAAGAAGAAAGTTCGGTTTTGCGGATATAGTTGAATGAATCTAATTTAAATTGAATTAACTGTGAAAATATTTTTCACCAGTTTCCTTCTTATTTTTTTAGAAATTTAATGATTTTTTGAATTTTTTTATTTTAAAGCCTTTATTATGGAAATTCAACTTTTTTAATAAGATCTTAAGCTTCTTCAAGGTTAATTGATATTAAAATTGATCTTATTTACTTTTACTTGTATTTCCCTTCAAAGAGGAGAGCCAAGATAAATTAGAAAAAGCAAGTCCAGCTACATGCCATATGATAAGTTGAAGAAACTCTTATTGCCAGTTTTCAAGGATATCAATAGCATTTCATTTTGATTTAAACTAAATTGATGGTTTGATAAAGGACTCCCAAAGTATAAAAATATCCAGTTGCCTGCTAATGGAGATTACAAAAAAAAACAGAGTATTCCAACATAATAATTTTTGAGTATGTTCATACATAAAAGTATTATTATAATTGATAATTATCTCTATTTTTTGTTAAATCTGTATTTAGAGCTTCTATTTCTGTATATTAGTTTTAATAGTTTTAAAATGAATAAGAACATTTAAAAATGATAAAAATTAACAAAAAATATTTAATACTTTAAACTTTATATTTAATGGGAGTATAATAAATAATTGGAGGTTTGAACATGGATTTGTTCACTCTTATAATAGTAGGAATTATTATTTTAGTTATTTTAGGACTCTCCATACGTATTGTAAATCAATATGAAAAAGGGGTCGTATTTCGTCTTGGAAAGGTAATTGGAGTTAGAGAACCAGGTCTTCGTCTTATCATCCCCGTCGTTGATAGAATGGTTAAGGTATCCCTTAGAATCGTTACTATGCCTATCCCATCACAGAATATAATCACTCAGGACAACGTTTCCATTGATGTTGCTGCTGTAGCCTACTTTAAAGTGGTCGATGCCTATAATGCAGTTGTGGCCATTGAAAACTACAATAGGGCAGTTAATCAGATTGCACAGACCACTATGAGAAATGTGATAGGTCAATTCCTTTTAGATGATGTTTTATCTTCAACATCCAAGATAAATGAGAAGATTAAAGAAATTATTGATATACACAGCGAACCATGGGGGGTGCAGATTACAGCGGTTGAAATTAAAGATATTAAACTTCCTGATACAATGCAGAGGGCTATGGCAAGACAGGCAGAGGCAGAAAGGGATAAACGAGCTAAGATCATTGCTGCAGAAGGTGAATTTTTATCTGCAACCAAACTTGGAGAAGCAGCAGATGTAATAGCTGCACATCCAGTTGCACTACAATTGAGGAATTTACAGGTTTTAAATGAAATAGCCAGTGAAAAGAACTCCACCATCATATTCCCTGCACAGTTTATGGCTACCATCAAGGACATAAATCAATTCATTAAATCAGAAGAAAAATAGAAATAGGTGAACAACTGACTATTTACAATGGAAATTTTCATTAAAATAGCTTTATTTAGAATTTAGTTCATTTTAATTTTTCTAAAGCATGAAAGAAATATTTATATAGCCTTCTGGAGTATCTTAACAGGATATCAATGATAGGTCAGCTTAGAAGAAATGATTTTTTTAATAATTGCTGAACAGCTTGGCCTTGATAATGAGAGTATTGGAGTGGTTACACCAATACACTCTACTCCCTATTATTTCAGACCCGTTTATTACAACATGAGAGTATTGGAGTGGTTACACCAATACCGATAATAATTGCCTTATGTTTACGGCGAAACTAATTATCTATCAATTTCAATCCCTTCTTGATACTCTATTTTGCTGGGTTTTACTTTAGGAAAGATATTTAGGGTAAAGCTGAAAGAATAAGTACTCAAACACGGAATGATATAGTTTCAATCGTATGGGGTTGGGTAGCATTAATAGGGGCCCTTATTTTATGCAGACAGCAAACATCCCATTATAAACGCTTATTTTGAAAGTATGTCTACCTGGACTGGAACTGTTTTTACTACATTATCTTAATGTTGAAATGCTCCCCCTGCACCAGATAATAGGGGATATCAGTATTTTTTAACTACATTATCTTAATGTTGAAATGCTCCCCCCTAAATCTGTATTTTTTTAAGAAGCATTGAAAATCGATTGGAAGGCTTGAAATATTTTCTGTACTTGTCTTGTTGAGCATCATTAGTTGCATTTTTAAAGGTTTAAAATTTTTATTGAAATCTTTTTATAGTATAATGTAAGATAGTTGAAAACTGGAATGTTATCTAAAATAAAAAATCATCTGATCATTAATTCATTTAAGTTTGGAGAAATTAAATGTATATAGTCATAATGGGTGCTGGAAGGGTTGGATTGCACCTCGCATCCAATCTTGTTGGAAGAGGACATGATGTAACTCTTATTGAAAATGATGAGCATTTATGCAGCAATGCAGCAGTAGAACTGGATGCTTTAATTATCTGTGGTAATGGTACAGATAAAAAAACTCTTGAAGAGTCAAATGTTAGCGAGGCAGACGTTTTTGTAGCTGCCACAGGAAATGATGAAGCAAACCTTTTATCGTGCATACTTGTTAAGCAGTACAATATCAAAAAAATTATTGCAAGACTGAGTAACCCTGATCATGAGGAAGCATTCAAAAAGGTAGGCATAGATGATGTTATAAGTCCAGAACTTACTGCGGCTGGTTACCTTGAAAAATTAATAACCAGACCTAAGGTAGCAGATTTAATAGTGATAGGTAAGGGAGATGCTGAAATACTGGATATAACAGTGAAAAATCCGAAAGTAATAGGTAAACGAGTAGGTGATATAAGCCCTACTGATGACTTCATAATTGTTGCAGTGTATAAAAATGGCGAAATAACTATTCCTAAAGAAGATATGGTTTTAAATGAAGGGGATAAGGTTTCAATACTTGTTAAAACAAATGCTGTTAAAGATGTTGTTAAAATGTGTACAAAATAAAATTTAAGATTAACATGGATTTTTTTACCCATTTTCTAGTTCCATACATCATTTTATTTGCTCTTAAAAATAGGAATAAGCTTGCAGGTGGGCTTGGAGGTATTTCACTTGATTTTGATACATTTATATCCTGGATAGGGATTTTAATCCCATCTTTATTTGTTTTTTCCCATAGGGGAATTACGCACTCCTTTATTTTTGCTCTTGTAACTTCAACGCTCTTTTTGTATTTAATTTCCAGAAAACAGATTAATGGATTTATAAGTAAGGTAATCAGACGTGATATAACAGTTAAATTCACTTTAACAACTATTGGAATAGCTTATTTTGGTGCACTTATTCATTTATTGCTTGATTTTTTAACTTCAAGAGGAATTCCCTTATTTTATCCATTTACAATCCAGAGATTCAGCGCTGAAATATATTACTATATAGATATAACTACAGTGGTTATCGCTCTTATTGTTTTGACAATTATTTACTTCAGACTTGATTCTAAGTATCGAACAACAGCAATGGCAATTTTCATGATTGTCCTAATATCTTTTGGAGGTATAAGGGCTTATGAAAAGATGAATGCCCTTGAAGATAATCCTTTAAGTGGAAATTTCACATATATTTCGGCATATCCCACAATGGACATGTTCACATGGACTATTGTTAAAAGCGACAGTAAAAACGGCACATATTTGACTTTTAAATATAGTACACTGGATAAACAAAAATATGATGAAAAAACGGTTCAAAGCCTTACAGTGACTGGTGGAACCCTTCAGTCGGCTCAAAATGCTATAAATAAAGCAGATAGCCTTCCTGAAGTTCAAAATTTCAAATATGATGCTTATTATCCTTGTATAAATGCCAGTTTTAATGGAAAAGTATGGAAATTAACATATTTTGATGTTATTGACACCGCTTACCGCAACCGCAATTTAGAAGTCTTTGTTCAATAAAATTCGATATTTTGTTATAAATTTAAAAAATCACCATAATCCTTTAATAATTCTATTAGATAGTTTTATGTGTTCAGATCCATTACTAACTGCGGGTCCGTGTCCTGGAAGGAGATATTTTACATCCAGTTCGGATAATTTTTGAATAGACTCCCTGAGCATGTTTAAATCACCACAGATGTCGTATCTTCCAAATCCTCCATCAGCAAAAACAGTATCTCCAGATATGAGCATTTCTCCATCGTAGAGGCATATTCCTCCAATGGTGTGTCCGGGAGTGTGAATTACTTCAAAATCATTTATTTTATCACCTTCTTTAAGATGAAAATCAATTTTAGCTGGTTCAAGGGTTTTTCCGAACATGTATGCGGCAGTTGCAATATTATCACCATTTTCAAGTGCAGGGGCATCTAATTCATGAATAGCAATCTTTGCACTGAATAAACGGTTTCCACCAGTATGGTCAAAATGACAATGGGTGTTTACAATTCGTTTAATATCATCAGTGATATTATATCCAGCATTTTTAATGGAATTAAGCACGTATTCGAAGTTTTCTCCAGTTCCAGTATCAACAATTAGGTCGTCAAATAGATAAATATTTGAATCAAACCCAATTCCTTCAATCATCGTAATATCATTAAATTTTTTCATTAAATCACTTTTTTTAATTGTTAATTAAATTTGGATTTAAAATTAGTTAAATTTAACGAGATAAATAAAGGCTGGAGTATTGTCATTATAAAAAAAAATTGGTAGTGGGGTCACTGGGATTTGAACCCAGATCCTAGGATTTCTCTTGTCTCAGTACTCCAATTGAACATCATTGGGTACTAAACCTCAGTGCGCGCGTTTCTTCAAAGACAACTGGAGTCCCAGATGATAGCCTGGTTACACTATGACCCCCCAAAGATTAATTTAAAATAGGAAAGCCAAGGGAGAGATTTGAACTCCCGTGTAATGGATCTGCAGTCCACCGCTTCGCCTCTAAGCTACCTTGGCATACCATAGCGCATTAGTTACATTATAACTTATTTATATTTAAACCTTCCGGAGCCAAAAATCATTAATATCTAAGATTAAGGGTATTATAACAAATTTATTAATTTAATTTTTCCATTATTCTATGGCTTAAAAATTCAGAGGATATAAATTTATCATAGACTGGAAGCCTTTCATCTAAAAATAGGCCCATTTCTTCCGTCATTATTTTAAGATCTTCTAATTCTGGCCATGGAGCTTCTGGATTTACATGATCTTTTGTAATAGGTGAGACACCACCCCAGTCGTCTGCTCCTGCAAGTAAAAAAACCTGAGCATTTTGTTTATTTAAATTTGGAGGTACCTGGACCCCAACGTCAGGAAAAAGAAGCCTTGTAACAGCAACCATTTTGATCATTTCCATTAGGGAGGGTTCTTTCCATGATTGCATGGGAATCCCTGGTTTAGGTTTGAAATTCTGTATAATTATTTCCTGGATATGCCCATATTTATCATTCATACGTTTTATTTCAAGAAGGGATTCTGCACGCTCTTCTATGGTCTCACCAATCCCTATAAGCAGTCCTGTTGTAAAGGGTATTTTCAGCTTTCCTGCGTTTTCAATGGTTTTTATTCTTAAATACGGATTTTTTCCAGGACTTTTTTCATGTACAATTGTTTTCATCAATCTTTTACTTGTAGTTTCTAGCATCAGGCCCATAGAAGCATTTACTTCTTTAAGTTTCTTTAACTCATTTTTTTCCAGTACCCCCGGGTTACTATGGGGTAAAAGACCGGTATTATTAAGTGTTTCATCGCATATATGGTGGAGAAAATCAACCATATTCAGGAAACCTGAATCTTTAAGAGCTATCTTAACTTCATCTGTTTCTTCTGGACGCTCTCCAAATGTAAACAGCGCTTCCTTACAGCCATATTTATCAGCTTCATATAAAATGGCGAATATTTCTGCTTCATTCATTAAAATTCCTGTATTTTCATCTTCAGGGGTCTTTTTAAAGGTGCAGTAACCGCATTCGTTCCTGCAGATTTCTGTAAGGGGTAAAAAAACGTTTTTTGAATAGGTGATTCTATCTGTACCTCTGAGTGATTCAGCAGAATGTAATAAAGATAAAATATCCCTGCCTTTTGAATTTAAAAGATTAATTATCTCATCTTTTGAATATTCAACCATTTTATCTTCCATTTAAACGATTAAAAAAATTAATTTGAATGCTATTGAAGGTTTGCAACCACGACTTCAACGAAACGCGGACCTATCCCTTCTAATTCAACCCATGTAACGATAAAAATTCCCATATCCTTTTGAACTCCAAGAACGTATTCTACATGGCAGTTCATGGCTTCCAGGGATTCTTTGAGTTTATGGATACCTGAAACATCAGTTTCACTTTGAATTTGCACATTTTCCCTGATTCGCTCGTCCATAATACCTATTACGTTTCCACCTTCCTTTGAAAACATATCAATTTGACGTGCACCCATATCTCCTAAAAGATCTGAAAGGACAACATCCATTTTTTCGGAATCAAAGCGCTTTCTGGACATTCCTCTAACGATAAGAATATTATTTGCATCTATAGCTGGGTGCGATCCATGAAATGCCTCTAAAGCAGTCATTATCTTCCCTGCTATCTTATTTGTCTGCATCACTGATTTCATCTCCAAATCAAATTTAGTTATTGTTATTTTCTTCTATTGCTTCAATTTCGTACTTAAGCTCACCCAAAGTGGCTACTTTTTCTGCAAAAGCATTGTGCCTGTGAATACTCTCCTCATTAACCTGTCTTACAGTTACAAGAGTATCATCGGGGAAGTCCCTGAATTCATGCACGATTTTTTGCACCATGTTTCTAACACAGTCTTCGACAAACATGGGGTTATTATGGGCCTGAACTACTATAGCGTTTTCATCAGGTCTTTTAAGTAGTTCACAAACCGATGAGCTCATGGATTCCTCTATTATCGTTATAAGCTGCTCTACACGAATAACTGATTTATCCGGAACTTCCATCATTATCATTCCCCTTCCCCTCTGGTTGTGTGAGGCAAGAGAAACAGAGTTAAGAACCTTTTCTGAGGTTTCTTCATCCAGAAATTCAAGGAGCCTTTCTTTCGATGTTTCACGCACTGATTCCTGGGCACAGGGACATGCAGTCATTCCTATTACTTCTGCACCGATCATTTTCCTGATTATTATTTTGTCTCCATCTCTGTAACCTGTGGCATCTGCCATGATGTTGGTCATTTCCTGGGTCTTCAAATCAGTGATTGGGGATTTTTTCATAACCATAAGATCGCTTTTCATGCTTACCTCTGCTCTTCTTGCATATTTATGCTTTTTGAGCAGATTGTTAACTATTTCAGCGCATAATGATTCTATTTCAAGTGTCGAGCCGTATACCACTTCTTCAAGTACATCACTTATTGCTTCTGGATTTCTGGACATATGAATTCCCCTCTGCTTGCTGGGGAGATCCACAAATGCATCGAAGGTCGGTAAGAGTATAATAGGCCTTTTTCCTACTCTTTCAATTTTTAAAAGTTTTTTAACCCCCTTTACTCCAACCCGTGTAAGATGCACAGGAATTTCAGGTATATTATCTTGTGTATCTGGAAGACATTTCTCTGACAAGCTTGTTCACCCCGATTAAAGCACTTAAGTTCATAATTAAACATTTAAGCCAAGTCTTTATTGCATATGCTTATCCAAATTTTTGATGACTAATCGATATATATCATAATACATGGCAACTGATTTATAAATGTAATTAAAAAATTAGTAAAACCTATTTTAACCACTAATTAAAAAAAGAAGTAAATGATTCAGGAAATAAGATGAATGATCTCTTCTGCTGTAATATCTTTTAGATCACTAATGGCAATTATCTCTGCTCCATAAAGCTCTTTTGCCCTTTTTCCCAGGACTTCACCAGCTTTGTCATTTTCAACTATCACATAAATTTTATCCAGATTAAAAGCGCTGATTTTTCTTTCTATATCGTTTTTCACGTGCTCTATTTTCTTTGAAATTCCTCCAAGCGCAGATTCAGGTATTTTAGGGTTTAAAATTTTCATGTCTTCCACCTGGAGCGGCACTCCAGCCACAACTACTCGCTGGGGGTCAATTCCGAATTTTGTAAAGGATTTTTTAAAATTGCTTCTGGTGGTTAAAATAAGAATATCCCGGGATAGTTTTTTTATTTTCTCAGCAACGCTTTCTTTTTCAATCACGCCAAAATCAGCAAGTATTTCATCCAGTTTATTTCTTATACCAATTATTTTATTACAGAATTCATAGGAATCTTTCTGGTTAAGATTATGGGTGGGTCTGCTTGAGTAAATAAACTCTTCAGCTTCCATCAATTCATTTATAACTTCACTGAATAAATCAGCGTTTATTTTACCTTTTTTTGGAGATTTAAGTTTTTCACATTGGGCTTTGGATTTCCCTGCCTCTTTAATTAGTAACTGAGCTTGCTGAAATCTCAATTTTTCCATGAATATCACCACTAAAATTCAAAAAATGGGGAGAATACATCTTTTATCTGGTTAAATGTGTATAGATTAACGTCTCTGACTTCAGGTTCATGTTTATAATAATCTTCACTGTTTATATTATTTAGTGCATTTATCATTTTAACGTTGCACCTTCCAAGCACATCTAAATTATATCCTCCCTCTAAAATTAAAGCCATTGATTTGGTTATACTTTTCATTTTAGCTATTATGTATTCATAAAATTCATCAGTGAGTGCGAGACTTGAAAGAGGATCATTAATATGACCATCAAACCCTGCATCCAGAAAATAGAAGTCAGCATTAAATTTAGAAGCTACAGGTCCAAGAATCCTTTCCAATATAAAAATATAATCATCAGTTGTTGATCCTGGAGCCATGGGTATGTTAAGATTATATCCTTCACCTTTTCCAGCACCAGTTTCTTCTACAAAGCCCGATCCTGGAAAAATAGTTGCTGGATTTTGATGAATAGAAATGTAGAGGACATCTGGATCGTCATAGAATATTTCTGCAGTTCCATTGCCATAATGAACATCAAAATCTAATATTAAAAATTTTTTTATTTTATATTTATTTCTAAGATATTCCAGCGAAATGGCGAGATTATTGAAAAGACAGAATCCCATAGCCCTATCTTGAGTAGCATGGTGTCCAGGCGGTCTTGAAATGGAATAAGCATCAATTCCATTATTGAAAACTAAATCCCCTGCTTTAATTGCACCTCCAGCTGCCAGTCGGGCTGTTTCATAGCTTTGGGGTGATGCAATTGTATCATAGTCTATGTAACCTCCTCCCCTTTCACACAAGGTCTTGATATATTTTACATGCTTTTCTGTATGGACTCTTAAAAGATCATCATCTGATGCATTATGTGGGGTTATTACATCAATTTTATCCCAAAAACCTTCATTTTTAAGGGAATTAACTATAGCATCCAATCTTTTCTGGTTTTCTGGATGACTACCTGTATTATGGTTTTTATATTCTTCTGAATAAATTATTGCAGTCATTTAAACACTACCTGCTTTAACTTAATCATATTTGTAAATATTAAAAATAAATAATTTTTTCTATGAAAGGATCAAAAATAAAAAGAGAAGTTATTCTCCGCCTGTTATTACATCCAATTCGTGTTGTTTTTGATGTTGTTCCTGTTCGCTTCCATTATTGCAGAAAAAAGAGAATTTAAGTCTATAGTCATCTGCTACAGGGCATGTTGGGCATAAACATTGTATTTTATTTATTTCACATCCTTCTGATTCACCTAAGTCACAAAAAAGTACCTCATTTTTTCCAACTCATACAATCATTTTATGTTGGACATCCAGGGACAGGCATATTTTTTTCTGTGCTGCCATGGCCTTATTCACTTCTTCTTCAGACATTTCTCTGGATATTCGACTTATTTCTTCCATTTTTCGCTGGAACTTATCCATTTATTCAACTCAATAATACTTATAGTCATTATATCAATATTAATATAAATGTGATAAAATTTTTACCATTAAAATCTCTTTCTTGTAAAATAAATTTCTATTTTTTTGGGACTGTAAGGTTAACTGGTGTTGAAAAATTTTCAATTTTTCACAGTGAAAAATCTCTGATTTTCACATGTTGGAATCAATATTTC
>DAVZ01000051.1 GCA_002505765.1 Methanobacterium sp. UBA176 | reverse complement strand
TTGTTCTTTCAGTAAGACATATCAAGTCAGAAATATTTCAACAAATCTGCTCAACCCCCAATAACTTTACAACCCCTAGATAATTAATATTTTTTTTATCCACTTTTTTAAATTTTTTTATATTTAGAATATTTCTCATTGAACTAAACATTTTTAGCCATATGGTCACTATGTTAGGGAGTAATTAAAATAAAAAATTTATAGAAGAAATATTCATATGTTTTGTTATGGGAATGTTCACTCATTAAAAAAATAAGATAAAATAAAATGAACCTTTTCCAGTTCCTAATCAAACATATACTCTGCCACTATGTTATTATTTTTAAGTATTTTTATTATTTACTTTAATGATCTCTTTTTTTTGCCAACTTCTTTAATTAAAGTTCAGAAACTATTTTCACGAACTCAGAATCGGTCCAAGCTTTAAGAGTTTTAGTTTTAACATTGCCTATAATGTTAAGTTTCATGAGAACTTTTACCATACTCTCTTCGTCGGGCATGTCAATAATTGCGACAAAATCGTATTCACCCATGGTAAAACAAAGGCTTATACTCCCATTTTGTTCTTTTACTAGATTTTGTGCAGTTTCAATTCTTTTTTTAGCATCTTTAGTAGTTTTCCTTCCCTGATCGGTCCATTGCCCCAAAACAATATATTTCACGATTTTCACCTCTCATAACTTATAACATTTCTTATGTTTTAACCAGTTATAATAATTTTTTAATATTTTTTATTATAGATAAAATAAATTTAAGGAATTGCAATTTTTATTTTCACCATATTGACTATTTTAGCCACAGGGTTGCTATATTTAAAAATAAATCGAAAATTGCTTATTCAAGAGTAAAAAGTAAAAATCATGATCTTATTTCCTTTTAGAACCAATGAATCCACCTAAAACCATTAAAACAGCCAGTATTAAATAGTTTACTAATAATCCTGTTATATGTATTATCTATATTAGTAGTTTTTGTTTACTGCAGCCATTACAATTTGTTCATTTGATCCAGTTGCAGGCACACTGTCTGGAGGTTGAACTCCTCCCCGAGTTGATCATTAATTTTGCCAGAAAATCGTTTTTTACATTACCAATATCTGTATTATATAACTGTTTGAACGATGATAGGGTGATGAGACCCATACCCCCCACACCTGGCCATATCTGGAATTATATAACTGGTTGAACATCATAGTAGCATACTTTATTGTCTATAATGGTTGTTATTAGCATGTACAGTACCTGTAATGAAGATTTAAGTACCATAATAGACGGCTTCCTTATTATCTATTTTTTCGATTTTTCTACTTCGTTTTTTCGTAAGCTTCGATTTTGACCTGTAAAAAAATGTAGTTTTTACAGTCTTTTATTGTGATACAGCCAGGTTTATATGTCATAAAATAAAACCTGAAAATATGTTTGGAATAGATATATTTGCAATCCTTATTTCAATTTCATTTTTGATTTTGGCTTTGATTGTAGTTAAAAAAGAGGAACTTGAACTTGAAAAGGAGTTAATAGTGGCTGGAGGGGCAGCATTCATTCAACTTTTAATTCTTGGATTTGTTGTGGATGTTATATTTAATCTTGATATTATATTCAGTCTTTTAATGGTTTTTGTGATGATTACAGTGGCATCAGCTGTTATTTCAAAAAATTTGAAGATAAAAGAGAATGGAAAAAGGGCTGTGAAATATAAAATTTTTACCCATACATCCCTATCTTTGCTTATTGTATCAATAATCTCATTACTGATCCTCAATCTTTCAGGCATAATTGAACCTGAACCTGTATTTATAATACCATTTATGGGAATTATTGTTGGAAATACTACAAATGGAATTTCATTAAGCTTAAAAGGGCTTTTAAATGAATTTAAATCAAATGAAAACATTTTACACGGGTATCTATCACTTGGAGCTACAGACATGCAGGCTTCAAAACCTTTCATAAAAAAATCTATAAATTCAGCTGTAATTCCTCAGTTAAACAACCTACAGACAACAGGAATTATATTTATACCTGGTGCTATGGTAGGACTTTTGCTTGGAGGAATGGATCCATTGTATGCAGCAACAATTCAAATCATTATTATGTGGATGATTGTAAGTTCATCAATAATTGCATCGGTTATAGCATGCAATTTACTGCATAAAACATTGATGTATAATGTGGAAAGTTTTGAAATTACAGAATAAAAAAAAAGGTTCTGGTTATGGAGAGAGAAACAGATTTCTTTCAGGTTAAAATTTACAATTTAACGCATCAACTACTTGTATATGGGGTAACAAATTAAAATTATTAAGACATTGATATATCATATGAAGGTTCAGTAGTTGTTTTTTCAGTAAAAGAGGCTGTCCAAATAATTCAAAATCAGAGAAAAAAATAAGGGCAAATAGGGCTTTTGAAAACTCTGTTTTCGAAGTTGAAGGGAATCTTTTTGATTCTTGAACAGCAAAACCCTCAAAAATCGAAGCATTCGAAAAACTCTGTTTTCGATGCGTAAAATATGATTTTTGACAGATTTTAAGGAGTTAGAAA
>DAVZ01000049.1 GCA_002505765.1 Methanobacterium sp. UBA176 | reverse complement strand
CCTTCAACATCGAAAACAGAGTCTTCGAAAGCCCTATTTGCCCTTATCTTTTCTCTGATTTTGAATTATTGAACAGCCTCTAAAACCATAAAACATTTATTTTTTACAGTCCAATCCTTCTAGATTTTCATATAAAACTGGTAAAAATGCTCCAACATCTGTAACTATACTTACAACCTGGGCACTACCTCTATCTGCCAGTTTTGTGACAGTTGCAGGATTTATGTCCACACATATGCTCTTTACAGAGGATGGTAGTATGTTTCCAACTGCTATGGAGTGAAGCATGGTAGCAATCATTATAACCATATCAACATCATGTGCATATTTTCTCATTTCATCCTGTGCTTCAATTACATCAGTTATTACATCTGGAAGAGGTCCATCATCCCTTATTGAACCTGCAAGTACAAATGGAACCTTGTTTTTTACGCATTCGTACATTATTCCCGATTTTAACACCCCTTTTTCTACAGCCTCTTTTATTGAACCTGCCTTATTAATTTCATTAATGGCATAAATATGGTGTCTGTGTCCCCGAACAACTGCCTCTCCATGTTGGGTACATACCCCCAATGAGGTCCCATAAAGTGCATTTTCAATATCATGGGTTGCAAGAGCATTTCCAGCAAATAAAATGTCGATTATACCTTCTCTTATCATTTTAGCAAGAATTGGTGCAGAACCCGTGTGAATTATTGCTGGTCCGGCCACAATAGCTATTTTACCTCTTTTTTCCTTAATTTCTCTAATTTCAGAAGCAATTCGTTCAATTATCGATCTTACTGGCTTTTCTGATGAAGCTTCGCTGGACATGAATTCAAATACACCTTTTTTGCCACGTGGCCTTTCTGGAGGAATTACTTTTATACCTTCTCTTCCAATAACTACAAGGTCACCTTTCTTAATTTTACCTATAGGCAAGCACTGTGCCTTCTCATTTTCTGGATCAATTACTATCATGCAGTCCATTTCTATATCTTCCACTTTTATCCATTTATCGTTGTATCTGACGAGTGTAGGATGATTTGTTGTTGAATAGAAGTCATCAGGGAGTGTTTTATCTTTCTGCGATTTCTGCAGTTCAACTTTCTTAATTTCTACAATTACTGCCCCTATTTCAGTTAATTCGTCAAGTATTTCACCCAGATGAGCTTCATCTTTTCCTATAACCCTGATGTGGGCATGACTTATATCTTTTTTATGTTTTCCAACATGTATATTAAGGATTTCAAAATCCCCACCCATATCCATTATAAGATCAAGTGTCTTTGGAAGCGTTAAAGAGTCAATAATGTGACCAGAAAGTTTAATTTCTCTTGTATTCATTATAACATCTCCTGATTATATTACTAAATTGCTGAAATATTCAAAACACTAATTAAAAGCTATAAACCATTTTTTATTATGCTATTTGTCATAAAATCATTTAAACGCTTTAATAAAAGCATTTCAGGTTATTTTTATCCATATAATTATATATGACTATTTATTAATTGATCATGATATATAAATTTTAAAAATATGTATAAGTCCTTAAAAACAATTATTTATTTATTGAGTGCACAAAAAGTCGTAAATAGCTTTTGCACCATTAATTGAAGTAATATCACCAACTTTAGTTGAAGAAACTTCTACTAAATCGAACCCTATTACTTCTTTCCCTTTTAAACAATGAACCATGGTTTCAAGTTGGAAGGGAGTCAATCCACAAGAAGAAGGAGTACTAACACTAGGCGCATATGCTGGATCGAGCACATCAATGTCTAAACTTACATATAAAGGCCCTTCAATGCTTTGAATAGTTTCTTTTACTGCATTTATTTCTTTATTAACATCATATGACGTAAAAAAGGTTATCTGGTTTTCATCTGCAAATATCTTTTCTTCTTTAGAAGACGACCTTATACCAATTTGAATTATTTTTTCAGGATTTAAATCAAAAATTCTGCGCATTACAGTTGCATGAGAATATTTTTCTCCCATGTACTTTTGACTTAAATCCATATGGGCATCAAAATGAATGACTGTCGTTTTTTCAATATCCAATGCTTTTAAAACCCCATAACTAACTGTATGCTCACCACCAATAGATATTGGCGTAACATCATTATCTAAAATTTCAGTTATTGTTGATTGAATAATTGAGCATGTTTTTTTAAAATTACCATGAATTACATCAATATCTCCAAAATCAAAAAGAGGTATATCCAGTTTTTCATCTAAAACTAGATTATATCTTTCAAAATTATATGATGCTTCACGGACTGCCCCTGGACCAAATCTTGACCCTGTTTTATATGTAGAAGTACTGTCAAAGGGCAATCCAATGATACCATATTTATTATTTGATTCAATTGATTTAAATTCCCCATATGTCTGTGAAAAAGCGAATTTTGAGCGATTTTGAGTGTGAAGCAGCATCATACCATCTAAAAACTAAAATATATAAAAATAATAGGATAAATAACTATTTAACTCTCATTATTTTCTGTTTACCCATAGCTTCGATATAATCCACTTCTGCGCCTTCAACAAGGTCATTTTTAAGCTCGTCAGGTACGGGCAATTCAAATGTTTCGTAAGATTCAAGATCCATTAGCTGAACGTCCTTTCCCATTAAAGCAAGTACCTGTCCTACTCTTTTATCAATAATAGGCACATCACACTTGGCATCTACTGGTTTAACCAGACTTCTTTTTTGGCCGTCAAATATTCCTACAGCTTCCACCCTTGCCTTTGCTGCCCCGTGTTTACCTGGGGATGATGTTTGAATACTTGTAATTTTTGATGCTTCACCGTCCAATATGACATATTTACCTACCTTTAATGTTTTGACCTCTACAACCTTCTTTGACATGATATTTACCTCCAGTTAGCAGAATTAAAGAACCTTTAAGAAGTTTAAGAAAATATTTAGCATTATATATTGATCCAATCTCAATCTGGGCTCTTTAATCTTAAAAACTAAATGTATTTTAGTTTTATGTGAATATAAACGTTATATAGATAATCTGAAATTATAATAATAAGATATCTACAATGATAAACGTTTTAAAATTTATAAGACAAAATAGGTTTATCTTTTACAATATTTAAATCTTGAGTGATAAAACATGAAAATAGCAATAACATCTGGAAAGGCAGAAGGTCCAAGTAAACTTAATTCATTTGATAATGCACTGTTAGATGCTGGAATAGGGAATGTGAATCTAATTAAAGTATCAAGTATAATTCCTAACGGTTCTAAATTTATTAAACTTCCTGAATTAACACCAGGTGATATGATAAACTGTGTTATGGCCCATAAAACTTCAAAAAAGAAAGGTGATACTATTACAGCTGCAATAGCGGTTGCAACATCCGATAGTTTCGGATGTGTGGTGGAACATTCAGAAGTAAATATAGATCCAGAAGAAGTAAAAGAAATTGCTGTATTTATGGTAAAAGAAATGATGAAAATAAGGAAACTGGATATAAAAGAAATAATAGTGGAAAAAATAAGCCACGTAGTGCAAAATGAAGGATCCGTAGTTGCTGCTGCTGTTTACCTGGAGTAAAAACATGAAAAAAGAAGATATGAACTTCTGGAGAGATGTATCATATGAAATAATTGCAGAAGTTGAAAAATCCATTTCACCACTTGTAGGCAGCAAAAAAGCAGATAAAATATTAAAAATGGGTGCTGATGGTACTCCAACCAAATTAATTGATGAAGTTGCTGAAGAAAAAGTAATCCAGGTTCTAAAAAATACTGGTAAACCCGTGATTCTTGTTAGTGAAGAAATTGGAGAACTAAAAATTGGTGATGGAGATGCTGAAGTCATTTTCATCGTTGATCCACTCGATGGTACTGTAAATGCGGTGAAAAATATCCCTGCCTATGCAATTTCAATTGCCATCGCCTTTAGCAGTGAATTGGATTCTGTATCAATAAATGATATTAAAATGGGCTTTGTTAAAAATTTTGCCGCTAGAGACATTTACGAAGGATTTAAAGGTAATGGTGCTTATTTAAATGGAGAAAGAGTATCTACATCTTCCCGTGAAAAAATTTCTGGTTCTTTCATAGGGGCATATATTCGTGGACCTAAAGCAGTACAAATGAATAAACTCTTTAATACCGTAAAAAGGATCAGGTTACTTGGTTCTGTGGCTATTGAACTATGTTATGTTGCTGATGGAACATACGACACTTTTCTAGATATTAGGGGCAATGTAAGAATTGTTGATATAGCAGCTGCAAAACTTATAATAGAAGAATCTGGCGGTATTGTAACTGATGCAAATGGAAAACAAATAAACAACAAATTAAATGTTAAAGAAAGGACATCTATAATTGCATCATGTAATTTGAATATTCTTAAAGATTTATTGAGAATTATGGAGGCCTCATAATGCGTATAGGTATTGTAACACGTCATGATATTCACAGAGGTGTGGAACTTGCCGAAGAAATTGCAGATTTTTTAATCAAGAAAAATATTGAAGTTTTTTTAGATCGTCAAATCGTTAGTGAACTTCGAAGATTTCATGACTTAAGCTGTGAAATTGACGAAATGGATGTAGATATTATAATTACCATTGGGGGTGATGGAACAATTTTAAGAACTCAAAGCCTTATTAATAGTAGAAAAATACCCATATTTGGCATCAATATGGGTACTGTTGGTTTTCTTACAGAAATTGCCCCTGAAGAGACATTTCATGCACTTAAAGAGGTACTGGATGGTAAGTATTTTATTGAAGAACGTACACGGCTTGAAGTCTGGCATAACCGCAAATTAGCCCCAGCACTTAATGAAGTAGTACTCATGACCAGAATGCCTGCAAAAATGCTCCATCTTGAAATAAAGGTTGATGAAGAACAGGTTGAAGAACTAAGAGCTGATGGACTAATAATTGCAACTCCAAGTGGTTCAACTGCTTATGCAATGTCTGCAGGCGGACCAATAGTCGATCCACGAGTAGATGCATTTATAATAGTTCCCATATGTCCATTCAAACTTGGATCACGTCCCACAGTAGTTTCAGGAAGTAGCGTGATAAAGGTAAGACTTTTAAGAGAAGGTAAAAAAGCCAAGGCTGTAATAGATGGCCAGTATGAGGAAGAAATCAATTACATGGAAGAAGTTATATTCTCTAAATCCAAGAATAATGCTTATTTTGTAAGATTAACCAAGGACTTCTATAAAAAAGTAAGAGAAAAACTTATTAAAGGTGGAATAGACCTCGAATGATTTTAAATTGAATATCTAATTTAGGATGGAGACCTGATGAACGTCTTGATTATTGATATGACTCATGGTGGGACTTTAATTGCCTCAGAATTTTTAAAACATTCAGAATTTAAAGTATCTGTACTGGATATATATAACACAGTTTCTGATGAAATAAAGAAATCTCTGACTAAAAAAGGGATAAAATTTATAGAAAGTAAATTCTTAGACCAGATAAAAGCTGAAGATGATTTTTTAATTGTTGCCCCCATACACTGTAAAACTGATGCTAAAATTGACCTAACCCATCATGAAGCGGTTAATTTTTTAATGAAAGAGAAAATTAAAGTCCCTGTAATAGAAGTAACAGGCGTTAAAGGTAAAACAAGCGTTGTCTGGATGTTAAAAGAAATATTCATCCAAAAAGATCCATTAATTTTAAGTAGTCTGGGTATTGAAGTTATTAAAGATATGAAAATCCATCTTTTGAAAAATGACGTAAGCATAACCCCGGCAAGTATAATAACAGCATGGGAGTTAGGTGAAGTTTTTAACCCTGGAATCTGCATTTTTGAAACTTCTCTTGGGGGTACTGGACTTGCAGAGACAGGCATAATCACCAATATTGCTGAAAATTATCTAGTGGCGTCAGGGAAAATGAATGCAAGCCTTGCCAAGTCGCAGATGTTTAAAAGTAAAATTACAGTCTGTGATTTTGATTCTTTCACCAGTTACTATTCCCATATTGAATCAAAAATAAATACTTTTGGTTTAAATGATGAGGCAAATGCCTATGCTTCTGATATTAAATTTGGACTTGATAAAACCATCTTTAGAGCTAAAATAAAGAATTTAAAATCCACAAATGGCGATTCGTTAAATACTGAATTTATGGTTGAAACATTTGCTCCAGCAGAACATCATTTAAACAATGTGCTTTGTGCAATATGTGCGGCTTTAACCATTAACACCCCTATTAGCCAAATAAAAAAAGGTTTAAAAAAATTTAGTGGTATTAAAGGCCGTACTTCCATTAGAAATTATAAAGAAAGCACAGTAATTGAAGAAATCAATCCCGGGCTTAACGTTACTGCTATAAAGAAGTCAATGGATATTATTAAAGATTTCAATAATTCAACCCTTATTTTTGGAGGAAAATATGGAATAACCTGCGAAGAAATTGACGAAGATTCCACTGTGGAATTCTTGAACCAGTTAAACGAACAAATTTCCCTTATACTGGTTGATGAACTTGGAAAAAATATTAAAAGTAGAATAAAAAGGAAATATAAGTACATGAACAAATATAATGATGCAATTGAAGAAGCATCCCGAATGAACTCCAAAATGATACTTTTAATCTACAGATCCATATTTTCTGATCAGAGTAAAAGATGAATAAATGACTATTTTGGATTATTTCTACTTGAAAACTAAACCTATTTATTAATTAAAGCAGAAATTATTTAAAATCCAGATATTAAGAAATATTACAAAATTTGTGAGGAAAATATTTTTAATAGCAAAAACTATTGAATAATATTTAACAATTAATTTTAATGTTAAACTATTTTGGAGAGGATTCTTTGAAAGTGGGTACCAGAGGAAGCAATCTAGCCATGACACAGACCAAAAATATAATCTATCAGTTATCCAAAATAATAAATGAAGATATTGAAATCAAGATAATAAGAACAACTGGTGATAAAATCACCGATTCTCAACTATATACCATAGACATAAAGGGTATATTCACCAAAGAACTGGACAAGGCAGTTTTAGAAGAAGAGGTCGATTTTGCGGTACACAGCTTAAAAGACCTTCCAACAGTACTTTCAGAAGATTTAGAGATTTTAGCTGTTCCTAAAAGAGAATCCCCAAATGAAGTACTTGTTTCCCCCTATGATTGGGATGAATTAAATGAAGGAGCATCATTAGGAACAAGCAGCCTTCGGAGGGAGGCCTTCTGTAATTATCATAAAAAAAACCTAAATATAAAACCAATAAGAGGGAATATAGATACAAGAGTTAAGAAAGTTGAGAATGGAGAATATGATGCCACAATAATGGCTAAAGCTGGTCTTAAAAGACTTGGACTTTCTAACCACATTAAAAAAGTATTTCCACTTGAATATTTCACTCCGGCAGCAGGGCAGGGAGCACTGGCCGTTGTTGCAAGGAGCGATAGTAGCTTTCGTAAATATTTGGAGAAGATAACTCACTTTAATTCGCTGCAAGAAGTAAAGGCAGAAAAAACTGTTCTTGAAGAGCTTGGAGTGGGATGCCAATGGCCACTTGGAGTATCTGCAGTGGCAAACAATGATAAATTAAATTTATTTAGCATTCTACTTACAAAAGAAGGTGAAATACTTTCTAAAGTTAAATTAAGCGGTTCAATAAAGGATGCAGAAGAGCTGGGTAAAAAAGCAGCTACAAAAATGATGGAGGAATATGCATGAATAAAATAAATGTAGGTGTAATCGGTGTTGGAGCAATGGGCAACAACCACGCCAGAGTATATTCTAAAATTGAAAATGCTAATCTTATGGCAGTATCAGACCTTATGAAAGCAAAAGTAGAAGAAGTAGCAAAAAAATACAACGCATCAAGCTTTGTAGATTATAATGACATTCTTAAAATGCCTGAAATAGATGCAGTCAGCGTCTGTGTACCAACAACCCATCATTTCAACGTTGTTATGGATGCAATTGAATATGGGAAACACGTAATGGTGGAAAAACCAATAGCATTTACCCTAAGAGAAGCAAAATCCATGGTTAAAGCCGCAAAGGATAATGGAGTCAAACTGGCAACAGGACACGTTGAAAGATTCAATCCTGCGGTTGGAAAGGCAAAGAAACTTATTAAAGATGGGATTATTGGGGAAGTTGTATCTGCATCTGCCAAAAGAGTTGGGCCATTTCCACCCCGAATAAAAGACGTTGGAGTTACTGTAGATCTGGCCATTCATGAAGTTGATATAATGTTTCATCTCTTTGATAGTCCTGTTTCTCAAATATATGCTCATATGGGTAGTAGATTAGAAAAATGTGAGTATGAAGACCATGCAGAGATAATGAGTACATTTGAAAATGGAATTATTGGTATGCTTGAAGTAAACTGGCTTACTCCTTATAAAAAGAGAAAACTTGAAATTACTGGTGTGGATGGGATAATAGCTATTGATTATATCGATCAAACTGTTAATTTGTACGGTAAATCAACTCAAAATGTAGATATAGAATACAAAGAACCTTTAAAGGAAGAATTAAGCTCATTTTTATCTGCAGTGAAAAATGATGAAGAACCAAAAATTACAGGTGAAGATGGAATTTACGCCTTAAAAGTAGTCACTGCAGCCATGAAATCTGCTAAAGAAAATGCTCCTGTTAAATTAAATGAATATTAGATGTCGTTTACGGTCAAAAATAGTGATTGATCTAAATAAAATTTAAAAATATCAGGATAGAAAATAATTATAAGATTATAGCAATATAATAAATTTTATATGAATTACCAATTAATTTAAGATAATTATTTACAGGAATTAAATTGCCTCTAATTAAATGGATGTGTTTTTATGAATGAAGAGCTTATAAAAAATGCTTATGAATTAAGGAGAAGGGGTTTTACTACCGGAGAAATAGCAGACGAACTTAATGTCTCTAAAGACACCGCCAGATGGCTAATTTTACAGAAAAGCGGTAAAAATATCGAATCCAAGACTCAAAAAGCCCCGATTGATTTTGCAATTGACTGGAAAAATTTAGGCAGCAGTTCTACACGTATGATGAATGTATCTGCAGCTATGGCTGATATAGCCCTTGAAATCAGTGATATTGAGGTTGTTGTAGGTATAACTGTAAGTGGAGTCCCATTTGCCACAATGATGGCCGAAATAATTGGCGCAGACATAACAATTTTCCACCCCAAAAAACACAGAAAAACAGAAGATGCAAAAGGAGCTATAAGCAGCAATTTCGCATCAGTTGAAGGCAAAAAAGTGGTTATTGTAGATGATGTTATAACCAGCGGAAAAACCATTACCGAAGCAATTAATATGCTAAAAGGTCTCGGTGCAAATACAGTAGGTGTTGTTGTCCTCATTGACAAAAAAGGAATTTCAGATATTGGAATGGTACCTGTTAAATCGTTGATTCGCGTCAGTAGATTGGGATAACTTACTTCCCTCTTTATTTAAATTTTTAAGCATTAAAAAGGGATATATTCTAATTTTTATACTCTATATCTCAAAATAGCAGCGAACCCACCAAAAGCTCTCAAAAGTTGCATCCCTTCCTCTGTTTCTGTTGATATTATCTCAACTTCAGAACCTACTTCTTCAGCCATGTCCACAAAGTCATCAATAATATCTTTAGCCCCGCTTTCCTTCATTTTTTCTCCGCACTCTGGACATTTCATTTCTTCAGATTCATCTGCATTTTTAACTGTTTTTTCCTGAACGCAGCTACACACAGGGCATTCATATGTTTCTCGGTTTGATTTAATGCCTTCTGAAAGTAATAAGACTTCAACAGCCCCCATTTCAAGATTCTTCCTTACATCAGCTTCTCCATAAGATGCAAGCCCGTCTTCATTTATGAGTTCCATTAAAAACCTCTGCACAAGCTTTTTTTCACGCATAATATCTATTTCTGTTAAAACATCCATAGATTTGTCAATAACTTCTCTTATCCCAAATTCACCAGTATAAGATGTATCTACAGTGGTAATTACTTTTTCTTTAAGCTCATAGTGTAAATAATCTCCCTTATAGAAATCTTCTTTTGTATGACCCGGACCACCCAGTATTATGCCTTTTAAATCCTCTATCGGTAGAAAAGCATCGTTCATGTGATCTCCGATCCTTTTAAGGAATTCATGGGCTGCAAGCTCGATTAAACGATCGAATCTTCTCTGAGATTGTCCACCAGCTTTGTGCTTACCAGGAACGCCGCTTGTAAGAGTTTTTACAATATTTATACGTTTACCACGTAATGTTGCAATTGTAGCTTCTTTTCTATCTAAAACTGCAAGACCATAAGTTTCTTTAACATCAATCATTTCCTGTAAAGGTTCAAGATAGAATTCAGAGTTACAGTGATAGGTATAGGTTTGTATAGGTTCTGGAGGTTCAAAAACATATGTCTCCATTTTTTCAGTTCCAGGACCGCCCTTGGGAATCATTCCAACGAAAAGAAGTAATCCATGTTCAGGAGGTCTTGGAAAGAGTTTTAATCTCTGCATAATTACCTCAATTGCAGATTGTACATTCTTTTTTGTTGATTTGCTCTTAATATTTGCACTCTGGCTTAATTCCTCCCTCATATGTTTTACAACATCGCTTATTTGCTTATCTGGAGGTATATAAACAGATACAAGTTCCGTGCCCCTCCCTTTCTTATCTGCAAGTTCTTCAATGGTCCTTTTAAACTCATATAATTCTTTTGATGATACTTCAGTCAAAATAATCTCTCCTTAATGATAGTAAAGTAAATTAATATGTTATTTATAAATTTCAAAAGATCGGGATTAATGATTATTTTATTTATATTATTTCTATATTCAAGTTTAAATAAATAATAATCAAAAAATTATTTTAAATTTATTCAACATGAGTAAATTAATTCCCGAAACATAAATTTTAATTTAATACAGTTTATTGGATCATACAACAAAAATAAATTTTAAACATCAGCTATCAAATTGGCCAATTGTTCCAGATTCTGAACATTAAAGAGTTCAGCTCCAGCCTCTTCATAGAATGAAACACAGCTATCTATTTTATTCCATAGAACTTTTGGCTCTGGATTTAATATCAATACTCTCTTTGATTTTTCTACTATATCTGCAATTAAATCCGCACTTTTTGGTCTTTTGGATACTTTTGGCCCCATCCAGTCTCTGCAATCACTTAAAATGATTATATATGATTTATTATTAATATCTGCTTGCTCTAAGAAGCTTTTAAATGATGAAAACATATTTGAACATCTATTTACCATTTCATTCTTTTTTCTAAATTCAAATAAATTATCAGAGGCCATCTCGATAGTTGGTTCATCAAGTGCCGATGTGACCTCGATTAGTTCATTATCATATTCAAATACTCTTGCCTTATTAAAAACCCTCCCAGATGAGTAAATAATACAGAAAAACCAGTTGCTAATCCAATCGCACGAAGCACTTATATCACTTAAGAAAAAATGATTCATTTTACTTAGCTTTGGTTTTTCATTCACTTTCTCTAAGAAAATTCCTCCATGCTTCATATTTTTCCTGATAGTTTTCCTGATATTAACTCTTCCTTTAGATGACGTCTTAAAGCGTCTTGACCTTTTTGTAGCAATCTTTTTGCCAAGTTTTTGGCATGAATCCATGATCTCTGGATACAGCTGGTTTAAGGTCATGCTGTTTAGAGTAAGAAGATCTGTAAAACTCATTTTTTCTATATTGGATTTAATATCATGTTGATTTAAAGCTTTAAAAACATCTTCAGTTTTATAACCGCTATCTATAAGTCTTTTTACAGCTTTTTGACGTGTTTTATTATCCATTCTGCTAATTCCAGAATTCAATTTTCCACCGTATTTTCCACTATCTTTATAACTTTGTTTTTTTCCATTCGATTCTCCAGAGCCCTCAAATCTCTTATTTATGTACATATTCTGTATTTCTTGTGATAGGCCAATTACAGCCTTATTTATTTTTCTGGATTCATTTCTGGATTCTTGAGTATTATTATGCTGCTGTCCTTTTATTTCTCTTGGATTTAATGTGGATCCATTTAATTTTCCTGATTCTTTAGTTTCATTTTGCTGCACCATTTTTCCAAAAATCATGTCGAAGATCATGTCAAATTTTTCCCGCTGCTCAGGATCTTTAACGTAAACACAGGCTAAAGCTTCTCTTAGAGTTTCAATATTGTAATCTATTAAAAGAGCTGATTTATAAGCTGTTTTTGTACTTCGTATGCTAACAGGGAGACCAGCAGCACGTAAAGAACTTGATAATTCAATTATTTTATCCTTCATATTATCAAAATTTAAGTTTTAAATCGAAGTTTTTCTAATTTCTTTAATTCAATTAATATAATTTAAGAGACCTGAAATTTTGAACTTTCTCTTTATCTTCTTCATTTTTTAAAATAACTCCCTGAATCTTATTAAATAATTTATTATCCAACTCTTCTTTATCCATAGCAAGCATAGTTCTAACTAGGTCAACTGTAGCACGAATAGATGGTTTTTTGATAAGTTTAAGTCTTCTTATTCTTTGCATGAGCTCAACTATGCTGATTACGGTTTCTTGCGGAGCTTCTGGTATGTGCATATTTACTATTTCCTCTTCTCTTTTAAAACTAGGATAATCAATATATAAGTGTAAACAACGATCCTTTGTTTCATCTAAAAGCTGTCTTTGGGAATTTGAAGTTATAACCATCAAAATGTCATTTTCAAGGTTAAAAGTTCCAAGGTCGTTTACTGTAATCTCTTTTTCTGCTAAAGCCTGAAGTAAGAAACTTTCAACTTCCTCATCTGCTTTATCAAGTTCATCTATTAAAATAACTGAAGAATTTTTATTTTTAAAAGCTCGTATGAGGGGTCTTTTAATAAAAAATTCTTCCTTGAAGATGTCTGTACTCTGTTTTTCTATCTTGGCCATCTCTAGAAACAGAAGTTGTTTTTGATAGTTCCATTCCCCTACAATCTGCTCAAACATTATCCCTTCATAACACTGTATCCTGAAAAAATCTCTGTTCAGGGATCTGGCGAGTGCCTTTGCAAGTTCTGTTTTACCTGTACCTGGAGGACCTTCAATTAAAATGGGTTTCTTTAAAGATAGAGCTATAAAAACTATTGTGGCTGTTTTTTCATCTGGAATGTATCTATTTTCAACAAGAGATTTATTTATATGTTCTATGTCTAGATTTACCATGATTTTCATCCCAATGTGATTAAAAATTATCTTATTTATTTTATTATACTCATAAGATATCTTAATATTTCATTATATGAAACTTATAAGAAAAATTTAACTAAAATGTAAAAAAGATAAATTTAAATATCATAAATTTAGTTTTATTATGATTGAAGATTTTTTATATAACTTCATACCTACGAATTAATAGAAAATTACTTCAAATTAATGGAATAGTGGAGATTATTCTCTCCTAATTATGGTGATTAGATGAAGATAGTTATTACAATTGGCGGTTCAATAATAATTAAAAATAATGACCACAATAAATTCAAAGATTATGCTGATATTCTAAGAGATATGAGTCACGAAAATCAGCTATTTATAGTGGTTGGAGGTGGGAAGCCAGCCCGAGATTACATACAAATAGCCAGGGGACTTAAAGCATCCGAAGCAGCATGTGATGATATAGGTATCGAAGTTACAAGATTAAATGCTAAACTTTTAATTATGGCACTTGAAGAAGATGCATATCCTCAAGTGGCAAAAAATTTCCATGAGGCATTAGAGTTCTCAGTTAGTGGTAAAATTGTTATAATGGGTGGAACTGAACCAGCACACAGTACTGATGCTGTGGGAAGCATTCTTGCAGAATTTGTGAATGCTGATCTCATGATAAACGCCACATCTGTTGACGGGCTATATGATAAGGATCCAAACAAATTTAAAGATGCAAAGATGTTCACTGAAATTACTCCTGGAGAAATGCTTTCCATTTTAAGCAGTAAAGAAAATAAAGCAGGTACATACGAATTTCTGGATATAACTACAGTACAAATCATAAAAAGATCAAATATCAAAACGTTAATTGTTAACGGAGAAGATCCTGAGAATCTTCAAAAAGCAGTTGATGGTGAAAAGATCGGAACCAGTATTATTTCAGATATCTAAATGAAAAAATAATGTTTATTGATAATCAAAATCCGATAGAGGTGCATAAATGACTGAACCACATAAACACTGTCCAATGTGCGGAACATCCATTCCAATGGACGAAAAATTCTGTTCAACAAAATGTGAGCAAGAATTTAATGCCAGAAAAATGAAAATTGAAAAAACAAGACGAATATGGTATATAGTTATGGCAATAATCCTTATAGTGGCATTTCTTTTTGTTTTTAGAGGAAGAATATTTTAGATAAGATTTTATCTTCTTTTCCACAATTTTTTTAAATCTTTAAGTTTAATTCTTTTTACTGCCGATTCTGATTTTATCTAAATCATCTACTCTTTCCTAATTAATTTCATGTAAAAATATTTTTAAATATTAAAATTAAATTAGATCTTGATAAAATGATCGAAGTTTTATTTTTTCTTATCATGGTTTTTATTGTGGCCATAATTTCTCGTAGAATTGATAAACTTCCTGTAACTGCTCAAATGATATTTATTTTTGCTGGAATTTTAATGGGCTGGCTTATAATCGGCTTTGTAGATATTCGAGAACCACCGATATCAACAATAATACTCTTAATAGCAGAAATAGCTCTTGTTCTTGTTTTATTTACAGATGCTTCCAAAGTTAAACTTGAAGACCTTAAACTAAACAGTCTACCCACAAGACTACTCAGCATTGGACTAATTTCAACAATAATACTTGGAATTGCTGCAGCAGTAATGTTATTTACTGATTTAACCCTTTGGGAAGCAGCAATAATAGGGATTGTACTGGCGCCAACCGATGCAGCTTTAGGACAGATAGTGGTTAAAAATCAAAAAATACCCTATAAAATTCGCGAAGCGCTTGAAATTGAAAGCGGTTTAAACGATGGATTAGCAGTGCCTTTCTTACTGGTTTTCATTGCCATTGGACTGGCCGAGGAATCATTTTCACCTGGAGGATACTTTATTCAAACTGCACTTACACAAATTGGTTTAGGAGCTATGGTTGGTTTAGCTGTTGGATTTATAGGTTCTGGAATCGTTATAAAATCAAGGAATAAAAATTGGATTACGCCAGAGTATCAACGAATAGCTTTTTTAGTTCTTGCAGTAATTTCATTTATAATCGCCGATGAAATAGGTGGCAGTGGGTTTATTGCGGCATTTGTAGGTGGATTGGCAACAGGATACGTTACCAGGGACGCTGGTAAAGTTCTCATGGATTTTGCAGAAGCCGAAGGTCAATTTTTGAATCTGACAGTTTTCTTCATGTTAGGAATAATTATAGCGGGTTTAATTCCCTACGTCACCATACAAATCATAATCTATGCAATATTAAGCCTGACAATCATCCGCATGATTCCTGTGGCTCTATCTCTTATAAAGACTAAAATAGGCACTGATTCAATATTATTTATGGGATGGTTTGGTCCACGAGGATTGGCCTCGACAGTATTGGCTTTAATAGCTTTAGAAAGTTTAGAATCATTTCCAGGGCAAAATACCTTCATTTTAGCCGTCTTCATCACAGTTCTGTTTAGTGTGGTTGCTCATGGAATAACTGCTCTGCCATTTTCAAATCTTTATATAAAAAAGAATAATTCAGATAAATAAGTTTTATTTTAATCTAAAAATAAAAAATAGAATGTAACTATAAAGTTACACCCATATCAAGCTGTTCAGTGAGCTCTTTGTACCTGTTACGAATGGTAACTTCAGTTACACCAGCAATATCTGCAACATCTCTTTGAGTTTTTCTCTCACCAAGAAGCACAGATGCAATATACAGAGCTGCTGCTGCAACTCCTGTTGGTCCTCTTCCAGAAGTAAGACCTTTTTCCATTGCTTTTTCAATTATTTCAATGGCCTTTGATTGCACTTCACCAGAAAGGCTTAATTCACTTGCAAATCTTGGAACGTAATCAACTGGTGATGTTGGTGGTAATTTTATGTTAAGCTCACGTGTTAAAAACCTGTAGGTTCTTCCAACTTCTTTTTTACTTACACGTGATACCTCTGCAATCTCATCAAGAGTTCTTGGAACGTTGCATCTTCTGCATGCTGCGTATAATGATGCTGCAACTACTCCCTCAATACTCCTTCCTCTGATAAGCTTGTTTTCAACCGCACTTCTGTAGACAACAGATGCAGCCTCCCTTACGCTTCTTGGTAAACCTAGCCTTGAAGAGTCTCTATCGAGTTCACTCAATGCAAAGGCAAGGTTCCTTTCTGTAGCGCCAGAAATCCTTATTTTTCTCTGCCATTTCCTTAAACGATACCATTGGGCACGGTTTCTTGCAGGGATGTCTCTACCGTAGATGTCCTTATTTCTCCAGTCGATCATGGTACTTAAGCCTTTATCGTGGATGGTATAAGTTATTGGAGCACCTACTCTTGTTCTTTTATCCCTCTGTTCATGGTCAAATGCTCTCCATTCTGGCCCCATATCAACAAGATTATCATCTATAACAAGACCACATGCACCACATACTATCTCTCCGCGCTCGTGATCATTAATTAACTTTTCAGAATCGCATTCCGGGCATTTAGTTTCGACTTTTTCGATTTCTGAAACATCTACCTTCATTTTTTCTTTCGTTTTTTTCGCCCCCATCTCTTTGTAGGTTTTGATGATACAAACAGTGTCTCTCCAACTCGGTTTTTCAGGTTTTTAGAATTTTTTGCATGGACCTTAACTGAGATGTATGGTTTCTTGGTAGGTCCAAAAACATCAACAACTGTTCCGATTCTTCTTTTATTTTCAGAAAAAACAGAAACTCCAAAACCAGGCGTTTGATCAGATCTAACAATTATTCTACCTTTGTTAGTGAAATGTGAAATTGTACCCAACTTTTTCATTTATCATCAAACCGATAGTCTTATATATCATAACTAATGTTAAGAAGCAATATATAAATGTTTCGATATTTTTAAATATTAAATAATTAAACTATAATATAAATGTTTTGATAAATCATGGAACTAAATAATCTTGATTGCTAAAAATCAGTTTGCAACTTCCACACTACTTCTTTTATTTCTGTATTTTTTCCCATAGTAGAATGTTGTTACAGCTCCCACAAATGTTGGTATTATGTAGGTAACTAAACGATCTAACAGAGATACAGCGAGTACCACATCAGCAGGAACACCTACCGGAATAAAAAGAGCAACCATAGTTCCTTCACGAATACCAAGCGCTCCAGGTAATGTAGGAAGTATTGAAACCAAAATACTGATAGTATAAATGATTATCATTGGAATAACAGGAGGATAATAGCCTATAGCTCCAAATGTGAGATAAAAACGAAGGTTATCCAGACCCCACATCCCAAATGAAATCAAAATTCCTAATATAAACATTCTATGGTCCTTTAACACTCCCTGAAATCCTGTAGTGAATGTTTCAATATATTCTATTAACTTTTCGCTTACATGACCAAATGAAGATTTCCTTGAAGTTAATTTTATCATAAAAGGATAAATTCTTCTTGCAATAGAAATAATAACTCTTGTTGCTACTTCTTTTTTAAGTCCAACGTATATTATCAGCCCAAAAAAGATCATGGCAATTATTATCATTAAACTGACCAGTAGACTGGTCCAGAAGCCAATTTTTAATGTAAATATCAAATAAGAAGCAAGTGTAGATACTAATACAAACGGAAAGAATTCAAATACCCTATCAGCGCTTGCAGAGGCAAATCCAATTTCAAATGGAACTTTTTCAAACTTTTCAAGTAAATATGCACGTAATGGCTCTCCACCAGCTGCACCGGGGGTAATGTTGTTTCCAAAAAGACTTGTAAACATCATTAAAATAAGCTGTTTATATTCAGGTGCACTATGAAGCACTTCCAAAATCAGTTTCCATCTTAATGTCCATCCAAATATTATTGTAAATCCTAAAAACATGGTAAATGCCATTAAATAAAGATTTGTACGACTTAAAACATCTAAAATGTCCTGTAAACCTATAATAATAGATACAAGGAAAATTAAAAATAGACTGATTGCAAATGAAACAATAATCTGCCATTTATGACTTTTAATGTATCCAGTAGTGCTCTGCATGTTAAAATCCCATATAATGAAATAGAATAGATTTGAGTTGAAGTTATATTTATTTCATGTCATTAAATAAGTTTTTATTTTAATTCCAGAATGGATGACAGTGAATATCCTTTTTCAATTTTTCTGATGATCTCCTCTTCCTCCTTTTTAATCTTCAGAGCTTCATCTATAACTTCCTTTAAACTTTCGTATGGAATGACAACGAGGCCGCATTCATCACCAGCGATTAAATCTCCGGTTTTTACTGTTACATTTCCACATTCTATTGGAATATTAGTTTTACCCTGATTTAAGGGACTTCCAGCATTTGGAACAACATTTTTTGAAAAAACAGGAAATTCTAACCTTTTAATTGCCTCAATATCCCTTACTGCGCCGTCCACCACTGTACATATTACTCCTTTTTTCTGTGCAGTTTTTGAAGTTAATTCACCCCAAACTGCCTGATCATAACCATCAACCTTAATAACAATAATTTCACCTTTACCAGCAATATCTATAGCTTTAACACAAGTACCCCAATCATTTTCATCCGTTTTAACAGTTACTGCTTTTCCAATCACATTAACATTGGATAGAGGCTTAATTCCCTGCATTACTCCAGGATTGCCGGTGACATTTTTAAGGGCATCGGAAATCTGGGAAGTGGTCAGATGAAAACGAACCAGTTTAGAATAAGAAAATTTATGCGAAAATTTATCTAAGAGACTTTCTGGAGAAAGCTTCCTCCCTTTTTTCATTAAAATCAGTCCTGAGGTGTTGTAACCTCTTCAACAAGTTTTTTACCTGCAACTACCTCATCAACACTGTGAATTGAACCACCGTATTGCTTTATTGCATCATTTATTTTATCAAAATTCAGATCATTTCCCTGCATTGTTACTTTAACATTTTCAGTTTCCTTGTCAATTTCCATTAAGGTAACATTTACCCCATCAACTCCATCTAATTCACTTAAATACTTTGCAAAATAGGGTATATTCGGTTCATGAGGTTTAAGTATATCCAATACAATTCTTATCAGGCCTTTTGCCACTTTCGTATCCTCCAAAAATTTTCTATTTTGGGTTCTAATTCAGAATGAATTTTGAGAACCTCCTGATTTTCAATCATATATTGAAATAAATCTCTAATATATTTAAAACTTTGGCATAAGTACGATACTCAAAATCTATTAAGCCCTGTAACATTTTAGAAAGCTGATTAAATAGAAATAATAAAAAATCAAATTATTAGATAATATAAGATTAAGAAGATAAAATCAGGTCGATAAATTTTATTTTGAATTATATAAAAATAAAAATTCAAATTGATTATGAAGAAACATTTTAAAATCAACTCCTTATTTCGTATATTTTTGATTATTCCAATTTAAATGACAATATTAAATTAAAGTTTTAATAACATGTTTTTTTTTATTTATTTAAAAAGAGATTTTGTATTTTATAAATGGCACTGGTTTATCTAACTATTCAATTTTTATATAATAAAGTTATATAAAATCATAGATACTTATTAAAAATTTCATAATGGCTTTATCATGAGTTTTAGAAGATTATCTCGTATTGTTGAAGAGCTATCACATAGCGTGGAACAGGGAGCTACAATTCTTGTCGAGGGTAAAAAAGACGAAGAAGCCCTCAAACAACTTTTGTTTGAGGAATTAGAAAATATTCCATCTTCAAAAGCTTTAAAAGAACCAGTGATTGATGTTAGAATAATTAAAGTTTCTGGTTCCGGTCTTAAACTCTTTGAAATCGCTGAAAAAGCTGTTGAATCATCCTCAAAAATTATAATATTGACAGATTTTGATCGGAAAGGTGAAATACTTGCAAAAAAACTGTCAGAAGACATACAAAGTCTTGGCTCTCACCCAGATCTTAATATAAGAAAGAAAATTATGAATATATCTAAAAAATATATTAAGGATATAGAAAGTCTTCCAAAACATATAAAACGATTGAAATTTGAAGATTATCCATATGGAAGTAATCAGTAACTGATCATATTATCTTCCAATGAAGCCAAATCACACATGATGGCAACATCATGAAAGTATCTATTAATCGAAAGGAGGCCCATTTATGGGAAAAGGCGAAGAAATAAGTACAACTAAATATCTCATTCATGCTCAAATTAATGCTAATGGTATTGTAGAAAAACCCGATGTTGTTGGTGCTGTTTTTGGCCAAACAGAAGGTCTTTTAAGCAACGATCTTGATTTAAGAGAATTACAAAAAACAGGACGTATAGGAAGGATCAAAGTAAACATTAATTCAAGAGGAGGCCGTTCAAAAGGAGAAATTATAATTCCATCAAGTCTTGATAGAGTTGAAACCGCCATTCTTGCAGCATCACTTGAAACAATTAACAGAGTGGGGCCATGCGAAGCTTACATACAGGTTTCTAAAGTTGAGGATGTAAGAGCAGTTAAAAGGAGGAAAGTTGTAGATAGGGCAAAGGAACTTTACAAAGTAATGATGGAAGAAGTAACTCCGGAAAGCCTTAAAATGATAGAAGAAGTCAAAGAAGCCATGAGAATTCATGAAATAACCGAATTTGGTGACGAAAGACTCCCTGCAGGCCCTAACGTTGCTACATCCGATGCAATACTCGTAGTTGAAGGAAGGGCAGATGTTTTAAATCTCTTAAGATACGGGGTTAAAAACGCCATCGCTGTTGAAGGTGTAAGTGTTCCTAAAACAGTAGCTGAGCTTACTAAAAACAAAACTGTAACAGCTTTTGTGGACGGTGACCGTGGCGGAGAATTAATTTTAAAAGAATTACTTCAAGTTGGAGAGGTCGACTACGTTACAAGAGCTCCAAGAGGAAAAGAAGTAGAAGATCTTGAAAAAGAAGAAGTAATGGTAGCTTTGAGGGATAAAGTACCTGTCGAACAAATGTACCACGATCTTGGAGTTAAATTAGAGAAAATAGAAGAAAAAGAAAAAGAAAAGGGTGAAGATAAGATTAAAGTATTGAAAGGAGTATTGAAAGACTTAGAAGGTACAGGCAATGCCGAAATATTTGATGACGCTTTAAACATATTGAAAGAAGTTAAAGTTGAAAATCTCTACGATGAACTTAAAAATGTTGAAAATAATACCTATGCAGTGGTATTTGATGGAGTTATCAGTCAAAGATTAATCGACATTGCCAAGGAAAAAGGACTTAAACACATTGTTGCGGTAAGAATGAGTGATGTGGTTAGAAAACCAAGCCCAATAAAAGTTATAACCAGATAAATCAAAATTCCACAGATGCATTTCTGTGTACTTAAAAATCTTAAAAGTATAAGAGCAGAGGGATATTAAAAATGTATATTAACATGAATAATGAGTTTTTAAGTGATATAGAAACAACAAAAGACATTTTAATACCAAAAGATCCCTTAGAACGAGTTATTGGACACGAAGACATTATCAATTTTGTTAAAATCGCTACAAAACAGAGAAGAAACCTGCTGCTCGTTGGACCGCCAGGAATAGGAAAATCATTAATAGCCCAGGCCATTTCCTTCCATTTAGGCGAACCTAACGAAGAAATAAACGTTGTTCACAACCCTGAAAGACCTGAAAGGCCCTTCGTTGAAATTAAAACTCGAAAAGAAATGGAGAGCGAAAAAATAGACCTTCAAAAGGCGGAAGGTGATGTTGTAGATCCAAGAGGCGTTCCCGAGGCGGTTGCAGAAAGATTGGGATTTAGATGCGTTCATTGCGGTAATTATAACAGTGCATATCAAAGTATATGCCCAAACTGTGGTGGAGATAAATTTTCCCACATAAATGCCAGAAGAAAACACCTTGGTGATCTCTTAGGAATGTTTGAAATGAATTCTGGACATATAAGCATTCCTCAAGAGCGCGTAACCACAACAAGAATAAATAATGGAAAGGAAGAAGTTGTAATCTATGAAAGAATTGATGGAGACAAAATAAAGATACTCGATCAGGATGCTCTTGAAAAGCGGCGGGAGATTGTGGATGAAAAACCTAAAAACGTGGTTGTGCCTTTGGATAGAAAAATGTTTGTACAGGCTACAGGTGCCAGTGAAACTGAATTACTGGGAGACGTAAGACATGACCCTTATGGAGGGCATCCAGATTTAGGAACACAACCATATGAACGTGTTGTTCCTGGTGCAATCCACGAAGCTCATGAAGGAGTTCTTTTTATAGATGAAATAATTCATATAGCAGTATTACAGCGCTATATTCTAAGTGCAATGCAGGATAAGGTATTTCCAATTATTGGAAGAAATCCACAAAGTGCTGGAAGTTCAGTTAAAGTTGAAAATTGTCCATGTGATTTCATTTTTGTAGGGGCGTGTAACATACGCGATGTTCAGTATATACTACCCCCATTACGCTCAAGAATCCAGGGAGAAGGATATGAGATTCTGATGAGAACCACAATGCCAGATACTGAAGAAAATGAAGCAAGAATAGCCCAGTTTGTAGCTCAGGAAATTCAGATGGATGGAAGGATACCCCATGCAATCAGGGGGGCTGTTGAACTACTTATTGAAGAAGCAAGAAAAAGAGCCAGAATTATTGACGACCAGAAAGATTCTCTTTCTCTTCGATTACGAGATCTGGGTGGAGTGGTGAGAATGGCAGGAGATATGGCTGTAATGGATGATGATCAATACATTCTCGAAAAACACATGAATTTTGCAATTAAAAACGCCATTTCGATAGAAGATCAGATAATTAAAAGATATTCAAGCTTTGAAAATGCTGTGCAAAAGGATATTTCCAGTTCTCAAAGAATGAGCAGCGGCTCATTTAAGGGAAACAACGAAAATGTTGACCGAAGTTACATGTAAAATAATTTTAATCAAGTGCAGAAGTTTTTTATCAACTTATCTATAATAATATAAATAAAATATAAAGTATAATCAGGATTAAAAGTCAAAAATAAGTTATAAATTTAATAAGTGATATAGCTGATAAAATGAATCCATATTCCAATCAAATAAGAAGAAACTCGCCCAATGAATTATCAAATTCAGAGAGCATGACCGCAAATGAACAGAGCTATATCCATGAAAAATCTATTTTAGAGACCTTTGATTTTCCTGAAATGATTGAAGACTATTTAATCGAGCTGGAGATAAGGAATTATTCAGGGAACACAATAAAAACATATAAATCCATTGTAATTAATTTTTATAATTTCTTATTTCAGGAAAAAAACTTAACTGATGAAAGAAGGGTTTTAAGATCATTTAAAAAGTACATACAGTACTTAAAGCGTGATAAAGGCGTTTCACAGAATTACATCTATCTGGTAACGGTTGTTGTTAAAAAATTTTTTGAGTTTGGAGGTATTCATGTTTTAAAGGAAATAAAAACCCCCAAAAGGACTAAATCACTCCCCAAACATCTTAACGAAAATGAAGTTAAGAACCTAATCAACGCCTTCGATAAGAAAGAGATTTGTAATACAGAACGGGGAAAAGCCATAAATCTTAGAAATAAAGTAATCTTAGCTTTACTTTATTCATCAGGTCTCAGGGTTTCAGAAGTAGTTTACCTCTATTTGGATAATGTGGATTTACATGAAAGAACTATAAGGATAAGAGGTAAAGGTGAAAAAGACCGTATTGTACTTTTTGATGAGGAAACAAAGATTCTTATTGAAGATTATCTCCAAAAAAAGGATAATACCAGCGAATATCTTTTTGCCAACCGATCTGGAAACCATTTAACTCCCAGATATGTACAGATAATGATAAAAGAACATGCCAAGGTTGCAGGGATAAAAAAAAAGGTAACTCCCCATATATTAAGGCATTCATTCGCCACACATCTTTTAAAGAACGGTGTTGATATCAGGGCTATTCAGCAACTTCTGGGGCATTCTAACCTTTCAACAACCCAGATTTATACCAGCGTTGATATGCAGACGCTTAAGAATGTTTATGATAGGGCGAAATTAGTTTAAATTATTATTTTACATTCTAAAATTAACATAGACTCCATATAATCAATTCGAATATAGTCATGATTGTATAGTGGAAAAGAGATTGAAGACTGTTTATTGCTGTATTTATCATTTTATAAATCAAAATTATTAATAATTGGAATCAATATAAGAATATCCATCATATATACTGGGGGGAAAATAATGGAGAGTTTTAGAAAGGAAGAAATTCCAAAATTGATTATATCGGTTTTAATTCCATTGATAGTTGGATTTACAAGCTCTTTTGCCACATTTGGCTCAATACCTACTTTTTTTGATGTATTAAATAAATCATCCTGGACCCCACCAGCATGGGCATTTGGACCGATATGGACAATTCTTTACATTCTAATGGGTATTGCACTGTTTTTAGTATGGCGTGAAGGATTTGAAAGACGCGATGTTAAAATTGCGATTGGAGTATTTTTTGTGCAACTTATTCTGAACTTCTTCTGGACAATTATATTTTTCGGGTTTAAATCCTTATTTGGAGGGCTTATAGAGATCATTTTCCTGTGGATTGCAATCCTTATAAACATCATACTGTTCTACAGAATATCGAAAGCCGCAGGAATTCTTCTGGTGCCCTATATCATCTGGGTTACCATTGCCTCTTACCTGAACTACTCATTATTCCTTTTAAACCCTTAAATCCACTTTTATTTTCTATTTAATACAAGAGAAGGGGATTCATTTGAGAACAATTGAAAGACCTAAAGTAGTTAGCAGTAAGTGCATAGAATTTGAAGCCTGCAGATGGAATGGAGCTATCATTAAAAGCGAATTTGTGGAAAAACTAAAAGATTATGTTGAATTTTATCCAGTTTGCCCTGAAGTGGAAATAGAACTTGGAATTCCCCGCGATCCTATCAGAGTTATAGAATTAGATGGAAAATTAAGACTTTATCAACCATCCACAGAAAGAGACTTACCGAAATAATGGAAAACTTTAGTAGAAGTTTTCTTAAAGGTTTAAAGGATGTTGATGGGTTTATATTAAAGAATAAATCTCCTTCATGCGGAATTAAAGCAGTCAGGGTTTATCAGGGATATGGACAGAACAAATATAAATACGGATTTTTTGGAGGAACCGTATTAAATAAGTTTCCATATCTTGCTGTTGAAGATGAAGGCCGTCTCAGAAATTTGAAGATACGTGAAAACTTTTTAACAAAATTGTACACTTTAACACGATTTAGAAAGATTAAGGAATCACCTTCACTCCATGATCTTATCAATTTCCATACCCAGAATAAATACCTTTTAATGGCCTATAATCAGGATAATGTGAGAAAAATGGGTAGAATTACTGCCAATCAAGATAAAATTGATATTGATGAACTGATTCAAAATTATGAAATCGTTTAAAATGACAGCATGCTAAAAGATCCCAATAAAAAGTTCATTATCAACATACTGATGCATTCAATGGGCTATTTCAGTAATGAACTGAATCATGAGGAGAAATCATTCTTTCTGGATTCAATAGAAAAATATAGAAATAGAATTTATCCTCTGCTGGTATGTCAAAATATTTTAAAACATGGATCATCAGATTCCAGAATGATTATTTAGGAAATCAGACATTTTTTGAGCCTTATCCTGAAGAACTTATTGAAATTACGACTATTTATGAGTAATTGGGGATGCTAATTTGATTCAAAAAGAGCGTATATCAATATTTAATGATAAAGAGATAAAGTCCGGTGAGTATGTTCTTTACTGGATGCAATCATCCCATAGAACCCATTATAACCATGCTTTAGAGTATTCTATTTTAAAGGCAAATGAACTTCAAAAGCCCCTTATTGTTTATTTTGGAATAACAGATAATTTCCCTGAAGCTAATAGAAGACACTACTATTTTATGCTTGAAGGTTTAAAGAATGTCAAAGCTTCTCTTGAAGAAAGAAACATTAAAATAGTTATATTGAACAAAATTCCCCCAATAGGAGCAATTGAATTACCAAAAAATGCCTCATTAACCATAGTTGATGCAGGATACCTTAAAATTGAAAGGGAATGGAGAAAAAAAGTTTCAGAAGGTATTAAATGCCCATTTATTCAAATTGAAACTGATGTCGTGGTTCCTGTTGTAATTGCATCCCAAAAAGAAGAGTATTCTGCAGCAACGCTTCGTAAAAAGATAAAAAAGGTTTTAGATAAATTTTTAATCCCACTTAAGAGCATTAATCTGGAAATTAGCTCTGAGAATCTTAATTTTGAATCCGTTGATATTGAAAACATTGATAGATTAATTAAATCCTTAAATATCGATGAAAGTGTGGTTGAATCAGATTATTTTCACGGTGGAACCCATGAAGCATTGAAACATTTCCAAAATTTTCTGGATAATAAATTAGAAGGGTATGAAAGGTTTAAAAATGATCCAAACAGGGATCATCCATCAAATATGAGTCCCTATCTACATTTTGGACAAATTTCTCCTTTATTTATGGCTTTAGAAGTTTTAAAGTCAAATTCACCTGGAAAAGAATCATTTTTAGAGGAATTGATTATCAGGAGGGAATTGAGCATGAATTTTGTTTACTATAATTCTAACTATGATTCCTTCTTAGCACTTCCAGACTGGGCAAAAAAGACGCTTTTAGAACATAAAAAAGACAAAAGGGAACCTATATACAGCCTTAGAGAACTTGAAAAAGCAGAAACTGGGGATCCCTACTGGAATGCATCTCAAAAAGAGATGATGACCACCGGCAAAATGCATGGATACATGAGGATGTACTGGGGTAAAAAGATTCTTGAATGGATCAAAAGCCCTGAAGAAGCATTTAAAATCGCACTTTATCTAAACAACAAATATGAAATCGATGGAAGGGATCCTAACGCTTTTACTGGTGTTGCATGGTGCTTTGGAAAACACGATCGAGCATGGAAGGAAAGGGAGATATTTGGAAAGGTAAGATACATGAATGCCAATGGTTTAAAGCGTAAATTTGATGCAGATGCTTATATAAAAAAGGTCAACAAATTGTCCTGATTTTATCATGTATTTTTTAAGTTAAAGATTATGATATTCATTTTAATATTAAATATTATCCATTGACTCCAAAAACAAAGTATTTATAATATTTGAATCTAATCAACAAAGGAGATTAAAATTGTCTCTATGGATTTACCCCCTTTTAATATATTAAAATTAATTAAAAATAATTTGTATTAAACACATTATCATGAGGGGCAGGAGGGAAAAAATGCAAATATCAATAGCTGATAATTACTATAAAAAAAGGTTCCATTTTTTTAAATGGAATAGAGAATCATCTATAACTAAAAAAGTGACATTAGCCTTACTTATGGCCTGTGTAACCGGAATCTTAGCTCAGATCGTTATACCTCTTCCATGGACCCCGGTTCCAGTTACTGGACAAACTTTCGCCGTTTTAATGGCCGGTGTAGTTCTTGGCAGATATTGGGGAGCTTTAAGCATGGTGATATATATTGCCTTTGGTTTAGTGGGCGTTCCATGGTTTGCGGGAATGACAGGGGGTTATGATATAATATTTGGAGCTACAGCAGGTTATTTAATTGGTTTCATATTATCTCCACTTTTCCTTGGTCATTTAACTGACAGATATATTAAAGCACGAAGTTTTAAACCAATGTTAGGGCTCATGCTCATTGCTAACTTCGCAATCATATATATTCCCGGATTAATCGGTTTAGGTGCATTTTTATACTTTGTTAAGGGTTCAGTGCCCTCAATATGGACACTACTTGTAATGGGACTCATTCCATTCGTTATTGGGGATTTAATCAAAATAGCAGGTGCTTCAGGGTTGACCAAAGTTATTACACCTAAGGAACCCTATGCTAATGAAGTAGATGCTAATTAAAGTAAAAGTAAAACATTCTAAACTTCCTTATTTATTTTTTAAAATGAAAATAAAGTTATATGAAAATTAAAGCCCCATCATCTTTTATGTATCAGGGATTTTAAGGTCATGGATACGGCAAAGAATTCATGGAGAACATGTCTAAAGTTATTCAAAGCCTTAAATCATTTCCTAAACAAAAAAATACAAATAACTACAAACTGTGACATATTTTGTGCATACTGTCCTCATAATAATGGTAAATGCAGTGAAAGTTCATATTCGAACGAAAAAATCAGAGCATTCGAAAAATGTAGGTTTTCGATGCCCAAAATCGAAGATTTTAAGGGATTTTTCGAGCCGCGAATCGAAAATTCGCCGGATGGACATTGAAGAACTCGAAAAAATGGAGTTGCAAGTAAAAACTATTCTTGAAGCCCATGCTGCATTTCAAATTGTTAATACAAAGTATAAATCTTCTGATATCCATAAAATTTGTGATAATTGCAAATGGAAAGATAAATGTACTTTTTTTTTAATGAAAATGTAAATATATCTAAAATTAATTTAATAAATCTATATTAAGCTGATTTTTCAAATTTTTCTAGCTTATTGTTCATTGTAATAGTTTGAATGAAAATTATTTAGATAAATATATTAATTAGTAATAATATATTACTATTATTTATTATAACTAATTAATATGTTGTGTTTGGATGAAAGAAGTAACATTTATACTGCCTGTATTTAACAAAGAGAAAATAATAAGATTAATTTTAAAAAAAATAAGTGATACCTATCCTGATTCAAAAATAATAGTTATTGACAATAACTCTATCGACAAAACTGCCCAAATTGCAAAGGATTCTAATGCCCTGGTACTTCATGAAGAGAAACATGGAAAATATCATGCAGTTAAAAAAGGCTTTAAATATGTAAAAACTCAATGTGCAGTGCTACTTGAAGCAGAAGAAATTCATAATCCTGAAGAAATAAAAAAACTGATTAAAAGTCTGTTCAACAACAAAAAAGAGATTGCACTTGGTTCAAAATCCAATAAAAAGATGATTTCCATCACCAAATTCGATATGATAAACTATCATCTGTTTCAGTTAATTTCCAGTCTACTCTACTACAACACTTCAGATGTATTTGAAGGTTACTGGGCATTTAAAAAAGAATTTATCGAATATTTTATTCAAAAGGATGTTAAATCCAAAGGTTTCGAAGGTGAAGCAGAAATGTTTTCAGTGATTTCAAAGGGTCACTTTAAAATAGTTGAAGTACCTGTTAAGTACGCAGCAGATCATCCTATTAAATTAAAAACCTCGAATGATGGTTTGAAAATCTATAAAACTATCTCGGGGCTAATAAAACCTCACTAAAAACAATTTAATTAAGAAATTAATATTCAACCTATACATAAGATTTTAAAACATAATTTTTAATTACCCTTTCCAGTTCCATATCTTCAAGTGGTTTAGATAAGCATTTAAAGGGTTTAGTTTGATTAATTTTCTCATTTTCAGCTAGATGGTTATTTGCAGTGATATAGACAAGAAGAGAATCAAAATAACTATCCCTGATTAAAACAGCCGTTTCAACACCGTCTAATTCTCCATTTAATGACATATCCATCAATACAATATCAAAATCATTGTTCTCAATTGTATTTAACGCCATTTCACCAGAAGGTACTGTAACAACGTGATAACCCATTTTTTCCAATTTAAATTTAATATCTAACGCAATAATAGCCTCATCTTCAACAACTAAAATTTTAATGGGCATAAATTAGTCATCTCCATTTCTTTAAGATATTGAAAAATAATTGTATTCACCACCATAAATATAGAATAATACATGATGTGATATAATTCACATATAAAAAAACAAATATAAACCCACTTAAAACTAAATATTTCAGTCTTTTTAAAGAATTTCCTTTTTTTCCGCTCTTATGACTCTGCAACCTATTATTTAACATTGATAAATGATTCTAACCTCTTAATAGCATTATATTTCTCTTTTTTATTTAATTTAGCCTCATCAAGAGCATTTTTTAATGTCTCAATAGAATTATCATATACTTCCCTGTCTACTGGATAGGGGTATCCATCCTTACCTCCATGGGTAAAACTGTATTTAACAGGGTCATTCCAGCTTGATTCAGCCCCATAGACAAGATCAGAAATTAGTGCAAGTGCTCTGATTTTTTTAGGTCCAATTCCTTTTAAAGAGATTAGTTCTCTATAATTTTGTGGCTGTAACTCATAGGCATTTTTTAAAACTTTAAATTCCTGCTCGCTCATGTCCATGTCCAGCACCGGATGATGAGAAGGCATGTTAACCTCTTTATAATTATCCCATGAATTAGGGGCAAAAAAATCTGTTAGTAAAGACTGTGAATGTTTTCTAAAATAGCGCCTTAAATGATCTGGATTATCACATAAAATATCAACACTTGTTTCCCTTGCTTCTCTGCTTAATTTGGATGTCATATCCAGAGTTCTGGATCTGGATTCATCGCAGCAAATTCCATTATGCGGCTCTTCAATAACGTTTTGGATGGATTCAGAAAGCCAGTGATAGCGTCTTGCATACATGTTTTCACTATTCATGCCCTGTTGTACAACTGCCCAGTTTCCAGATTCGTTAAAAATGAATGAGTGATGATAAAGATTATAACCGTCCTGTATACATGAATTATCTATTTTAGCAGATATTTTGCTGGAATGTATCAGTTCATCAACTTTTTTTGATGATAATGAAAACAATTCAGAACCATATTCAATATCCCGGGGTGAATTCCTTGAATTTTTACCCTTTCCTCCTGCTATCATCAAACCGTGCTCTTCAGGGTCTATGGACATCTTTAAAGCACCGCAGGTGGTTGTTGTGGTGCCTGATGAATGCCAGTCAAATCCAATTACACATGAAAAGGCCTGAAACCAGTAAGGATCAGAAATACGCCTTAAAAACTCATCAGCATCATATTCATATAGAATAACATCCAGAAGACCTTCTGTAAGTTTGACCATTCTTCTAAAAAGCCATCTCGGCGCATGCCCTCCATGTAAAGGTAAATTTGCAACTCCGCTTCTTGCCTGCATTTTAATCCTCAAAACTCAATTAAACCTATATCTTTATTTATAATAAAGAGTTAACGGAAGAGCATCTGAAAAGTAATAAATTATTAATTAAAAACAAAAATGAAAAATTAGCGTTTTGAAACTTCGATCATTCGCTCTACTGCAGTTCTTGCCTTATCTGCAATTTTTTGGTCCACTTTTACCACGAATTCTTCATTTAAAAGTGAATTTTTGACTTTTTCCAGTGTATGCAACTTCATGGTTTCACATACAGCTTCAGATAATGCAGGAATGATGGTTTTATCAGGATTTTCTCTTCTAAGCCTGGTTACCATATCAACCTCGGTTCCGATTATGAATGTATCTTTAGGTGATTCTTTAACGTGGCTAACAATGCCGCCAGTGCTTAAAACGTAATCTGCCATTTCCTGAATTTCTGGATTGCATTCTGGATGAACAAGTATCTCTGCATCGGGATATTTCTCCCTTAAAAAGAAAATTTCGCCAGTAAACATTTTATGCACGTAGCAATGACCACCTTCAGGGATAGGGATTATTTCCTTGTCTGTAAAGCCAGAAACGTATGATGCAAGGTTCATGTCCGGCCCAAAGAGTATTCTATCCTCATCAAGACTTTCAACGATTTTAACGGCGTTTGAAGATGTGCATAAAATATCTGCCTCTGCCTTTGCTTCTGCAAGGGTGTTAACGTATAAAACTACTGCTGCATCGCTGAATCTCTGTTTTGCCTTTCTTACTTCACTTGCAGGGAGCATGTGTGCCATTGGACATTCAGCTTGAGTATCAGGGATTAGTATTTTCTTATCCGGATTCAGTATCGCTGCTGTTTCTGCCATAAAATCAACGCCACAGAATACAACCAGATCCTTATCTTCTATTTCTGATGCCTTTATACATAGTTCAAGAGAATCGCCCAAAAAATCTGCAATCTCCTGTATATCACCTGTTTGATAATTATGAGCCAATATAATTGCATTTTTCTCTTCTTTTAACCGAATAATTTCATTTTGCATATCATTTAACATAAAATCGCCTTTAATCAGTATAACTAAAAATAAAGATATTTATGAACAATTGTTATATCCATTATTTATCTGTTTCATCCAATAAATACTTAAATCCTGATTAAATAATATCGGGAATCATTTTTATTTAATATAATGGGATTTTTAATATTATTATTGGTCAAAAAAGTGTTTAAAACTGTTTAATTTGTAACTTATACTTCATCTATTTCTGCACCTAAAAGCGCATATTTACATGGACAATCCCTCTCTGCAGGAGTAATAGCTATGGCATTATATATCAGGTTAACCAAATCTTCCTTTTTACCCTCAACAACGTCAAATACTTCTTTAATTGTTAGTTTCGTTGGAGAAATTGAAGCAGCATAATTTGAAACCAAACATACGCTCGCATAACAGATTTCAAGTTCCCGTGCAAGTATAGCTTCAGGAATTCCGGTCATTCCAACCACACTGCCCCCAAGCTGCATGAACATCTTTATTTCAGCGGCAGTTTCAAACCTGGGGCCTTCTGTACATACATAAACCCCATTTTCAACAACTTCGCCAGAAGATATTAAATTATTCCTTAAATTATGACAGTAAGGTTCAGTTATGTCTATATGGACCGTTTTAGTATCATAGAAAGTGCTCTGCCTTAATTTGGTAAAATCAATGAAATCATGCGGAACCATGAAATCTCCCGGTTTTACATCTAACTCCAGCGAACCAACGGCATTGGTGGCAATTATCCTTTCAACACCTATTTTTTTCATTGCATAAATATTTGCCCTGTAATTAATCATATGTGGAGGATTTACATGCCCTTTAGCATGCCTGGGCATAAATGCAACATCTTTGTTGTGCAATTTGAATACATTAACTTCGGGTGATTTGCCATATGGGGTTTCTATAACGTTTGTTTCTATTTCTTCCCCCATCTCAACAATTTCGTATATACCTGTACCGCCTATTATTCCTATCATATCTCTAACTTTAATTTTCTTGGGTATTATATTTATCATGACCAAGATCAATCCGACATTCGTTTTTAATTAATAAAAAAGGAATTTTAGTTTAATTAGTTATATTTATGATTTCTTTCAAAGAATGTCTTTACTTGAGGTCGTGTAAGGTAAAATAAAGATACTGCTGCAATTAGTATCACTACAATCCCTTCTATACCTCCTAATACCAATCTAACCGTATCCACAATTCCATTAAGTACAAATATTATTACAACCATCCACCATGCCCATTTTCGTCCTTTAAAAAGCCCCTATACAGCAGACAATATAATTAAACCAGGAATTAAAAGAAATATCCAAAATAATTCCTAAAGTGAATCTAAAATCATAGAAAATGAATCGTTTAATGTCCATAGTACATTTAAGCAGTTTCTGGAAACAACGTGAGATACCTACAACTAAAGCCAAATTGCTGCAAAGAGCATTATTATGGCTATTACTATTCCTTTTTGTCTGTTTTTCATTTAATTAACTCTCTATTTTTTGAATCACTATTCCAAATAAATCACGCTGTATCATCTAAAAATGCTTCTATCCTTTTGTTTATATAATCAATTGTTTGTTTTGGTGGGAAATGATTGGATCCCTTCAGAGATTCTGCTGCTACAAGATTAGGTATAATCTCTTTGACGCGAGGTATTATAACCTCTGCTGGGAAAAATATGTCTTTTTCACCCGCAAAAACTAATGTAGGTGCTTTAAATCCTTTCAATTCTTCTACTGTAGCAGGTCGAGGGAATTTTGACTCAAGTTTAACATAACGAAGTACATCCCCAATATGCTGTAGTGAATCTTCTTCAATTTCTTCGCTGAGCATTGGCTGAACTGCACGGACTAATCTGTCATGATTTGGGAAATATTTGTATATTAACATTGGCATTAATTTAAAAATCATTTTCATAGTTGAACCACTGGCAATTCCGGAAGGAACGATTAACACTGTCTTAGAGATTCTTTCTGGAGCATATGCAGCAATTTTTACTGTAATACCTCCGCCATATGAAGGACCAATGAAATAAGCTTGATCTAATCCAATTTTATCAAGAAAATCCACTGCCCATTGTGCATAACTACTATCCTTTGGGGAAAGGCGTGTTTCATCACTTTTTCCAGGATGTCCTATGGTATCAGGAGCATAAATATGATAATCATCCATTAAAGGCTTAAACCAGGATAATGAAACAGGATTGGTTACATTACCTCCATGAAATATTACCAATGGTTTACCTTCTTCTGGTCCAAGCTCAAGAATATGTGTTTTACCAAAGCGTGTGTCAACGAAAAGGTCTTTGTAATTAACATCAAGTTTTGATAATGCTTTATCATAATAAGCTAGAATTTTAGCTTTCCCTTCTTTGCTTTTATAGATTCCCATTTAAACAATTTCCCTAATCTTGTTATGAATTAGAATAATTTTTTTCAATCAAATCTCTTGCGCCCATAAGAACTTCTCTTTCTCGTTTTTCATTACTCTCTTCAAAATAATGCTTTCATAATTCCCACTTTCAAACCAATAATTTCATAATAATCCAGATGAATGTAAATTAGTCGTATTTTTACCCTTCTTTTCAAAAGTAAGTTCAGTTTTATAATCTTTTAACATTTCACTCAATCCCCATGTCTAAAACAGCTAAATTGTCGTCTTTTCATACTTTATGTTTTCAATAACTCTCTCAACATATGACCACTTCTCGGTCTTCTTCAGGGATTATACAATTATATTCACTGGAGTACGCTTAGCATTGCCAGATAAGAGTTCAACTTTCTCTACTTCCGGATGATAAGCTGATATTAAAAATATCCTGAGTTGCATCCCATGCCTTTTTCAATTGGCGTATTAATACTTATCTTAACTTCCCACTGCAGGTTTTTCTCCATTGTATTCCTCCAAATCATAGTTCACTTGTCTTTAATTTATTAAAACGCTGTTTAAATGTTTAAATGCTTTTAAGGTTAAAAATCAAAATTTGCATCTTATTTTACTGTATTTTCCTTCACCAAACCATCTGCAATTATATTCGCCAAAAGATCAATGACTTCTGGATAAATTTCCCTCCCAATTTCATCCTGATGAAAGTATAACATTACTATAGCCCGTAATAAACCGACGATAACCTCTGGTCGTGTTTCAATCAATCCATTTTCTTGTTGTATGCGTATAATCATATTTAAAACACGAGCTGTATCTTTTCTTTTATGATCTTCAAGTTTTTGTCCTGGTAATTTGCGAACCATTAATTCATAATCGTGACTATCATAAATCCTGCGGATAAGAGGATTGGTTTCGAATAACTCTAAAATGCCGTTGATAATTTTCCTGATGGCTTCTTTTGAAGAATGGCTGGATTTCAGTATATCTTCCAAAAATTGTTCACTTTTTGACTCCTCTAACTCCATGATCTCTAAATATAACTCTTCTTTTGAATCAAAGAAAATATAAAAAGTACCCTGGGCAATCCCTGCAGCATTCGTCAGTTCAGTAATACTGGTTTTTTTCAAGCCATATGTGCTAAAAAGTTCTCTACCTTTTTGAAGAAGAATATTTCGGATAGTTTCCTTTTCTTTTTCTGTAAATGTTTTGGGCATGGACTTCTCTTTTTATTTTTTAATAAATATTTTTATTTTTTATTCATATATATTTAAAGTTTGTAAAAATTTTCGTAAATTAAATAAAATTAAAAAAAGAAATTAAGTTTAAGTGATTTTTTTTCAAAAAAAGTATTAACCCTTGGAAACACCAAGTGGGATCATTTTACCAACCAGATGGGAAATACCAGCATCTACAGAAGTTTTTACAACAACATCTACATCTTTATATGCTCCTGGGGCTTCTTCGGCAACAACAGGCATTGAAGAGGCTCTTATTACAATTCCTTTGCTTTCTAAGAGTTTCTTAACTTTTTCTCCCCTATATTCCCTCTTAGCACCAGCTCTGCTCATTTTACGCCCTGCACCATGTGCAGAAGAGCCAAAAGTTTCTTCCATTGCAGTTTCTGTTCCTGTAAGTATGTATGAAGCAGTTCCCATGGTTCCGGGAATTAATACGGGTTGTCCAACGTCCCTATAGGTCTTTGGAATTTCTTTTCTTCCTGGAGCAAACGCACGGGTTGCCCCTTTCCTGTGAACATAAACCTCCATATTTCTTCCCTTTATATTATGAATCTCCTTTTTTGCAATATTATGGGCAACGTCATACACTATTTCCATTCCCATATCCTCAGCATCCCGCCTTAAAACCTGTTCGAATGATTCTCGAGTCCAGTGTACAATCATCTGCCGGTTAGCCCATGCATAGTTGGCTGCAGCTGTCATTCCCTTGAAATAATCTTGTGCTTCTTCAGAATCCACAGGTGCGCATGCTAACTGTCGGTCAGGAAGATTGATTTCGTATCTTTTAGCTGCTCTGTCCATAACTCTCAGATAATCTGAACATATCTGATGCCCGCATCCCCTTGATCCAGTATGAATTAGAACTACTATTTGACCTTTTTCTAACCCAAATACTTTTGCTATGTCCTTATCAAAGATTTCATCCATTTTCTGAACTTCAAGGAAATGATTACCAGATCCAAGAGACCCTAATTGCGGAATTCCCCTCTTTTTTGCTTTATCGCTCACTTTACCTGAATCTGCAGCTTCCATTTTACCTTTTTCTTCAAGGAATTCAAGATCACGTTCCCAACCATAACCATTTTGAACTGCCCATTCTGCACCATTATCAAGTACTTCATCAATTTGACTTTCTTGAAGCCTTATTTTTCCTTTACTTCCCACTCCAGAAGGTATGTTCTTAAAGAGAGTATCCACTATTTCTTTAATTTTTGGCTTTATATCTTCTTCAGCTAAATTAGTTTTTATAAGCCTAACACCACAGTTTATATCAAATCCAACTCCACCAGGACTTATAACTCCATTCCTGGCACTGAAAGCAGCTACACCACCAATTGGGAATCCATAGCCAAAATGAACATCAGGAAGACCTATTGAAAATTTTTGAATTCCAGGTAAACAGGCAACATTGGCGATCTGTTCTATTGCACCTTCGTCAATTTCTTTAACTGAATCATCATTTAAAAAAATCCTCCCTGGAACCTTCATTTCTTTTTTATAGGATGAAGGGAGTTCCCATACGCATTCTCTTACTTTATTCAAATTTTTTTCTATATCCATAAGTTATCTCTCCAAAAACAGAATATTAAGCATAAATGAATATTATATTATCTATAAAATAGATTTAATAATATATTTAGGTATAAGTTTTTAAAAAAGTTTTAGATTGAATTGTAAATACAGTTTAGAATAAACAAATCAGTCCTAAAAATTCTAATAATTAATGAAGGAAATAGTGACATTACCAACCATCTGGATCTATTACCTTTCTAAAGACATTTCCACAGGTCCCACATATCCACTGGTCTTCAACATAGAAACCGGTCAGATATCTTCCTAAAAGATGGAGTTTTTCGTCGTGTTCGCATTTTGGACATTCTAACATTGGAATTCCCTCTCTATTTCTTGTTAATTTAGTACAGTAATACTAATATTTATTAATATGTTATTATTGTAATAAAAATATTACTATTTTTCTTAATTTTTTATAATAATTCTGCTGTTTGGAAAAATGATAGAAAAGAGATTTTTTCATATTTAAACAATAGAAATATATTCCAGTTAAAGAAAATTATAAAATAAATAGATTTTAGAGCTCAAAAATCCTTAATCTCCAATTTAATAGGTAAATAAAACAATTTAAACCTGATTATGGATAGATGTTAAATAATTAAGAGAACTAAATATCAAGAATGACCCTCACCATGAATCCATCTTCCATCTTAACATCCATGAGATGGAAGGTAACTGCCTTAACTTCAGCCCTGCTTTCATGAATGGATGGGTCAAACTCTTCCCCATATGCCATTCCGTTTAAAATATATTCGCTATCTTTTTTTTCTATTTTAACTTTAAATTTAGAAAACACTAAAAATTCAGAATCCAAAATAACCAGAAATTCTGAAAGCCAGTCGTAAAGAAGTGTATATTCATCTTCAGAATTGATTTGAATGTATTTCCGGATTTCAGGCTTAATTTTAGAGGTATCAGTCATTACCTCAAACATTGCCAGGGCAGCATTTTCAAATGCCCGCTCTAAAGTATCCCCATACGCTCTATAACCTACATCTGCAGTAACATCAAAAAATTCAAATTTTTTATGTTCATTATTGGTTTTCACTTCAAGGCTCTCTCCACTATTTTATTTCAGTTTTTGGGTCACTGTATTTGAATATCTATATATAATAGCCGAATGGCCATGATTTCTACCCAAAGAAGCATTATTCCCATTGAAATTCTCTGTAATACACCTGTCCACTGTTCAAAAGCCATAGATCCATACATAGCAGAAACTAATGTCGCTGCAATCAATGAAACTATGGAATAATTTACATACCCTTGCCATCTTCTATCTTTCTTCAGCCTCGGTAAAAGAAACAAAGGTGCAAGAATCATAGAAAATGCAGCAATGGTGGCAAAAATGCTGTGAAAAAGCCCACTTATAGTTACATCCACACAACCAGGGTCACAAGGAAATATTCCAGTCATTATCAGTGAGAAACCCGATAAAACCATTAACATTGGCCCAGTTTTCAAGCGACCCTTTATACCCCTGTGAAGCCCTAATGCAAATGCAATTATCAATAATCCCAACAAAGGAAACCCAATTGTATTCATTATTAAGGCATATGGTGCGCCAATTGCGCCAAGCTCGCTCATGGATTGTTTTACACAATTATAGTCTGGTTGAAGGAATCCAAGAGTAACCAGTACAATAACATATGTTATGGGTCCAATTATACCACATACAGCCAGAAATTTTAGAGTATTATATCGTTGAGAACTATTTTTAAACATTCTATCATAAAAAGATTTAACAGTTAAACTTATGTAAATCTATATAAAGAAACTTATTGGAATCCAATATCTTATCCATATCTATGCAACTTCTCTTGGGAACTCTTCATGCGCTTTTCTTGCCTCTAATCCCCTGCCAAGTCTTCTTGAAACCTCTTTATAGTACTCTATAGTTTGTGGTGTTGTTGAAGGATTCACCTTAGTTAATGCTTCTTCAAAGTGCCTTTTTGAAACTTTTTCTATTTTTATGTTTTCATGTAATGCTATCATACCTGCTTTTCTGCATAATGCCTCTATATCTGCTCCAGAATATCCTTCAGTCCTTTTTGAAAGCTCTTTAATGTCCACATCATCATCAAGAGCCATATCCTTAACATGAACCTTTAAAATTTTTAAACGTGTCTTTTCATCTGGAGGAGGTACCAGGACTATTTCATCAAACCTTCCAGGTCGAAGTAACGCTACATCAATTAAATCAGGTCTGTTTGTTGCTCCAATAACAACAACTCCCCTCAATTCTTCAAGTCCATCCATTTCTGAAAGCAGAGTGTTCACCATACGCTCAACAACCCTTGGTTCTCCAATACCAGATCCTCGCATAGGAGCTATAGCATCTATTTCATCGAAAAACACTATACATGGCGATGCCTGTTTTGCTTTTTTAAATATTTCGGCTATTTTACGTTCAGACTCTCCAAACCATTTACTCAATATTTCTGAACCTTTAACACTTATAAAGTTTGCTTTAGATTCTGTTGCCACCGCCTTTGAAAGCATGGTTTTACCTGTTCCCGGCGGTCCGAATAAAAGGATTCCTTTGGATGGATGAATACCTATACGCCTGAAATCATCACCATAATTTAAAGGCCATTCTACAACTTCCTTTAATGTTTCCTTTAATTCTTCAAGTCCTCCTATATCCTCCCAGTGAATATCTGGAACTTCAATAAATACCTCACGAAGTGCTGAAGGACTAATGGACTTTAATGCTTCCATAAAATCGTTGCTGGTTACAAAGAGCCTTTCTAAAATTTCCCGGGGAATGGTCTGTTCTTCAAGGTCAATATCAGGCAATATTCTTCTTAAGGCATTCATTGCTGATTCACGGCATAAAGCTGCCAGATCGGCCCCAACGAAACCATGAGTAATGTCTGCAATTTTGTTCATGTTCACATCTTCTTCAAGAGGCATTCCCCTCGTGTGGATCTGTAAGATTTCATACCTTCCCTCTCTATCAGGAACTCTAAGTTCTAATTCCCTATCAAATCTTCCAGGTCTCCTCAATGCAGGATCAAGAGCATCGACCCTATTTGTCGCTCCAATAACTATAACTTTACCTCTTTCTTTTAATCCATCCATTAATGCAAGTATTTGAGCCACAACTCTCCTCTCCACCTCTCCAGTAACTTCTTCTCGTTTAGGTGCAATTGCATCTATTTCATCTATAAATATTACAGTTGGTGCGTTTTCTTCAGCCTCTTTAAATAATTCTCTGATCTTTTTCTCTGCCTCTCCAACGTATTTACTCATAACTTCAGGGCCATTTATTGCCACAAAATTCGAACCACTCTCATTTGCAACAGCTTTTGCAAGAAGCGTTTTTCCAGTACCTGGAGCCCCGTGTAAAAGAACTCCACGAGGTGGATCAATCCCAAGTCTATCAAATATCTCAGGATGACGTAATGGTAGCTCAATCATTTCTCTTACTTTTGAAATTTCCTGTTTTAATCCCCCAACATCGTCATAAGTCACATCAGGGACTTTTTTCTCAATTATCTCCACTGCTTCAGGCCTGATCTCAATTTCTGTTCTATTATCTATCCTTACAATTCCCGCTGGATTTGTGGATACAATGGAAAATTTAATTTCACCCAGAGAAAATGGGGTTCCCCCATCGAAAAAATCTCTTAGAATCTTTTCGCTGCTTGGAAATTCTTTAAAAGTTTCTCTTGACCTTCTTGGAGATATTAAAGACATTACATCCCCCCGGGTGACAGCCCTTCCAATTATATTTCGTTTTATTAAATCTCCAGATGCCATTATTCGTATTCCCTTTGTTGCAGGAGCCATGACAACCTTTTTTGCGATTCTTATTTCTATATGCCTGAGTGAAACCATTTCGCCGATAGAAGTACCTGCATTCGACCTTGTAAGTCCATCCATTCTTACAATCTCAAGCCCAACATCTGCAGGATATGCCTGTCCAACAATGGCCCCTGTAGTCCTTTTACCAATTATTTCAATGATATCTCCAGGCTTAACACCAATTTTCTCGAGCAAATCTCTGTCAATTCTAATAATACCTTTTCCAACATCCTGTTGCAATGCTTCAGCAACTCTAAGTTCAATTTCACTACTTTCAGGCATTTCTTTCCCCCATACAATGAAATGATAAAATAAAATATCCTGCAAAATCAGAGATTTTGTGGCCGTCAACGCTTCGCCATGGGACATCGAAAATAGAATTTTCGAATGCCCGAAAAATCATATATTTTTCGACGTTATTATTTTATTTTATTATTTATCTTAATAAGTTGATATAATTTTTGGAACCAATACTATTACTTTTCACACGCTCTCTATCTCTTCCTTTAAGTACCCTTAATATCAGGATAGTAGTAGGAAGTGATAAAATGTTTAAAACTCGTAGAAATGTTCCAGATCTTAGAAGGAGACAAAAAATCATTAATTTAGAAGAAATAAACCTTTATTCATGTATAATGGTAGGTATAATCATTAGTTTGTTTGTTATAAGCATTTTATGTGTTTCTGCTTATCCAAATTCAAATATACCCCTTAACATTTAAATAGAATTCATGCATTTTTGTATTTCTTCAGGATCAAACCTGAGTATCACAATTCTGGAATTCCCTTTAACACCTTTCCCGGTAAATTGAGTGTCCACTAGCCTTAAAAATTCAAGTTTATTTAAAATACGGTTAAAAGAAGCATAACTTGAATCCATCTTTTTTCTGAATGCATTGTAAAGATTCCCAGCAATAAGATCGTCTTCTGATTGTCTTATAATATCTAAAAGTACCTTCTCATCATCAGAAAGCGATTTTAGTGTATATGTTAAATTTATTGAACCAGTGCTCTTAAGTGCTTCTTCAACATGCTTCTTCTCTATTGTTTTTGACGCATCAGCTTCAGCAAGGTTTCCACTTATTCTTAAAAGGTCAATTCCAACTCTCAAATCACCACTAGATGATGCATATTCAGTTATTTCATCTAATAATTCATCTGAGATAACATCGCTATAAAAACCAATTTTAGCTCTTTCTTTTAGAATATCTTCCATTTCTTTCCTTGTATAGGGGTTAAAAATTATCTCCTGGGGTATAAAAATAGAATTGACATTTTTATCAAGTACGAATCTGAATTCTATGTCTGATAAAATGGCAAAAACCCCTGTCCTGACACCTTCAAATGCTTCATGAGCACGCAAAATATCATAAAATATTTTATTTGCATTTTTTTTGTAAAATAAGTTGTTTATATCATCCAAAGCTACAACAAGGGCCTGATCATGAGATGAAAGGTGCTGCATAATATTCTGGTAGATACGTGAAAATGGAACTCCTGTTTCTGGAGGTGTGTGCCCGAAAATCCTTTGATAAATTTGTGAAAATACTCCAAAACGGGTGGTGTGAATTTGACAGTTAATATAAACACATATAACTTTATCAGAAGTTTTTTGGACATTTTCAAAAATCTTTTTAATTGCTGTAGTTTTCCCAGTTGCACAGGAGCCCAGCACCACAGCATTAACAGGCCTTCCATTTCTAAGTGCAGGACGAATACAAATAGCAAGTGCCTCCATCTGGGATTTTCTGTGGGGAAAATGTTTTGGAATATAATCTGGATTAAATGCATCTATATTTTTAAATACAGTCTCATCATAGAGGAGAATGTCATCGATATCCATATTTTAACCTGAATTAGTCATTAACAATTAAATTACATCTCTATAACAAAATTACAGTACAATCTATATATAATAATCGCATTCAATATTCTATTTTCAATGAGTAATACAAACCGATTTTAATTCTTTTGTATAATCAAGTAGAATCTAATAGAATTTAAGTAATTCAGTATTTATTAAACAAAAAAATTAAAAAAATAATTATTGTATTTTTAAAGTATTTAAAATTGAATTATAGTCTGTTTCGGTCTGATTAAGCGCATCTGGCGGGCATATATATCCCAGTATATAGTAATAATTACCCTTATCTATAATAGTTACTTTTTGAGCTACATTTGGACCAAAACTTCCAATTTGAGTTGCTTTTATACCTCCAACGTTTGTAGTTCCTACAGTTGAATTGGTGGTATTCATTGCAAGTGTATTTGTTCCTGGAAGCTGAAGTGTGCCCTGGGATTTTCTCTGCATTTGAATAATAATATATGATGTTGGACTTTGTGCGTTTGGAATGTTAGCAGTTAAGATAACCTGAGAAAACAAAGAACTATCGTTGAAATTTCCTGTTACCTGATCCTGGCTCCATGATTTTGAATACTGGAAATATAAGTTGCCTGTGTCGAATGTGTTACTTCCTAGGGAGGCAGCCAGTAAAGCAGCCACTATAACCACTATTATAATGATTATTCCTGGCAAAATTAATCGGTCACGATCCATGTTATTCACCTGTTCCATTTAATATCTTATTATATGTAATTTGTATCTAATAATATTTATTTAAAATATAATTGCACCATTAAAAAATCTATAATTATTTATATCTACTGATAAATTTTAATATAATGCTTGTTTGAAAATTTAAATGGAGATTTTATCATGAATGAAACTGGAAACGTTCTTGTGGTGATTCTAGCCATAGTGATTGGTTTAATTGTTATTGTATTCCCTTTAATCAGTGTTTTTACCCATTGATGATATTGCAGGTATTGGGATAATATTTTTAAGGATATGGTTTTTAGCACAAAGCTTTAAATTGGAATAGAAACTTAGCTGCAGGAATAGCTAGATTATTACTCGCAATATTTGCCATAATATTTAGAATAGTATTCATTGGCAATATTAAACATTTGAATTCTTCACATCCATAGCATTATATATTTTAGGATTTTTCATAGCACTTGCATGAATAAACGCACTAATATCAGGTGAAGGACTTAAAGAAAAGCTATCGAAGCTTTAGGGATATAGTTGGAATCTTGTTTGTAGTAATAGATTCTTACGCAGGTAGTCCATTAGTACTGGCTGCAATCATTGGCGCTTTCTTAATAATAGCTGGAATAGTGGAGACATTATGGAAATTTGAAGATTTTAAATTCAAAATCAGGGTTTGTAAAGTTATTGGGGGTTGAGCAGATTTATTGATATATTTTTGACTTGATATGTCTTTGTTTACTGAAAGAACAATAATTAACGAATATGAAATATTGATGAACATTCCAACCGGTTAACTT
>DAVZ01000029.1 GCA_002505765.1 Methanobacterium sp. UBA176 | reverse complement strand
AAATATATAACTAATATTTACGGGGTTGTAAAGTTATTGGGGTTGAGCAGATTTGTTGAAATATTTTTGACTTGATATGTCTACTGAAAACAATAATTAACGAATATGAAATATTGACTCCAGCATGTGAAAATCAGGGATTTTTCACTGTGAAAAATTGAAAATTTTTCAACACCGGTTAACCTTACAGTCCCCAAAAATGTGAAAATTTATTTAAACTTAAAACATAATGTTATTTATTCATGAAAAAGCTGTGAATGAATTTGAAAAGGGGTGGAGAAATGAGAGAATTAATGACTTACAATATTACTGATTTTAAACAAAAATAAAATTAACTCCACCTTAAATATGAAAGAGGAGATAATCTTTACTTATAATAAGTTAAAATCCATTATAGCTTTCAAAATTGCTCCAAAAATTATTGAATATGTTACATTAACCATATTCCCTGCCAAGTAATATAGAGAATTCTTTTTAATGTCTTCTTTCCTTATTATTGTTTTTGCAGCAAAAATTATTGCCAGTGCTGTGTAAGCATTTAACAAAATTAGCGTTACTATCAATATATTTTCACATTTGCCAATTATAAAGCCAGTATCCCACTGTTTATCTTCTGCAATTCCTTTTTTATCCTTTTTAGACGCTTTTAATAGAGCAAATCTTACAACAAAGCCGCTGGTTAAAACCAGAATTATATAACCCGCCACAACTATGATGACTTTAGTAATGTCGTCCATCTATGTCCTCGATATAATTTTTAGAATTTCGTCTAGATCATTCTCTATTTTTCTTAATTCCTTCCAATTTGATGATTTTATGTGATACGAGACTGCTTGCTGTGTTAATCCCAATTTTTTAGCTACAGCTTTTTGATCTTCTTTTTTTTCATATTCTCTTATTATCCTTGTTTTCTTTAAAGACCAGTTTTTCTTTAATAAATATATTAAGTTTATATTATTGGTTATTAATTTATCTATTACCATGCTTCCCCTATCCATTTTAAAAATTAAAGTTTCTCCCTTTAGCAAGTGCATTAAATCCGATGCTCTATGGAAAGCTGGCCCATCCATTTGAGAGACTTTTTTAGTAGATAATCCTGTGTCTACATGTCCTTTTACTAAAACAAATCGCATAGAATAAGGATATAATCTATTTAGTATTAAACTTATAATTTCATATAAGTTGTTTATTTTTTCCAGTAAGCATCCAATTTCATCCAAACCTTTTATTATCTCAAATTTTGCGTACATATCCTCTTTATAGAGTTCATTTAATTCAAAACACGTGTTTATTAATTCTTTTTGAAATTCTTCCCTGTTTTTTATTTTTTTTGATGAAATTACATCTCCTAATAATACATAGAACTCATCATTTTTCATAAAGAATTATATGTAACTTAAGATATATAAACAAAATTATTTTTTGTATCATTAATTTACAAATTTATTATTTGTATTTGATAAAAACAAAATTATTTTTTGTAAAATTCGATAATTATCAGATATTCTGTTTCAAGTCCATTTTCACGCTATTTATAATTTACATCATTTTAACTATTTTATGCATCAATTACAATGCCAATTATGAATCCCGCCTGGAATATCCTTCAACAGGCGCTATTTTAGCCGAATATCTGGAAGGATCCACAGTATATGTTTCTGGAGAAGTAACCAGCTTAAAAAGTGATGGGTTTGAGCTTCAAGATGATTTATAATGGCAAAAAAGTGGGATACAACATCGAAACATTTAAAAAAGCTGGAATCGGGGATACTGTACAGGTGGTTGGAGTACTCGGCCCTTATTTTAACGTTAAAAGAGCTGAAATTATTGTAATGGAGAAGTGGAGCTATGAATTTTATGCTTTTAAGGTCAGCTCTTGCCCTGGTTTTTCTGATTTTTATCTTCCTCAGCTACTGGAAATTTGACCTTAAAATATTTGAATTTACAAGGAGACAGTAAGATGCCAGACTGGATTACACACATCCTGGTTGCATGGACGATTTGCACAGTTTCAAGCTTTAAATTATAAACAGTTTAACCCAGCAAATACATCTATCTGCAGTGGTTGGAGCGTTAATTCCAGATGTCTATAAAACAGTGATACCACTGGAGTTTCTTGGTATAGAGGCCGGGAACTTTATTGCCCCGTTTCATATGCCCATAGGGTCTTTTATAATCGCTTCAATATTTTCATTATTATTTAAGGAGCAGAAAACAGTGCTGTTGTTTCTTCTATTGGGGGTTTTAACTCATTACATGCTGGATCTGCTTCTTACTAATTTAAGTGGGGTATATATTTGTTGTATCCGTTTTCGTGGGGTAGCTGGCAGTTTGATGTTATACATGATGATCTGAAAATTACTGTAATATCAATAGCTCTTGCTGTAGTGGTTTATTTTGTTTCATTTTGGAGGAAAAGAATTATTTTGAGTAATAAAACTTAAATCACTTTAAAAAATATATCTAAATATTTAAAACATCTCAAACACAGGAAATACATACTATTTAGTATTCAGTTAAAAAAAATATGGACACATTAATGTCACCATGGTGACAAAAAAATCTGAATTTTACCCGAAAATGTCACCAGAGTGACAAATTTAACTTTGCTACATATTATAGAATAGTTAATATTCTTTGAAATTACAATTTAACTTGATAATGAAAAATAGAATAAATTCAACTTTTAAACTTCCCCCTTTTAGTTGTAAATCTGAATGCAAATCTTTCACCTGGTAACTTTTTTATACAATTGAATACAATTTTTATTCGGTCAATAAACTTTGAATATATTAATAGAGATCTTAAAATAGAATTAATAGATGATTAAATGAATGAAGAAGGACATAAGAAAAAGGCAGAAGAAATTGAATCAGCCTTAAATGAATTACCCCAGATCCTGAAGGTAAATACGTAGTTGCTATAACTGAATTAACTTATGGAATCTTACAGCACTTAATCGCATATAACATGGAAACTAAATATGGGAGACATTTAGATACACACGTTGGCTTACCAAGAGAACTTCGTAAAGCCCAAGAAACTGAGATAGCAGAAATTTTCGAAACTCTGGACTCTTTAAGGGTTGGCAGATGGTACGGTTCTAAAGGAAAAGGAGATGTTGTTAAGAAATGCCTGGAACTTATCCACAAAGTCAAAGAATGGGAAGAAATATGATAGAAGAGGAATTTAAATTACCGCTTATGGACTTAATTGAAAAAGCTGGTGAAATCCCTAATTTGATTGCTATTATATTATTTGGTTCTGCAGTTACAGGCGGTGTCTCTAAAAAGAACGATATAGACCTGCTACTTGTTTTCGATACAGACCATAATCCTGAAATAGGGAAAGAATCAGAAATAGCTCATAGAATAGCTACAGAGATTTCTATTAAACACGATTTAAGACATCCTTTCTCCCTTATATTTGTCAATAAGAGACATATGGAGGAGATAGAGCCTGATTTTCTCTGGAATGTGGCTAAAGAAGGAATTTTGATCTGGAGTCGACCGGTGGATATTTTAATGGGAGAAAATCATCCTTCTTTAGAGCCTATGATACTTATCAAATATTCCACCAAAAATTTAGCCGAAAAAGAAAAAAGAAAATTGTTAAGGAGTCTTTATTCATCCAAAAAAAAGCTAATAAATAAAGAAAAGGAAAGATTAGGGCAAGGAATTATTTTAACCACTGCAAAAAAATTTGATAAACTTAAAGACCTTCTGGACTCATTTAATGCGAACTATTCTCTTAAAAAAATATGGTCACACTAATGTCACTGTGATGACAAAAAATTGGAATTTTACCTGGAAATGTCATCGTGGTGACAAAAAAAAATCTGAATTGCAGTACATATTTGGAATATTTAAATTTGAAGGTGAAAGAATGAATAGAATCACAGATAAAGCTGTTAAAAAATGGATAGATAGTTTTCTGGAGATGGTTAATAAGAAATATTCGCCTGAAAAAATCTTGATATTTGGAAGCAGAGCCAGAGGAGATTATCTGATTGACAGGGATGTGGATATGAAAATTTTTAAATAATAAATCATAATCTTTATAAAATGAATAAATAGCTACTGTTAAGGTGCTCTAAATGATGGATTCTAAAACCCATAAAATAGATGAATATAAACGAAAAAAGATTAAAGAGAATATTACCTCTGCTTTAGAATTAAAAGAAGAAATAATCTTTGCTTATATTCATGGATCATTTCTAGAAGACTATTTTAGAGACGTTGACGTGGCAATCTACCTTAAAAAAGTTGGAAGTAAAAAAGAGATCCTTCAATATGAATTAGCTCTTGAAAGAGAACTTGAAGAGATCATTGGCTTTCCAGTTGATATCAGAATTATTAATTATGCGCCTTTATCTTTTAGATTTAAAGTAATAAGGGACGGAGTTCTCCTTTTCAGCGAAGACGAAAGGGTTAGAAGCGATTTTGAATCATTAAGCATAGTTGAATATCACGATTTTAACTTTATAAGAAAAATGTATGGGAGAGAGGTTCTTGGCATTAAAATTTGACGAAGATAAGGTAATGAAATTATCTTCAGAAGTGTTTAGTTCTTTAGATATGTTAAAGGAGCTTTCTATACTATCAAAGGATGATTTTTTAGAAGATAAATTTAAAGTAGCCAGTGCTAAATACTTTCTGATAGTTTCAATTGAAGCAACAATCGATATGTGTAATCATCTCATCTCAAGAAATAGATTTCGAATACCTGAAAGTTATGCAGATACATTTAAGGTAATGGCCGAGTGTGGAGTTATATCTGGAGATTTAATGGAAAAATTAATAGAAATGGCAAAATTCAGGAATAGATTAGTGCACATCTACTGGGAAGTAGATGAAGAAGTCATTTATGAAATAATAAAAGAAGACATTAGAGATATTGAAGAATTCATGGATAAATTTATGGAATTTTTGAATAAAAACTGATAAATTTAATTTTGACTCATAACTCAAAGAATGTAATAAAAATCACCTAAAACAATTAAATATGCCTAAATAATCATTTAAAGGTCTTTTCTTTTGTAAATCTTATCATTGGGTCTAAACTTTATAGAAAAGTTATAAATTAAAACTTGAAAACTGATTAAGATTATATTTCAAATATATTTCTTAACCTTTGATTAACTTCAAACCTTAAATCATCATTAAGTTCTCCCAATTCACCCATAATCAAATCTTTCAATACAGTGGCAATTTTATCCAGCTTTATAACTGAATCAAGTTTTAATCCTGATTTTTAAAAGCCAGTATGACTTTCTTTCAATACAATATCTACATTAGATTATCTATGTGGTATTTTTGAGGAGATGAACGATAGAACTACATCTTTTTCCCCTTCGTAGATAACCAGAGCAGGTCTAAGTTTGGCTGCAGTTAAATCTGTAAAAGGAAAAGGTACAAGGACTATCTTTCCTTTCATTTATATCTGACCTTCAAATCCTTTAACCTGTAAATATCTGGTTCATTTTCAAAAAATTCAGCTAATGATTTATCTGAGAGCTTCATCAATGATGAAATTTCCTTTTCATATAAAAGTTCATCCACCTTTTTTGAAATTTCCATTACCTGCTGTTTTATATCCCTAATATCATCTTCTATGTCTTTCATGAACTTAACCTTAACACGCATTAAATGCAAATTTAAATTCATGTTTTCTCATAAATTTCCATGAAATCTTTCCTGGATATTCCAGATTGTCTGCAAATTATCCGAAGTGTTGATCCTTTTATTTTATTATGATTAGGAAGAGTTAAAGGAGTCTTATTTCCATCAGGATTTTCATGACCATTGAAATGTGATTTCCCACTCTAACAATACTAAAGCCAAGACTTTCAAGTGTTTTTATAACCTTTGCTTTAGATGCGTCTTTTGGGAACTTCATACAGCCACTTCTGCAATAAATGTTTCGATAATTTCCTCTTTATCAAACGCTTCATTTCCAAAAGTTTCTATATGAAACTTTATAGCTGATTTAACATCTGCCAGGGCTTCTTCGTATGTATTACCTTCTCCAACAACAACACCTTTAAAACCAAGAGGATAAGCCACATATCCTTCTGAATGCTTCTCAACAATTATTTTTATTCTTTTCATAATCATCCCTTCAAAACTTTTTTGCTTTTTAACCCTAATTGTGCTTCGAAACCATAGTTTTCCTCAACTGTAATGTAATTAATTTATTATTAGCATGTAGTAGCTGATTTATACTTACCTAAAAGCAAGGAAATCTAATTGTTTATATTTCTGATTTTAGATTATTTAATTATATCTAATTCTGTAAATTCTGACTATATAACTGGTTTATTATCCTAATGTTAACAAAAAAACAAATTTTTTAAGTGTTTTTCACTAAATAAACTTAATCAGTATTTATTGATGCAAAAATATACTGATAAAAGTCGCATAATCAAAAATTAGGCATTTATAACTTGAAATAACCTTCAATCATCTAATCCCCTCTATTAGGGCTTCTTTTTTACTTTTATACTCCTAATTTTAAAGCTAAACCAAACATTTTTATGCATGGTTCTATAATTAGAACATATGGTACAAAAATTAGAACAACTTAACCTGGAGCATCTGGCAACTAAAAACACCATAAAAATACTGAGGTTTCTTATACTAAAACCATACCTTTCTTTTGGTCTTAGCGAATTATCGAAAGAGCTCCTGATTTCTAAATCAACGTTTTAAGGATTTTAAAGGTTTTAACTAAACATAATCTTATTTTAGAGCATAAATCAGGACGTAAAAAAGTTTATAAAAGTCATCTACATTAATTTCAACATTTATTAAATTTAAATCCTTTTTCAGCATTTATATCAGTTCTATATCTTTTAAATGACATTGGTCAATAATAAATAAATTAAATCTCAATTTCTATTTTATTAAAATTCACCACTGGTTTTTTAGCATTTTTAGGTCCATGCTCAAATTTAAGAAGCCCACTTTCAGCTAATTTACTAACCTTGGGTTGTATTGTTTTAATATCCTTATTCATTATATGGGATAAGTTTCTTATTGATTTGGGATGCTCTTTTTTAATTACATCTAATAGTTGAAGATCAGACATTTTAAGGTCTGTATCTTGAATGAAAATAATGTCTTCCTGTTCTATTTTAGCTTCAGGATGTTCTAAATGATATATCCAATCATCTAAGTCGAGGGTGTAAAGCGGGTTTTCAGGGTCTTTTTCGATTAATCTTTTAAGTTTATCTATTGATTCATATTTTTCTTCCATTTGCTGGACAAATTCGGCTCCGGTCATTTCCCTTTTTAATTTTAGCATCATAATATTAACTTCCTTAATTTTTCAAAGTCTATTTTATTTTCTTCTAAAATATGCTTTATTATTATCTTTTTAAGGATTTCAGGGTCTTTAATTTTTAATTCGGCTCTATCAGGGTGTATGTGAACTCCGTGATAATAATTGTCTATTTGTAGCCTGTCAGGCATTACGATAATAGCCCAGCCTCTTTCAGTTTTTCGGTAAATAAAGGTTCGGTTACCTATTTGTGTTTTTTTACTGCTTTCCCTTTTCATGTTATACTATTCCCTTCATCATATATATAAATATCATGGTATAAATACCATCACATAATGACTGTAAAAACAAACTACTACTAAGAACTCCTTTGCAAAGAAGCTTACTTTTAATCTTTAAAGTGAAATTCTTTTTCATTTCTATCATTCTCTATATTTCTGATTTTAGATTACTTAATTATATCTAATTCTATAAATTATGACTATACAATTAGTTTATTGTCCTAATGTTACAGGAAAACAAATTTTTAAAATGGTTTTCACTAAATAACTTAATCAGCGTTTATTGATGCAAAAAGATACTGATAAAAGGGCATAATCAAAAATTAGGCATTTATAACTTGAAATATGAAGCAGATAATTCATGGAATAGAAAATTAATACCAGAAGAAGCAAAACTAAAAACAATAAGTCCTATAATAAGATAAACAAAAAAAAAATCACATGAACCTTAGAATCATCACCGGATTTCATACTCATCCTCATTTTAACTATTTTATGCATCAATTACAACGCCAATTATGAATCCCGCCTGGAATATCCTTCAACAGGCGCTATTTTAGCTGAATATCCGGAAGGATCCACAGTATATGTTTCTGGAGAAGTAACCAGCCTAAAAAGTGATGGGTTTGAGCTTCAAGATGATTTATAATGGCAAAAAAGTGAGATACAGAAATCGAAACATCTAAAAAAAGCTGAAATCGAGGATACTGTACAGGTGGTTGGAATACTTGACCCTTATTTTACGGTTAAAAGCGCTAAAATTATTGTAATGGAGAAATGGAGCTATGAATTTTATGCTTTTAAGGTCAGCTCTTGCCCTGGTTTTCCTGATTTTTATCTTCCTCAGCTACTGGAATTTGATTTCAAAACAATGAAAACACCTCGAAATGTGAATCAGGCTTTGAATTTGTTTGCTGATAATCATTTTGAGTATGTTAAGTCAGCATGTCCAAATTGTGAGTCAAGAAATGTGACTCGGCAGGGATATCAAGAGAGAAACCCTATTTTGGGTGAATTCGGCTCTCAAAGGATTTATATGCAAAACTTACAA
>DAVZ01000003.1 GCA_002505765.1 Methanobacterium sp. UBA176 | reverse complement strand
ACCTTCCATTCTCTAATGGTGTAGAGGCCTGTATAGATAATTATAAGTGCAATGGTTATGAATATAACAAAACTATATTCAGACACTGATTTATATGCTATATCTACGTGTCTTGAGATTAGAAAAGTTAGGATGAATATCCCTGCCCCATAATTTGCTGCTATTATTCCAGATGCTTTCTTTGAAAGCCCAGCAAATCCCATTGCAAGCCCTATTTTTAATCCGAACACTAAAACTGCAGATAATATTCCCAGTTGCCATAATAACTCTAACATAATAATCAACTAAATTTTACATTTTCGTCTATTAATATTGGTAAATAATTAATTTTAAAATTTGCTCTTTAAGCCATCTGAAGCCAAAAAATCAATTATGCCGAAACATTTCTTGTTTAAAGGTTTCAAAATAGAAAAAATGGAGATGTTACTCCTAATTGTACATAGCAGATTACATGGGTACAAAAAGGGGTTCTCCAAACTTGGCTTTACCGAAGTTACCAATTATTCCCTGTCCTTGAGTGGATATCAGGAAGCTAACGAAATTTTCAGCGTCTTCAATATTAGTATTTGGGTGTTTTTGTGGATTCACCGGTATTGCAGTGTACACATTCAGTAATTCGCTTCCTGTTGTTGTTATTTCCATTAATTTAATTTTTTCTTTAAATGCAAGGAATGTCCCTGAATCAGTTAAAGTGTACGCTTTTAGATTATCTGCTATTGTTAAAGTAGTTCCCATACCTGTGCCGCTTTCTCTGTACCATGTGGCATTTCTAATACTGGTATGGTTTACTCCAGCAAGTCCCCATATTCTTATTTCCCTACTATGTGTACCTGATGTATCACCACGGGATACGAATTTAACCTGATCAGGGTTGACCTGACCTTCTTCAGCTATTTTTTTAAACCCTGATGCAGCGTTTAAACCCTTAATACCTGCAGGGTCGTCTGCTGGGCCCACTATCCAGAAGTAATTGTATGCAAATTCTGTACGCCTTGTACCAAAACCTTGGTTAACAAAATTGGTTTCCCTTGTTTTATCGTGGACAAGTAGAAGATCCACGTCCCCTCTTTCACCGTACCCTATAGCTATACCCGTACCTCCTGATATGATATGCACATCTACAGGATATTTTTTCTCAAATGCACTTTCTACCTCATTTAAAAGTCCTGTATCATATAAACTGGTTGTAGTAGAAATTTTAAGGGTTCTTTTTGGAACGTTGGTATTATTACTGGTCCCTGTCTGGTTTGTATTTCCAGTTCCAAGCCCTGGTTTATTACTGTTCCCTGTCTTGATTATATTTCCAGTTATATTTCCGGTTCCAAGCTTTGATTTATCAGAGCTATTGTTCCCGGTACCTGTAGGATTATTTAGAACCACTTCTCTAAATACAGGTTTATCAGAACCGAGTCTAGAACTGTTTAGAAATGTATCTGCATAGACTCCTATTCCTGCAATAAGTACTATTAAAACAGTGATTATCACTGTCATTTTATCCTTCATGTTTACCTCCAATCATTTCTTTACTGAGTTTATGGAAATGCATATATAAACGTATTGAATTTTTTATAAGAGATTTTTTAATATAAATTTACTTTCATAATTGTTTTACTGAGTTTATGGAAACGCATATAATCACATATTGATTATTTTTATTTTAAATCTTTGAAATTTATCACCTGAAAATAGCTTAAATGCAAAAGTGAACATATAAATTGTTATACTGGAAAGAAAAAGATATATAGAAAGTTTGGTGATTAAATAATATTACCAGTATTTTTTATCGTTATGATTTTGTTAAATTTCAAAATATATTATGAAATCAAAAATTTAAAAGGATACTAAAATGTCACTTTCAAAAGAAAATATGGAAAAGCTCCAGAAAATTGGATACAGATTTGTGGGTAATCACAGGCATGCTGCGGCTAAAATATGCCACTGGACCAAAAAAAGCATACTTGATGAAGGTGTGTGCTATAAACAGAAATTTTATGGTATAGAAAGCCATAGATGCCTGCAAATGTCTCCCAGTATCCCATTTTGCCATCAAAAGTGTTTATTCTGCTGGAGAGACGTTTCAGTTACTGACACTGAATGGAAAGGTAAGATGGATGATCCTGGAGAAATAATAGATGGTAGTATTGCTGCACAGAGAAATCTGCTCTGTGGCTTTTTTGGGAATGATAAAGCCAATAAGAAGAAGCTTGATGAGTCCCAGGACCCAAAACACGCTGCAATCTCCCTTGCCGGAGAGCCAATGCTCTATCCAAAAATTGATAACTTAATTGAAGAGTTTCACAGAAGAGACTTTACAACTTTTTTAGTAACCAATGGAATGGATCCCTGGAAACTGGAAAATCTTAAAGAAGAGCCTACACAGCTTTATGTATCTCTCGACGCTCCCAATAAAAAAATATTTGAGAAATTATGCATTCCTCAAGTAGATGATGGATGGAATAAATTAAATAAGAGTCTTGATTTACTTTCAAGTTTTAAATGCAGGTCTGTAATAAGAATGACATGCGTTAAAGGATATAATATGCAAAAAGCAGGGGAATATGCCGATATAATAGAAAAAACCAACCCTGATTACGTTGAGGTCAAGGCATATATGTACGTTGGTGATTCAAGAAGAAGGTTAAAATGGGAAAACATGCCCTCAAATCAGGAAATTTATGATTTTGCAGCGCTTATTGCAGAAAAATGTGATTTAAAAATAAAAGATAAAGCTTATGAGAGCAGGGTTGTACTTTTGGCATAAATTATATACATAAACTAAATATTCAATAATAGATAATTAGTGGGGTGGTTTTAAATGAAAAAGCTCATGATTGGAATTTTTATTATATTGATGGCTTTAAGCCCAATTTATGGAGCATCAGGATTTGCAATAACTATTGGAGAGACAACCAATGATAATTCTATGTGGAAGAGCTCTGTAATGGACTATTTCCAATCTAAAACAGATAAAAAAATTTCGGATGCTACAAAAAAACTTGTAACCGCATCAGAAGTTAACAAAATTTCTAAAGACATTACAGGAAGGATATATTCTTCTAATCAGATATACTCTTGCGCTATGGTTGATTTAGATTATACAGATGGAATTAAGGTCATAGTAGACAAAAGTAAAGTTAGGGTTGTAACTCCAAAAATGTATGCAAACGCCCTTAACTCATCTGGTATTGACAAAGGTTACGTGGTGGTTACTTCACCGGTTCAATCTTCAGGTGAGGCAGCCCTAACTGGAGTTTTGAAGTCTTATGAAATTGCAGTAGGTGTTAATATTCCTGAAACTGTTAAAAAAGCAGCAACAGAAGAATTGTATACAGGAACAAAGATAGCCAATCAGACAGGACAAAATCCTGATAAAATAGCTGATTTATTTGAACAGGTAAAAAATGAGGCTCAAAAACAGAATATACAGGATTCAGCTCAAATTAAAGTAATTGTAATTAACATAGCGGCCAATTTAAACATTAATCTAACTGAAGCTCAGGCACAGCAAATTGCAGATGCAATTGCAAACTCATTAAAAGTTCAGGGAGATCTGGAGGGATTTAAGCAGCAGTTAAATAATTTAACAGGCCAGGTTGATCAATCAGGAATTTTAGATCAGATATTGATTTATTTGCAGATGATATTCGATAACATCAAAAATCTGATAACCGGACAGTAAGAACTATGGATACAATAATTCAAATTTAATTAAATTATAAAGTTAAAGTTATATTATACTAAAAACAACTGTATTCAAATAGCTCCTCATCAAAAGACAACTATTCAGTGATAAAATGATACTGGCAGAAAATCATCTTCAGTTAATACTAGAATTTGCAGTAATTATACATCTTGGAGTCATGTTATTTTTCAATGTTCTATCAATCCCATTGAGTATGGTTCTCTTTGTAGCACTGGTATTGACAGTGCTTCTTGCTGTTGTTTTTGGATTGGATGCTACATTTCTTTTCCTTCCTTTTGTATCTCATCATGAATTTACTCATCCATTTGGTTCTATAGCTCTTTTTGGCTGGGTAACCCTTACTGCATCAGCAAGTCTTTTAAGTGAAGTTGATATCAGATCAAACTCCATTAAGGCCATGGCATTGATTCTTTTTGCTGTAATAGCTATTGCTGGAGGATTAATGCACAGATCATTTTTAATCCTCTGGTTTTTAGGATGGATAATAGGAACATATATAATGTCTAAGAGCTTTAAAAGAAGCTCCAGATTAACGCCAAAAACAGTTTTAACTGTTATCGTTGCAGGAATCGCAGGATTTGGAATTTTAGAGGGATTATCAAAAATTTTTAATGCGCCTGTTTTAAGTCCGCTTTTAAGAATAACCAGAATTGAAGAATTTTCACTACCCAGCCTAACAATGGTTTTAAAGAATTCTCTTATCTGGGGACATGTTCAGGGCTCATGTTTCTGGGCTTCTCAATGCATTGGAAGTTCAGAAGGATATATATCATTGCCCATGAATATGATACATGCTTTAACTCTCCCTTTTCCTCTGTTTTACGGTGTATTGGTTACTAAAAAGGATTACGTTGATTACATGCTCCCGGGAATATACGGTATATCATTTGATTTTGGATATGGGGTTCTTATAGCATTTTTAATATGGTCGCTCATTGTTATTTCCACCGGATTTTTCATACTAAAAAAATACAGAAGTAAAAGAAAAAATGGAAGCAGGATGTATCTTGGAAAAGAGGCACTCTTAATCGGAGCATTGACAGCATTCATTACCCAAACTATAATAGGTCTTTTTGTTTTTAACAGATCATTCAATGGTTCTGCTATGCTGGCATATATCCTCCTTTCTGCCCTGGTAATGGCACATGCAGTTACCATTAGAAGAAGGGTTTAAAGTTTTTTTTTAATAATGGACTGTAAGGTTAACGGGTGTTGAAAAATTTTCAATTTTTCACAGTGAAAAATCCCTGATTTTCACATGCTGGAGTCAATATTTCATATTCGTTAATTATTGTTTTCAGTAGACATATCAAGTCAAAAATATTTCAACAAATCTGCTCAACCCCAATAACTTTACAACCCCGTAAATATTAGTTATATATTT
>DAVZ01000006.1 GCA_002505765.1 Methanobacterium sp. UBA176 | reverse complement strand
TGTTTTTTTATGTTTTTTTTTTTAGATTGGGGTTTTTTTTGATCAACCTTTTTTTAAAAGGTTGACTGTGGATGGATTTGAAGGCGAGGCATACTGTTCTTGAGTGAATTATTTGCCATTAATTTTAAACCATTTCAGAAAAAATTGTAGCCAATAAGGATAATAATGATTTAAATCAAAATATAATTTCATGTCTAGAAATGGAAGAATAACTATAATATTTTTAATAATTTTACTTGGAATAGCATTTATCTATTTAATATGGCCAAAAACTGAAGATGCTAAACCAAGAACAGCTATTGGCTCTGTAAGTCTTCCAAAAGTAGAAATTACAACAAATGTTTCTGTTGAACAGGCAATACAAAACCGACGTTCTATAAGACGTTATACCAACCAATCTTTAAGTTTGCAGGATATTTCACAGCTTATGTGGGCTGCACAGGGAATAACGGATCCTGAAACTAAATTTAGAACGGTTCCCTCAGGAGGGCGTACCTTCCCGCTTGAAGTCTACATTATTGTGGGTAAAAACAGCGTGAATGGACTTGATGAAGGGTTATATCATTACATACCTCAAAATCACAGTCTTGAGAAATTATTAAATGGTGATTTAAGGGAACAGTTTGCAAAACTTTCAAACAGTCAGATGTGGATAAAAAACGCCCCTGTAAATATTATAATTGCGGGAAATTATGGTAAAATGATAGATAAGTATAAGGATGAAAAGCTCAGCATTCGATTTGTGGATATGGAGGCTGGTCATGCAGGACAGAATATTTATCTTGAGGCTGAAGCAAGAAATCTTGCTACAGTGGCAATAGGATCTTTTTACGAGGAACAGGCCGAAGATTTCCTTAATCTACCTCCAGATGAAAGTATTCTTTATAGCTATCCTGTGGGGCATCCTGCAAAGAGTTGATTTCGGTTTATATAGAAAGAAAATATTATACAGTAATTCTTGAAGGATGAGTATAAATATTAAATCTACCTCCCCTTACAAATCCAATAATGGTTACATTGGCCTCTTTCCCAACCATATAACCTGAGGAAGTAGGAGCAGATTTAGATGCTATAATAGGTATTCCAACTCTTGCAATCTTTATTATCATATCTCCAGGCATTCTACCGCTTGAAAATATAAAACTACTGGAAAAATCAATTCCCTGCAATGATGCTGCTCCAACCACCTTATCAATGGCCACATGCCGGCTTACATCTTCAATGTTAATAAAATTATCTTCATTTACTAATGCAGCTATATGAGTACCACCTGTTTCGCTCCATATCTTTGATTTTTCCCGTAATTTTTTAGATGCCATAAATATATCTTCTTTAGAAACTTTTAAGTGGGATTTTACTTTTTTTGTAAGTTCCATTTTGCCTCTCATACCACCAAAACAGTCAGAGCTCATAACAAGCTCTCTTCTCAAATCGAAATCAGCCAGATCGGTAGAAATATTAACAGTTCTATCTTCTATATCTACGCTTTTTATATCATCTGCAGAGCTGATTAACCCTTCACAGAGCAAATATCCATAACTGAATTCTTTTATATGAGTGGGACTCATTGAAAAGTTCCCAATCACTGTTTTATTCGCGATGATTTTTATTTCTTCATCCCTGCTAATTTTTTCATCTATTTCATGACTTTCATCATTTATTCTTACCGCTTTTATGTTTTCGTACATTTCAGGCATTATGTAACCTCAGATGGAGTTTATGATAGATATAGTTAAATTTTTAATTATTAATAAGCTTGGAAATGTTAAATAAATCTATTGAAAAAAAATGATTTTTATTGGTTGATAAAAGTGATTAAAAACTAGATATTATATTATATTTGGACATTGGATTGGTAGATTTTTCAGATCCTTCATGTAAACTGGTGAAATAAATCTTCAGAAATGATCAAAAAAATCGTTAAAAAGGATTTAATTTGGATATAGAGGATTTAAAATCCTGTGTTTATTTTGTATTTAATTTGATATTCATTTAGTATAACGTACATATAAATTCAGCCTAAAGTGGAGGGATTCTAATGGAAAGGGATTTATCAATTCTATTTCTTATAATTATAGTTCAGATTTTATACCTATTTTAGAGGACATTCAGTTAAATTTTGGATATCTATCAGAAGAATGATTGATGTTTCTAAGTTTTTTAAAATACCAGAAAGTGAAACATATGGGGTAGCAATTCTATGCACAATTCAGGTTTAATCCGATTGTTAAATAACATATCATGGTTTTTAAAGGTATTGCAGGCCACATGTCAGGAGCTTCTCAATTTTTGAAGGAATTGAAATATAATATTTGGAAATTAAAAGGGTTTACTTATGGAATGTGTCAAAATCTACTGAACCCGGTTCTTTCCACGATAAAATTCTTTAAAGGAGAATAAAGTGCCCAATATTGAAGATAAAACTTGTCCCTATATATCTTTAAGAATTTAAAATCCTATATTGGGCTTGATAAAATGCACGGATGCAATTACCCTTAAATCCTGTCCAGTAGGGGCAATTGAAGGAGAAAAGAAGAAAGTTCATGTAATTAATCAGCATAAACATTTAAAATGCGGCACATGCATAGAGTCATGTTCTAACGATGCTGTGGATTGTTCTCAAAAATAACTTTTTAATGAGTAGTTTTTATACATTCTTTATAATAGGGCTCTCTATTAGCAATAGCGTCTAAAAATATTTTTTTAAGTTCTTCATCAGAATATCCCAGACGTATTGGTTCTATGATGTCAACAAGATTGTCATTTCGAAGTAAACAGGGCTTAATTTTTCCATCAGGAGTGATTCTGAGCCGGGTACAGTTTCTACAAAATTCGGTGTTATCCATAGGTTTTACAATCTCTATTTCACCACCTTCAAGGAAATATTTCTTCCTATCCTGCATGAATTTTCGTGTCTTAACATTATCTGCAATTTTATTAAGTTCTTTTTCTAAACCGCTCATTTCATAATGATATTCATCAAAAAAGTCATTATCGGGACATGTTTCTGTATTTAGAAGTTCTATGAGTTGTAAAATTGCATTATTTTCCTTACAAAACTGGAACATATCCCATATTTCATGGTGATTTATCCCTTTCATAACCACCATATTCACTTTAACAGGATAAAGTCTGGCCTCAGAGGCCTTTTTAATTCCTTCTTTAGCCATTTCCATATAATCTCTTTTGGTTATAAAACGATATGTTTCAGGGTTCAGGGTGTCAAAACTTACGTTTATTCGATTAAGTCCTGCCTGCTTTAGATCCTGGGCATATTTTCCAAGAAGAGTTCCGTTAGTGGTTAGAGCAATGTCTTTAAAGCCGATAGAGGATATATTCTCAATTATTTCGATAATATCATCCCTTATTAATGGTTCTCCTCCAGAAAGCCTTATTTTTTGAATTCCAATATCTGAGGCAATTTTCGCCACTCTATAAATTTCATCAGAGGTCATTTCGTAGCTTTCAGGTATTATGCCATCGTGATGGCAGTAAAAGCACTTTACATTGCAGCGATTGGTTATTGAAATCCTTAGGGAATATACTGGTCTTTCAAATTTATCAGTGGCAGCCATTTTTAGTCAACTGTTATTTTTTTAGATCGATCTTTGTCTCAGTGTTAAGGATTTATATTTCACATATTAATATGTTTTTTCGATGGAGCCACCTGTTATCAGCAATTCAATTTTCTTACCTTCAAAATCTTTAAGTGCTTCTCCCCTTAAAGAGGATATCATACCAAGTGTGGTGTTCTTAACAAATGTCTGAACAAAAGGATTCATAGGAATTGGACTACCATCTATTTTAAGTTGAATATCCTTCATTTTCTTCATTACGCACACATTTTCCTTTACTTCTCCTCTTGCAACCGCCTTTGCCATGTCTCTACAGCTTTCAAAGCCACAATCTTTACAGTCCATATATGGTAATATGCCATATGCACGCTCTTCAATTAAATCTACAAGCTTTTTTAAACCCTTATTATCAATTTCTTCTATTTTGACTTTAGCTATTGTAAATTCATCTTCAAAATCTGAAACTGATATTTTAGCATAATTAGAGTATTTAAAACCCTCGATTACCATAAAATCAAGATTTAAAAGGCATTCACTTCTGGTTAAGACATTTTCTATGTCCAGTCTTTGATTTATGAGGAAAAAAGTTTCATCTCCTGAGCCGATTACAAGCTCTGCACCGGCTTCTTTATGCTTCCAGGTATCTCTACCTTCCACATCGAAACTTTCGTGCATATGTTTAATAGTTCCAACCTTAAAACCACGATTAACAAATTCTTTAACAATCTTTACAACTAAAGTAGTTTTTCCAGTATCCTTTGTCCCTACAACACTAATAATTTCCATAATTACACCTACAAAAAAGTACCTATACATTTATTATAAGTTTGTTTCAATATTAAATCATTCTATATTTTCTATTAGATTGACCACAGAAACTTATAAGATCTGGCATGAATAACAAAATCACGCTTTTTATAGATGGACTAATCACTGAAGCAGAAAAAGGGGACACTGTTCTAAAAACAGCAGTTAAAAACAGTATTTATATACCCAACTTATGCTATAATCCCAATTTAAACCATTTGGGGCATGTAGATTATGTGTTATTGAAACTGAAGAAGGAAACATAGTTACTTCTTGCGAAACTTTAGCAGAAGATGGGATGAAATTTACTTCTGAAAATGAACGTCTTAACAACATTATGAAGATGGTTACTGAATTATTTATTGTAAATCATGAGTCAAATTGCCTTACATGTGCTAAAAATAATTAATTGTAATCTTCAGGAAATATTGCATATTTAGATATAAAAGAAGATGATTTAAAGAATCTCAGGCGAAGAATAAACAAAATTCCAGTTGATGCATCTAATATGGGAATTAGTAATAGAGATGTGGTAAAAGTTACATCCAGAAGGGAGTAACTTTGAATGATCTGCCTGTGAATGAATGCGATGGGATGTGGTAAAAGTTTCCAGAAGGGGAGAAGTAAATGCTGTATTAAAGGTCACAGATAAGGTTCATAAAGGGCTTAATTCTATGACTTTCCATTTCAGTGGAAACTCCAACCAACTTAATTACGAATAATGTGCTGGATCCTGTGTCGAATACTCCTGAACTTAAATATTTTGCTGTAAAAGTCGAAAAAGCCTATTTAAGTATGATTAATCATTAAGAAAATCATTTTTAAATACAATGAAATACAATATTTAGTTGAGGTGATATTATTGAAAAAAGAGGAAAGCAGATCTGTAACATGTGATGAAATATGTGAATATTTAGAAAAAGAAGTTAAACCTGGAGATATTATAAGACTATCTCTTGGCAGATGTTATATCCCTGGAATAGTAATTACAAATAACGAGGGCGTTATTCAACTTGATGTACAAGGGGATATAATTAAAGGACCTACATGCATTGACGTGGTAAAATCAAAAGATTTCATCGTTGAAATTGAGCATGAATGTGTGGATAAAAAATGCACACTTGAAGCTAAGGACGATTAAACTCAATAGAACCTTTTTTTATGATATAAATTCATTAATTATTAGTTTAAGCTTTTTTTACTGAACTTTACTAATTTTTGGTAGAATTAAATTAAATTATTTTGTATGTGTTGTTCAACCACATTTGAATATGGGAGAGCATCCATAAAAATAGAGGTGTAGTAGTTACATTTATATATATAAATGTTTACATTTAATTCTAGTGAGAATCTATATATATTTAAATTAAGAAATGTGTAATTACTACACATGGTGAGTTCATGCCTAAACATATCCTTTCAGGGTTAAATTACCTCGCAGCAATAACTCTCAGAAGAGAAGGTTATCTTCAAAAAGATATAGCAAAATGGCTGGGAATGGACAGATCAACAGTATCACACTATATCAATGGTAGAAATATATCCCTTGATTCCATTGAAACTGCAGAAACAATCAGCAAGTTCTGTCCTCATGATTTTCTGCAAATGACTAATGTACTTACAAAAGACACGGGCAAAACACGGATAATCGTAAAAACACTTATGAAACGAAAATTTAACCCTAAAATAAAAGATAGCTGTATAGGCTGTGGACTTTGTGTAGATACATGCTTAATGAAAGCTGCAGAATTAAATAACCTCAAAGCACAGATAGACTCTAATTGGTGTTGTGGATGTCGTATGTGTGAATCAAGGTGTCCAACCAACTCAATAGAAATTTTGGAGGTTTAAGAAATCGAAACTTTCGAAAATCTATGATTTTTGATGATTTTGATTGGTTTCTGAACCCCAATTAAATTATTTGGAGGTATAAAATGGTAACAAATATAAAAGCCACCGAAGACAAGAATGTCTCTATTAAAAGGGAAGCAGAAGAAAAAAGAGAGCTTTGCTTTAAAGACGAGAAATGTATTGGATGTGGTATATGTGAACAAATATGTCCTTTGGAAGCAATAGAACTTGGTCCAGTAGGTGCAATAGTAAGAGGCGAAGTTGATGCTTCAAAAATTAGTATAGATGAAAATAAGTGCGTACTCTGTGGTATGTGTAGTGTTGTATGCCCGGTTGAAGCACTGGATCTAATAATTGATGGTAAACAGATTAAAGAAATCGAAGAGTACCCAAAACTCATCAGATCAATTACTCCTGAATATGATTACTGTGTATACTGCGGTGCTTGTGACACAGTTTGTCCTCAGGACGCAATAAAGGTTATGAGACAATTACCTGAAAGGGCAAAACTTGTAACCGGTGAAATAGAAGTTGATAAAGATAAATGCATTTCATGTGGAATGTGTGAAGATATGTGTCCAGCAGAGGCAATATATCTTGTAAAAAACATTCCAACATCCTCAAACTTTGAAATAGCATCAGATATTGTAGTAGATAAAGACAAATGTGTTTACTGTGGTATCTGTAAACGAATATGCCCGGAAGACGCCATAAAAGTTGTATGTAAAGTATGTCCTTACGGCGAATACGAAATTGAAGAAGCAGAAGTAAAAGGAGATCTAATCCTTAACGAAGATCTATGTGTTAACTGCGGATGGTGCCAGGAAACCTGTCCTAAAGACGTATTCGTAGTTGAAAAGCCGTTTGAAGGTGAATTAATCATAGATCAGGAAGCATGTCAGGGGTGCAAAACATGTATTGAAGTATGTCCATGTAACGTACTATCGTTCCCAAAACCTTCTGAACCAGGTGAGATTGCAGATAAACTTTACAAAGATGAAAAATACTGCATATACTGTGGTGCCTGCCAGAATGTGTGCCCTGTCTCTGCAATTGAAGTTAAAAGAAGTGGTATGAACATCACACCAATCAAATCAAAAGCATGGCAAAAAGCTGTGGAATCACTGAAAGAAACATTACATAAACCTAAAACAAAAGCTGAATCTGGAGGTAAGTAAATGTCTGTCGAACTTGTAATATATCCAGAACTCTGTCATGGATGCGGCAACTGCGTTGTAGCTTGCCCTGTAAACGCATCTAAAAGTACAGAAATTGCAGGTGGAAAAGGCCCGCAAGAGGACGTTGGACAAATTTTAATGGTAGAAGATGGAGCTATAAAAATTAAAGAACTTAAAGACTGTAATAACTGTGCAACATGCATTAAAGCATGCCCTGTTAATGCCATAGCAATGGAGGATGTGGAATGAAAGCCATACTAAATACTGGAAGAACGGTCTGGCAAGGTGAGGCCATAGAATCAGGTAAAGACCTTCAAATGTACATTGACACTGCCGCAATATGCCATATGAACAAGGATCAAATGAATGCTTTAGGTGTAAAAGAAGGAGATACAGTTAAAATTACATCAAAGTATGGTGAAGTTGTTGTATATGCTGTAGAGACAGCTGAAACACTTCCAGATGGAATGGTATATGTTCCTATGGGGCCATGGTGTAATCATGTTGTAAGTCCTTTATTAGACTCTATGGCAATGCCAGATTTCAAAGATACAAAAGTGGAAATTATGCCCACCGATGAAAAAGTGTTAGACATGCCTTCATTAATGAAGAGATATGGAAAAGTAGGACTATACTAATAAAAGGAGGATTTCACGTGGAATACATAATAAAAAACGGAATGGTTTATGATCCACTAAACAACATCGATGGAGAGAAGATGGACATCTGTATAAGAGATGGAAAAATAGTGGAAAGTGTAGGTGAATCTGCAGAAGTGGTAGATGCTTCTGGAAAAATAGTAATGGCTGGAGGTGTTGAACCCCATACACATATAGCAGGTCCAAAGGTTAACGTGGGAAGAATGATGCGTCCAGAAGACAGTGAAAAAGATGTGGAAGCAAAATCAGGAGATAGAAGATCTGGAAGTGGATTTTCAGTTCCATCAACATTTATGACAGGTTACAGATACACGGAAATGGGATATACAACTGCCATGGAAGCAGCTATGCCTCCGCTTATTGCAAGACACGTACATGAAGAATTAGTTGATACTCCAATACTCGATAAAGGAGCTTACCCACTTCTTGGAAATAACTGGTTTGTAATGGAGTATTTAAAAAATGGTGAAGTTGAAGAGTGCGCAGCTTACATTGCCTGGCTTATGAGAGCTACAAAAGGATATGCAATTAAAGTTGTCAATCCCTGTGGTACAGAAGCGTGGGGATGGGGAGGAAATGTACATGGAATAAACGACCCAGCACCAAAATTTGGAATAACAGGAGCAGAAATGATAAAAGGTCTTGTTGAAGCCAATGAAATGATAGGTTTACCTCATTCTGTGCATCTGCACTGTAATGACTTGGGACATCCTGGAAACTACGAAACAACTCTTGCATCATTTGATATCGCCAAGAACATTAAAGCATCTCCCAAATACGGAGAAAGGGACATTTCATTGTATGGAACTCACGTTCAGTTCCACAGTTATGGAGGAACCTCCTGGAGAGACTTTGAATCTGAGGCCCCTGCAATCGCTGACTATTTGAACAAAAATGATCATATTGCGATAGACGTTGGACAGATTACCTTAGATGAAACAACAACCATGACTGCAGACGGGCCAATGGAATTCGATTTATACACTCTAACTGGATTTAAATGGGCAAACTGTGACGTTGAACTTGAAACAGGTTCAGGAGTTGTTCCATTTATTTACTCATCAAAGAATCCGGTTCATTCTACACAGTGGGCTATCGGTATGGAATTGTTCCTTCTAACTAAAGACCCGGGCAAGATAATGATGACAACAGATCATCCAAATGCAGGGCCATTTACACGATATCCAAGAATTATAGCATGGCTTATGAGCAGCAAGTACAGAAATGATCTTATTGAGAATGAACTTCATGCATGGGCACAAAAGAGGAGCAGTATTGCAACAATAGACCGCGAATATTCTCTATATGACATTGCACAGGTAACACGAGCTACAGCCGCCAGGGTACTGGGATTAAGTGAAACTAAAGGACATCTCGGTGTTGGAGCTGACGCAGATGTTGCTATATACTCCTTCAACCCTGAAACACAGGATGCATCATCAGATTATATGACAATCGAAGCAGTATTCAGAATGGCAGATCATGTGTTTAAGGATGGGGAAATCGTAGTTAAAAATGGTGAACTCGTAAAACCACGAATTGATGGTAGAACTTACTGGGTAAACTGTCATTTCAATGAGGAATTAGAAAAGAACGTAATTTCTGATGTCAAAAAGAAATTCAAACAGTACTACACTGTGAATTTTGAAAATTACGAAATAGGGGATGGTTATATGAGAAGATCTGCCCCTATCGAAATAAAATGATAAAGGGAACTGGTGATATGATGAGTAAAATAATTTTAACACCTAAAGAACAGCCACAAGTACCTCTTGAGGTTGATACTATCCTTCCAGATACATTAGCCGGTAAAACCATTGATGAAATAAAATCAATGAATATTCTGTACGGTAACACCGAAGTAGAACTCCAAGAATTTTTTGATGTGGAAGGAGAATCTGGTGAAGACCCTTCAGAATTACAAATAGAATTCAACGGTGATGTTTACAACACTAAAAGAATAGGACAGGGAATGACAACTGGTGAAATAGTAGTTAAAGGCAATGCCAGCATGTATGTTGGTGCTAAGATGAAGGGAGGAAAAATTACTGTGGAAGGAGATGTTGCAGGATGGGCTGGGCAAAATATGCAAGGCGGAGAAATTGTTGTGATGGGAAATGCTGGTGATTATCTTGGTTCAGCTTACCGTGGTGACTGGAGAGGTATGAGCGGAGGTAAAATCACAGTTCATGGAAACGCCGGACGTGAAATTGCCGAATATATGCTGGGAGGTAAAATCCATATTATTGGAAACGTAAAAATGCTGCCAGGAATACACATGAATGGTGGAATTTTGATTATAGATGGTAATGTAATATCCAGAACTGGTGGAGAGATGAAAGGCGGTACTATCATCGTTAACGGAAGGATTGGTGAGTTTCTCCCCGGATTTGAATATCTTGGAGTTAGAAAAGACATAGACGTCGACGGAGAAGTTATGCAGGGTTTATTTTATAAATTTAGAGGCGACTTTGCAACTAAAGGTGCAGACGGAGTAGTATACACTGCAACTGCAAAGAATGCTCATATAGTTCCCTGATAAAGAAATTGAACCATGAAAAGAACTAATTATTAAAAAAATTTGGAGTGATTTAAATGGAACTTATAAAAAATGTCCCATGCCCATTTTGTGGAACCCTCTGCGATGATATCATCTGTAAAGTGGAAAACAACGAAATTGTAGGTACCATGAATGCATGTAGAATTGGACACAGTAAATTTATGCATCATAAAGATGCTACGCTTTATAAAAAGCCAATGATAAGAAAAGCAAACGGTGAACTGGTAGAAGTTGAAATTGATGAAGCTATAGAAAAAGCCGTCGAGATACTTGTAAACGCAAAAAGACCAATATTATACGGCTGGAGTTCCGTTTCATGTGAAGCCGATGAGGTGGGTGTAGAACTTGCAGAAGAATTGAAAGCATTAATAGATAATACTGCAACAGTCTGCCATGGACCATCTTTGTTAGCAGTTCATGATACAGGATACCCTGTATGTACACTTGGAGAAGTTAAAAACCGTGCTGATGTCATTATATATTGGGCGTGCAATCCTATGCATGCACATCCAAGACATATGTCCCGACATTATTTTTCAAGAGGGTACTTTAGAGAAAGGGGAAGACCAGATAGAACACTTATCGTGGTGGATCCAAGAGAGTCAGATACAGCAAAATTAGCAGATATACACCTTCAGGTAGAACCTGGAAAAGACTACGAGTTACTGGATGCTATAAGAGCTGCTATGAAAGGCCATAAAATCCTTTATGAAAATGTTGCAGGTGTTCCAAGAGATCTAATATATCAGGCAGTTGAATTACTTAAAAGCGCCCAGTTTGGTAACCTCTTTTTTGGAATGGGTATAACTCAAACCAGTGCTAAAAACCGAAACATTGACGCTGGGATATGTGCCATTGAAGAGCTTAACGAATATGGTGGAAAGTTCACACTGATTCCTATGAGGGGACATTACAATGTGAACGGCTTTAATCATGTCTGCACATGGACAACAGGATATCCTTTCTGCGTCGATTTCGCGACTGGTTATCCAAGATATAATCCTGGAGAAACAGGTACAAATGATTTACTTCAAAACAAGGAAGCTGATGCCATGTTTGTAATAGGGGCAGATCCAGGTGCGCACTTCCCTCAAAGAGCATTGCAACGAATGGTAGAAATTCCAGTAATAGCCATTGAACCTCACAGAACTCCAACTACAGAGTTAGCTGATATAATAATACCGCCAGCACAGATTGGTATCTCTTCTGAGGGAACTGCCTATAGGATGGATGGGGTCTGTTTTACAATGAAAAAGATCATAGATTCAGATCTTTTATCAGACAAGGAAATATTAAAAAGAATGTTAGAGCGAGTCAAAGAAATTCACGCGTCCGAATCCAAAATGGAAAGTGTAAAAGAAGTCACATCTCCAGCTAAATAACTCTTGATTTAAGTCCCTATGGGGGCTTAAATGTCTTTATTTTTTACTATATTGGGTTATAATTCATTTTTAAGAAGCTTATTTTGAAATTAATTTCACTTTCATGCAAATTCGAATCAGTAAACTATTAATTTTAGAATGATATATTTATGCATATCCACTTCAATCTAATTCATATGAAGTAGATAATGCAATTATTATTGTAGTATTAACGTTATTTATGAATACTCAATATTTGCATTTTGATTAAAACAGGAGGTAAAAGATTTGAAGAAATATATATTCGTGGCATTCACTTGCTTGATGGTTCTCGTGTTATGTGGGAGTGCATCTGCTGCTGAAATGCCTGATAATAATCAGGTATACTTGGATGTTTCCAATGATAACGGTGCTTATGTCGATGTTTATGGGAATGATACCTATTACTTCATGAATGGAACTGGAACAGGCGGGACTAACGCTTTGAGAATAAATTTGGATGGCAGTCAAAATACAGTAAATACATTTACAACTAACCAGTCAGGAACGTTCTATCTGGCAACAAGAGGAGGTAAAGGTTACATAGACTCCGGTATTTTGATGCTTGCTGTTAATGGTTCAATTCCTGATAATTTCCAGGTTACCATTAATGCAGGGGGATATACCTGGACACCGAAATCTACTGGGGCACCGCTTTTTTCAGAAGTAACCTACAATGCAAATACTCTTACTGAGACATTCTACAGGTCAGATTTTATTTACGGCCCGCAAACATGGAAACCTTATTTCCAGGCAGATTACCCTCTTTATGAAAAACAGGATATGACCAACACAAGCAATAAGTTCTACATTATGCTTATAGACCTGTATGCTGGGATGTTGAGTAATTCAAGTTATTCTGGAATGCAAAACAATGGAGCTATAAAAATTGATTATTCATTCCAGAATCTACCTTTAGATAGTTTAGCTGCTTTTAATGGGTATGGATACATGATGGCTCCAGAAACTGGACTAACAGAAGGTCATGTTGGATGGACAACTAGAGTTAATACAATTTCACAAACATCAACAGATTCTAACGGTTACTATGTAACTGGAACAGCGCCAACAGCAGCCTTCACAGCAACACCAACAAGCGGAACAGCACCGTTAAACGTGCAATTCACTGACCAATCAACTGGAAGCCCTACTTCATGGGCATGGGACTTCAACAACGATGGAACAGTAGACAGTACAGCACAGAACCCAAGCTACACTTACAGCACTGCAGGAACATACACAGTCAAACTAACAGCAACTAACGCTGGAGGAAGCAATGAAGAAATAAAAACAGATTATATTATGGTAAATTATGCTGCACCAGTAGCAAACTTCGTAGCAAATACCACATCTGGAACTGCTCCACTAGCTGTTCATTTCACTGACCAGTCCACAGACTCAGTTACTGGATGGAGCTGGGATTTCAATAATGATGGTACAATTGACAGCACACAGCAAAATCCAGATTATATATACAGCACTGCAGGAACCTATACAGTTAAACTAACTGTTACTGGACCTGGAGGAAGCAATGTAATAACTAAAACCAGCTATATTACAGTAACTAATAATTCTGATACTTCTGCGCCCAGGGCCGGCGTTGATAATAAGGGTGGGTTATTCAATACCAATAAGAAGCTTATTCTTTGGATGAGTGAGCCAGGAACTATTTACTACACTTTAAATGGCAGTACTCCAACTACATCAAGTAATAAATACACTGGACCCATTATAATCACTGCAACCACCACTTTGAAGTTCATGGCTGTTGATATGGCTGGTAATCCTTCTGGTGTTTACACTGAAAAGTATATAATTGATAAGGTTACACCTAAGGTGGCTGCGACTAAACCCTTAAATTACAGCACTAGATATTCAAGGACTGGTACAATTGCTTTCCGCTTATCAGAAAACATTAAATCAAGCGTTAACTGGTCTAAAATCCATGTTAAAAACCTGGCAACCGGTAAAAAAGTGTTAATAACCAAATGGATCAGCGGCAGTTACCTTTACATTAAAACAGGGTTAAGATTCAAATACAGATGGTATCAGGTATATGTTCCAGCAGGAGCAGTAAAGGATGTTGCAGGTAATAATGCAGCTGCTTTCACCATAAAATTCAAAACAGGAGGATAATCCTCCAATTTTATTTATTAAATGAATTTTAGTTTCTTTTAACGGCAACTAACCGTCCTTCATTTTCATCAACAAAAAGGATACATTTCCCCTTAACCGGACATGGTTTCACCGACTTATTCTCATCATTAAATATTATACCTTCAGTTACTAATTGTCCATTGAGGGTATATACGGCGTCTATACCTGCATTTATCAATTTTTCCACAGGTTGGGGCCCTAATAAGTCTCTAATATTGCCAATTTGTAAAAATCTACCATCATTTCCAGCAAAAGCCAGCCCAAGTCCAGCCATAGATCCTATAACTCCATCTTCTGACCCGCCAAGACCTTCAAGGCGAATATTCAGATTTCTGGCAAGGGTTCTTGCTTTTTCCTGGGTTAAAACCGTATCTTTAGCATCTTTAGCATAAGCAATGAGTGATGGTAAAATCTGACTATCAAGTGCTACAGAAAGTCCAGGATCACTTCCTTCAATAAAATCATCATATATTTCCTTCTTAGCAGTCTCAAAAATATTATCAATCTGTTCCTTGTCGTCACTTTCTATATGGATAACTGCACAGCTATTGTGGGATGTAAATGGAATGTCAGGGTGCACATATAGCTGATGCCTGGTAACTCCAAGTACAGAATAATTTTTTGAAAGTTTCCCTGCAATTGTACGGGCAAGCTGGCCTGTTCCCCGTGATTTAAGATTATCGGTATCATCAACACATACATAGATCATTTTAAACCTCCTTAATTTGTAACCATTGTGAGCTTGCCCGTTTTTGAGTATTTATAAACTATTCGTATTTCTGTAAAGCCCTCTCCTGAACCAGAAGATGTTTGAGGAGTTTTATTCACTTCTTTACCCATTTAAATCTCTGCAACCTATTTTATGGTCTGCATTGTTTCCTTTTCTTTCAACCGTCATATCGGCGAATACTACGCTTTGTATATTCCAGGAGAGAACGAGAAAAATAAGAAAACCCACTGAGAGCACCAGCATTGCATCTACAATATTAGCAGAGCCAGCCATGGGATCTTCATGAACTGAACTATTGAATAATCTGCGCTCAGGTATTTGGAGCATTTTTCATCACCTCGAGGACAGATTCTGCAAGAGCTTTTAAAATCTGCTCTTCATACTACCTTCTTCGAACCTTTGAAATCACATAGGCAATTCCACCAGCATCAAGACCCATCACTGTGGTATCAATGCTATTATTTTTGCATTAGCGAGTTATTGAACGTCTCCATTATTTAAGCAGCTAAATATGGCTCCATAGGGATTAAAATACCCATTAAGCCAAAAGTAGGACCTAATCTGGTTATTATATCGGTTTTTTCAAGATGTTTAGCAGCTTTAGCTCTTCATTTTCAATTAACTTTCGAGCTAATTCTTTTCTAGATACGGGATCTATTTCAGGACTGTTTACTAAATCCATAAGCATGTTTCTATGATTTCTGATAAATTACCGGGCTTCCAGAACCTCTGATATTTCCGAAGGATCGGGATTTTAGATGGACAAGACCATAGCTTCAATTTGCTTAACATCAATTTTCATTCTGTGGCAGTATTCGTATAAAAGGCTTCCAATGGTTATGATAGAATATTCCCATAGGTTAAAAGGCCAATAATACTGAATATAGAAGTCCTTGTGAGATAGCATGTAATATTTTGCTTAACATTCTTCTACGGCCATTAGATCATCATGAAAATGAAAATTAGGATATTAACTTTTGACTCCTTTGAAATAACCGATTACGATAAGGATGGCTATTATTAATCCCCCTATGATGGCGTATATTGTATTTTGATCTTTAGAACTATCTGAAGAGTTTGTACTGGAAACTTCGTAGGCTGTTTTTTTTGCTGGATGATTTGAATTTTCCCCGGATCCTACTCCACCCGAAGATTTTGTAGTATTCTTAATTACTTTCTTTAGAGTATTTTTTGTATCTGAATCGATGATAGGGGGGACATTTATAGTGTCACTGGTATCAATTTTATCAGTGGCACTGCTATCAATTTCATCACCACTTATGGTTAAAGTATTAGAATTGGCCTGGCTTACCTGGCCTATGATTGATATGGGAGGATCTCCATAAGCAATGTTAGTATATTTTGCATAGGTACTTATTTGTTTACCTTTAAGTGAAGGAAGCACTTCAGCAGTTATGGTTATTTTTTTCACCCCTCCACCTTTAGAAGTAAGTCTCAGGTTATCCACCTGCCATACTCCTGTATCTGGATTATAAAGATTTTTTGAGGTTCCTGTTACGCTCATCAAAAATTTTAATCCATCTGGAAGGGGAGCTAAAACAAATATGCTATTTAAATCCTGATCTCCAGTGTTTGTTATGGTTACTATCATGTTTACCTTATCTCCAACTTTTACATTGTCTTTATCAAATGCAACACTTATTGTTGCATCAGCAGCAGCAAATGCAGCACCTGCGGTTGATAATATCAACAAAAACACTAAAAATATTGGGATAATTGATTTAATGTTCATTATAGTCCTCTCCTAATTATATCAGGATTTATTAGCATTAGTTCTATTTGTCCAAGGAAATATACGTATTAAGTGCATTCTTCATTATTTCCATTACTACTATTTGAGATATGCATATATATACGTATCTTTTAAGGTTGCTATTAGTCTAATTATTTAGATTAATCTGATTTAAGTATAAATTTATTACATCAATATGTTTATTAATTCATGTCACAAAGAGAATATCTGACAGAGAATTTAAGGGATAGATATGAAAAATAAAAAAACATTAGTTGTAGTTATAATTTCAATTATCACGGTCACTGGGATCGTAGGTACATTCCTCACTTATCAGGGACCAAAATCAAGTTCAGGAAACCAAATTACTGATATGCTTGGAAGAAAAGTGGAAGTACCTGCAGAAATAAACAGTGTTTATTCGCTCAGTTCTTCAACCACGGTACAGCTTTACATGTTTGCTCCTGATAAAATGGTAGGCTGGGACACCCAAAGATCCGATGAAGAAAATATGTACCTGCCTGATAAATATAAAAACCTTCCTGTATATGGGGGAGGTAAAAAAGATGCTAATTATGAATCAATCATCTCTTCAAATCCAGATATTATTTTAATAGGCCATGGGGGCACTATAGAAGATGTTAACAAGATACAACAAAAATTTGGCCAGATCCCAGCAATTGATGTTGAGGGAGATAACAATTTGACCAGCATAGTCCATTCAATTAATTTTTTAGGTGATGTGCTTGGAGAACCAGAAAATGCGGATAAACTCATAGATTTTTATAATAAAGTTTTAAATCTTGTAAATAGTACAGTGTCGACAATTCCTGAAAATGAAAAGAAAAAAGTCTACTATGCAAAGGATCCAAACGGTTTAAAAACATTTGCTCCCGGTGCCCAGCATGTTAATCTCATAAACATTTGCGGAGGAATTAACGTCGTTCAAGCCCCTATAACAAAGGGAGGTGTAGGAATTTCAATGGAACTGATTTTACAGTGGAATCCAGATGTAATAATTACCAGTGATAAGCAATTCTACAGCAACATTCATAAAAATCCTCAGTGGCAAACAATAAACGCAGTTAAAAATAAAGAGGTGTATCTGGTACCTCAATCACCTTTTAACTGGTTTGAAGGTCCGCCTGGGGCTAACACAATAATAGGCATGCCATGGACTGCTAAAGTGCTTTATCCTGATAAATTTAAAGAGCTGGACCTGAAAAATCTTACAAAGGAATTTTACTCCAGTTTCTATCATTACAATCTAACCGATGAACAAACTACCGATATCTTAAGCTCTTCAGGACTGAAAGAATTCTAATGGTGATAATTTGTTTAAATGGAAAATCAGGGAAAAAGTTGCATCACATGAAATATCAGTAACCTCATTAATGATAATTCCACTGATTCTCCTGTTTTTCATTTCTTTTCTTGTGGGGAGATATCCAGTATCTCCAGATGAGGTTATAATGGCTATTGCATCTAAAATATTTTTTATAAATTCCACTTTATCTCCTGCAGTTTATACAATCATTTTTGATATAAGATTGCCTCGAATACTGGCTGCAATGATGATTGGCGCCGCTTTATCAATTTCAGGTGCATCTTTTCAGGGATTATTCCAGAATCCACTGGTTTCTCCTGATAAACTCGGTGTTTCGGCCGGCGCGGGATTTGGTGCAGCAATTGCCATTCTTTTTTCAGCAAGCGTGCTTATGATACAATTTTCTGCATTTGCATGGGGTTTAGTTGCTGTTGCTTTGACTTATTCTTTGGGAAAAGCGTTTAAAGGAACTTCAATGCTTACACTGGTTTTATGTGGAATTGCCATTGCATCACTCTTTGGAGCGCTACTATCCCTTATTAAATATGTGGCAGATCCCTATGGACAGCTTCAAACAATTGTTTTCTGGCTTATGGGAAGTTTAGCAGCAGTAAATAATCAGGATGTGATTATAATGGCAATTCCAATATTTATAGGTATATTTATCCTTTTAACGATACGCTGGAGGTTTAATGTGCTTTCTATGGGTGAAGAAGAAGCTCAAACCCTTGGAGTGAACATAAAAAGATTACAGGCAATTATAATTGTTTGCTGTACTGTTATCACCGCTTCTGCAGTCAGCATGTGTGGTATTATCGGCTGGATTGGTCTTGTAATACCTCATGTAGCCAGAATGATAGTTGGGCCCGATCATAAAATACTTTTACCAGCAAGCATCATTCTGGGGGCATTTTTCCTTTTATTAATTGATAACATCGCCAGGACATTTACAACGACTGAAATTCCCCTTGGAATACTAACAGCAATTATAGGTGCTCCTTTCTTTTTATATCTCCTTATGAAAAGTAAAGAGGTGTGGTCATGAGCAATTTAATGGAAATATTAGATGGAACCTTTTCATATAATGGAAATGACAATGTTTTTGAAGATATTAACTTTAAAGTGGAAAAAGGAGATGTATTCTGTATTTTAGGTTCAAATGGCGCAGGTAAAACTACCCTGCTCAAATGTTTAAATGGTTTGATTAAATTAGATTCAGGAAAAGTTCTTTTAAATGGTAGGGATATTTATTCGCTTAATCATTCCCAGATAGCAAAAAAAATAGGATATATACCTCAAATACATAATTCTACATTTTCATTCAGCGTACTTGATGTTGTTTTAATGGGAAGAGCACCACATCTTAACATATTCTCTTCTCCATCTGAAAAAGATTTTAAAATTGCCGAAAAATCTTTAAAATCCCTCAACATTTATCATATGAAGGATAAACCCTATACTGAAATTAGTGGAGGAGAACAGCAGCTTGTTTTTATTGCCAGAGTACTAACACAGGAACCTGATGTTTTGCTTCTGGACGAACCCACCTCTCATCTTGATTTTGGTAATCAGATACGCACCCTCCATATTATTGAAAAATTGGCTGAAAATGGTTTTTCGGTGGTAATGTCTTCTCATTTTCCAGATCATGCCTTCATATCCTCAAATAAAGTGGCAATAATGAAAGGAAAAAGTTTTATTGATATTGGTACTCCGGAGGAGGTCATAACTGAAGAAAACATGGAAATTGCCTATGGTATTAGGGTAAAAATTGCTGATATGGTCCATAGAAGGGCATGCGTTCCTTTAAAGATAAAATAATAGGATTACATTTAAAAAATTAATTAATTATTATGAAATTTAGGGATTACGAATTCAATTTGCAGGAACTTGCAGGAGCTACTGGAGATTATGGAACACTTATTCCATTAGCAATAGGTTATATTGTGGTTTGTGGTCTGGATCCCGCTGGATTTCTGGTCATGATGGGTATTGCAACCATTATTACCGGTTTGTACTTTAAAATACCCATGCCCATTGAACCTATGAAAGCCCTTGCAGTTTTTGCAATTGCATCAGGATGGGATCCATCACTGATTTATGCATCAGGAATTGCAATGGGAATTGTCTGGATTTTTATTGGAGTTACGGGTTTAATGACATGGTTTGCAAGAATAACTCCCAAATCAGTGGTTCAGGGTATTCAGGCGTCACTGGCATTATTACTGGCAATCGAGGCACTTAAATTTGTCCAGGGAGGAGTGATATTGGCTATTATCAGTGTAATTATAATTATAACCCTTAGAAATAATCGATATGCTCCTGCTGCCATTATTTTGTTGATATTAGGTATTATTATCATGTTCTTCCAGGGTACGCTTAATGCAATAGGAGGCCCTGAACTAACCATCCCTCATCCGGTTACTTTCTCTCTAAATCAAGTTTGGGAGTCTCTTGTTGCAGTTGGATTTGCACAAATACCTTTAACAGCTACAAACGCGGTTATAGCAACTGCCTATCTTATAAAGGAATACTTTCCAGAAAGGGCAGTGACAGAAAAGAAAATAGCATTAAATATTGGTATAATGAATATTACGCTACCCTTTTTTGGTGGCATGCCCTTATGTCACGGTGCAGGAGGTCTTGCAGGTCAATACTATTTTGGTGCAAGAACTGGAGGAGCAAATATTATGGAGGGTCTTATTTACATCATTTTAGGACTTTTCTTTGCAGGGTCAATAGCTGTTCTATTTAAAGGATTTCCAGGGGCGATAATTGGCGCTATGATGATTATGGTAAGTTTTGGTTTGTTAAAGTTTGTTAAAGAACTTAAAGTTGAAAAATCCATTATTCCACTTATTATTACTGTTGCTGGTTCACTTCTGATAAATATGGCAGTGGGATTTGTTGCAGGAATAATCAGCCATTATGCCATTAAAAGAATGTATCCTGATGGAAAATAAGAATAAATTAAAACACGTGAACTGCAGATACTTTAAAATACATCCAAACAGGAGTTCCTATATTAATTTCAAGATCTATAAGAGAGTCACGTGTTATAAAAACAGTGAATAGTTCACCAGCATTTATTATAAGCTTTATAAGTGATCCTGTATCAATTATCTCCTGAACTTTGCCCTGAATAACATTTCTCGCGCTTGTTTTAATCTTTAATTTGGATATTGTAATCTCATCAGGCCTTATACTAAAATTTACATTTCCTCTTTTTTCAGTTACCGTAAAAACCTGGATGGAATCTGTTTTTATGCTAACCAGATCATTTTCTCCTACAGCATCTCCATTCATCACGTTTTCAATTCCAACAAAATCAGCCACAAATTTGTTTTTCGGCTTTCTGAATATTTCATCTGGGGTTCCGGACTGTAAAATATGACCATCATTCAATATAACCATTCTATCAGAGAGTTTCTGGCCTTGAGATAGATTATGGGTGGTCAATATTAATGTGGTTTCGGATTCGTTGTTAATTTTTAGAATTAATTCTTCCATTTTCTTTGTGGATATAGGGTCAAGATTTGCAGTAGGTTCATCCAGTAATAACAACTTAGGATCTGTAATCATTGCCCTTGCAAGTGCAAGTCTTTGAGTTTCACCACCAGATAATTTAAGGGCATTTCTATTTTCATAACCCTTAAGTCCAATTGTTTCAAGAGTTTCCTTTATTCTGTTTTTAATATCTCTTTTATCTCCTCTGATTTTTAAACCAAAGGCCACATTATCGTAAACACTGGATTTAAAAGCAAGCGGCTTTTGAAATACCATTCCCATCTGTCTTCTAATTTTTAAACGCACATTAGAGGATGTATTCGCGTCAATTCCTTCAAAATATACAGTTCCAGAGGATGGCTTTTCCAGTAGATTGATTAATCTAAGGAGAACAGTTTTTCCAGAGCCAGTAGGACCTACAAGTGCTGTACTTGTACCTTTTTTTATTTTCATATTAACATCTTTAAGTACTTGGAGATCATCGTAATTTTTGTGAATCTTTTCCAGTTCTATTATGTGCATCATTTCCACCTGACTGATTATGTAAACTCCTTTTTTATTCCCTGCCCTGCAGATAGTTTAATATTAAGTTGATAATAAGAGCAATAGCAAGCAGTATTATTCCTAAGGCTATTGAAAGCTCTATATTGCCCTTAGAAGTTTCAAGGGATATTGTTGTGGTAAAAACTCTTGTAAAACCTCTTATATTACCACCAATAAGGATCGCAACCCCTACTTCAGATATAGCCCTTCCAAAACCAAGAATTACCGCAGCCATTATTGCATATCTGGCCTCTTTTACAATTGTAATTATTGTTTGGTATGCGTTGGCCCCGAGGGCTATAGCTAATTCTTTTATCTGATTACTAACACCTATAAGGGCTGTTATTGTAAATCCTATTAGAATAGGTAATATTAATAACACCTGACCCACGATCATACCTTCAGGAGTAAAGAGGAGGTTTAAGTTTCCAAGAGGGCCCTGTTGAGAAATCAGAAGGAAAAGAAAAAGTCCAACAATAACTGTAGGCACGCTATAAAGGGTTTGAATAAGATTGATTAATGTACGCTTCCCATGAAAATCATAATAATAAATCATTCCACCAACGGGAATAGATATTAATGATGCAATTAAGGTTGCTGAAAGTGAAATATAAAGGCTTCTTATTGTTATTTCAATCAATTCTGGATTAAATGTGACTATTAAATATATTGCCTGTTCAATTGCCCCTATAATTTCATTCGCCATTTGATCACCAAAAAATAGATAATTCATATTATAAATTTTTTTAATGAAGTAGTTTTGCACATCGAAGTAAAAAAATTTTCTAATTAAATAAAAAAAAAAGAGATTCCTGCTTAAGCAGGAATACTTAGTAAAGGAACAATTAGGGATGGCAAGGGATTGGTTGGTACTGGTATAAATAGCGGCTGACCATACTGTTGCTTACCGAAGTTTCCAATTATTTGCTGGCCTTCTGGAGAAACCAAAAAGTTTACAAAGTTGTTTGCTCCTTCTACATTGGTTTTTGGATGTTTATCAGGGTTAACCGGTATTGCGGCGTAGATGTTTAAAAGATCCTTTCCTGTTGTAACCAGAGGTACAAGCTGTATTTTACCATTTTTGGTAAATGCAAGGAATGTTCCTGAATCACTTAATGTGTAGGCATTCTTTTCATTTGCAAGTATAAGGGTGTCTCCCATTCCTTTACCGCTTTCTATGTACCATGTCTGATTTGTGACATTTACATAACCGACTCCTGAATTATTCCAGATTCTCTTTTCTCTGGAGTGTGTACCGGAATCATCTCCACGAGATACAAATTTAACCTGATCAGGATTGGCCTGGCCTTCTTCAGCGATTTTTTCAAAGGCTGATGTAGCATTCAATCCCTTGATGCCTGCTGGGTCATCTGCTGGGCCTACTATCCAGAAGTAATTGTATGCAAATTCTGTACGGTTTGTACCGAATCCTTCTTTTATAAATGCTTCTTCACGTTTTTTATCGTGAACAAGCATCAGGTCTACGTCTCCTCTTTCACCGTACTGTATAGCTATACCTGTACCTCCAGATACGATCTGTACGTCTACTCCAGGATATTTTTTCTCAAATGCCGCTTCTAATTCCTTTAAAAGCCCGGTGTCTTCTAGACTGGTTGTTGTTGAGATGCGGAGCTTGGATGTGTCTGGGCTGTTACTTACAGAAAACGCATATACTCCTACTGCCGCAACTATTATAATTATTGCAACGATTATCGCTATCATCCGATTATTCATAAATTTCCCTCCTTTATATCATTACATAAAATTTATTGAAGAGAATATTTAAACATATCGTCAAATGAAAAATAGAAAAATTTATAAGTCGAAATGTATAACATTACATCACGATATCTTCAAATAATTTACTTGAGATGTTGGACACCTATTTTGAAAACATATGCGAAAGGATGCCTCTTAAGGGCATCCACTCCATTTGAATGCATTTTCATTGATTAATTGGTTTTTAACTCATTATGTTGCAATATAAATTCTCAATATATTTATTAATGTGTTCTTACAAAAATATAAAAAGGTGATATAATGAAGATTAGTGCAAGAAATGTTTTAAAAGGAAAGGTTGAAAGTGTAGATGATGGACAGGTAACATCAACAGTAAAGGTAAAAATTGAATCTCCAGGAACAATTACTGCAAGTATTACAAAAGAAGCAGTTTCAGAATTAGGTATTAAAGATGGTGATGAAGTTTTTGCAGTAATTAAAGCTTCACAAGTGCTAATAGCTAAAAAATAAACTTATTCATTAAATACCTTTTATTTTTAAAAAAGAAAAAAAAAGAAAAAAAATTTTTATTTTCCTAACCTTTCAGTACCCTTAATAGCAGATATCACTGATTCTCTTCCCAGATACACTAAAACAAGTATAACTGCAAGAAGTAATCCTCCAACTATCGGCACTACGGGCACAGATGAAGTTTCAGTAGTTTGGGGAGTGTTATCTTCTAACGGAAGACCTGGCGCTACTTCAGATGGTGCTGCAGTCTGCTCTGTTATTCCACCTACTGTTTGAGTAATTCCTGACATAATTCCGGTTCCTTGATGAACTGGCTGGGATTCTGGTTCAGGAGCAGTTGGTATTACTGGTGCTGGTTGAACTGGCGGAATTACTGGATCAACTACTGGTGGAGTTACTGGTACTACAAAGTTCCTCATAAATTGCTCTGGGTTAGTACCTGCAGCTAAGAGTGTGTTCAGATCTTGTCGGGTTAATGGTATTCTTTTAAGTACTTTGAAAGATGTGAGTAATTCAGCATACCTTTCTTTTCCAGGGATGGCCTTGTCCACATACCATAAAGCCCAGTAGGCTGTTTGATAGAAGTGATTGTTGTTTGGAATATCCTGGTTTTGCATACTGTTTATGATGTTACGATCCATTTCCAGCAATATAGCTTCACCTGTGTTAGTGGCTTCATTCCAGAGGATGAATATTCCCGCATTATTTGTATTACGGATCCTGACTCCTGGTGTGAAGTAAGTACCTTCTGCAGCTGAAGTTCCAAGAATATGGTTTATAATCATCTCTTTACAGTGAGCAGGGAAACCCACATGCATGTAGCGTGAGTTAAGCGGGAAGTTTGTTCTGACATAATCAGCAATTACATAACCCTGAGTAAACCCTGAACCAGGGCAGGCACCGCCTACTGAAGCTACTAATAACTCATAAGGAACTCCATAAGCCCATAGATTAGCTACAGCAACAACATAGAAATCCTGTTGAGCATATTCCTGTATGTTGTATGCCCTGTTATTTGTATATGCACGTTCCACTGCTTGTGACTTCCTCCAACCTTCAGAGGTAGAGTTTCCAGCTAAATTGGAATTAAGCCCAATATTAAATACATTGTGATCTGATCCACCGTATGTTACCGGAACTAATCTAAGACCTGTGGCTGCGTTATACTCTATAAACACAGTGTTTAAATCCACGTTGGGTAAGTCACCAGACTTTTTAACAAACGCAAACCATAAAGGAGTCCATATAGATCTGCTAAGGCTTAAAAGATTATCTACTTTACTACCCGCAACGCTTCTAATACCATCAAGAGCTCCTAATGTTGATATGGTTAATCTTCCCTGTCCATCTTTTAAAAGCGCATAGCCAGCTGAGGTTATGACCAGGTCATCACCAGTTAGTTTAGAGCCGAATGCTGCTTCAGCCATTTTAGCTGCTTGTTCACCAATAGCTTTCATGGCATTGTAATCGCTGGTTGTTATAATACCTGTATTTTTTTCGTACTGGTGGTTTAAGTCATCCAGTTTGGCTATATAGGTTTTGTCAATTCCATGTCCTGGTGTGTAAGTAGTTCCCACAACATTCCCCCAGAGGTAGTTGAAATCACTCTGATTCATCTTTTTTAGGGAATCAACAAGTATTAGTGAGCCCATATTTCCACTGAATATGTTTTTTTGAGTATATAACCATTGCAGGAACTGTATTTGTCCTAATCCTCCACCTGACACTGGTTTTCCGTATTCATTTAATAGTCCACTATTAAACTTCATTACAGCAAGGATTCCATTACCTGGTGAAGTTGTAGAACCACTTCTATCCCACCAGATGTAGGCACTTTCAAGTGGATCACCATTGATCATGCCCTGATAGTTAATCATCAGTGGGTCAGATTGGTTTGGTACCTGTCTTACCCATTGCGCAGGATTAACGCTTAGTATGGTCATGGGCACGTTGTCATCTCCCCCTCCAGGAGTGGTCATAACATGGTAAGATTGTGCACTGTTATTCAATGGGAAGTTGTTCTGGAAGCTTTTAGCCTTCACATAACCACTTAAAAGCCCTTCTGACACTCCTCCACTGGTACCTGCAAACTTAAGCAGGTCCTCAGGTGCTCCATTAGCCCATGCACTTGCAATACTTACTATTTCAAATGCATTCGCGCCTAATTCCTGCTTTATAACATTCCACTGTGCTTCATTCATATTAGCTAAGATACTGTTAGACAGGTAGACTGTGTTACTGCTCTTAATAGTGAATGCATTTCCAGATAGAATTGGTGTGTATCTTCTTGCAAATACCTCGTTTCCACTTTTTTTAACAAAGGTAAATTCCAGAGCACCATTAGGATCATTTAATGTTACCAGATTTCCATTACCTGGAGTTATTGCACTTGTAGTGTCTAATACACCCTGAAGACTGTCTTCAGTTGAACCTCCTTTATATGATGCTGAACCTGCTGTTGTTATTAAAAGAGCATCATCAGGACTTGTAGAATTTGTAATACCCAAGTTACTGCTTGCATTATTTGTAACTTGCTGTCCAATATCATAAGTTTCAGTTGCTGAAACTGTTCCGCAAACTGCTATTGCAAATATTAATGCAATAGCTAAGAAAATAGTTTTCAAATTTTCACCTCCATATATTGGTAATGTTAATTTATTGAGTTGCAATATATATACATATCGATCTGAAGGTGAATTTAAAAGATTAATAAAAAATTAAAAAAAATAAAAGGGAAATTATTTGGAACTTTCACCTATTAAAGTTGAAAGATGCTTTTCCCATGATTTTGATCTTATATTATTAAGATTCATCTTTTCGCGGTTAATTAATATGTGATTTTGAGGGCAAGCTTTGCTACATGCTCCGCATAATACGCACAAATCTCCATTTATCTCTGATTTGTTATCTACAATGCTTACTGCGTTGCATGGGCATACATCCTGACATGCATGGCAGGAATCACCTTTACAAACTGTCTCTTCATCCATGATTATTTCCCCTTCAAAGGGCTTGGTGACACTTGCGGCATCTTTTGGACATATTTCCTGACACCATCCGCAGTTAATGCATAGATCTTCATCTAATACTATGTTCCCTTTAATTTCAAGCTCTGGAATCTCATCACGATACATACATGTTGTGCAAATGATTTTAATAGCATTTTCTGGACATATTCTTCTGCATAAACCACAGTAAACGCATTTAGATTCATCAAGAGTTATTCCATTTGCAATTTTCTGATTACTTGAGTTTACATCGTTATCATCTATCGTAATTGCGTCTGCAGGGCATATTTCCTGGCACATACCACAGTAAATGCATTTATCTTCATCTATCTCTGTTTCACCTATCATAAATTCAGATATTTCAGGCATTGTCTTTTGAAGATATATGGCATCTTTAGGACATACTTTTACACAATGTCCGCAGTAGATGCATGACTCATCATCAATTTTTGCTTCAAGTTCCCATTTAGGATATTCTTCCAGCTCTTTGATGTTTTTATCATCAATTTTAAATTCTAGAGCATCAAAGGGACATGCAGAGGCACAAAGACCACATAAAACGCATTTATCCTTATTTAGATTGATGTAATCCATATTTACAAGCCCTCTGGCTATTGGTAAAACAGGACCTAACCTTATGGACTCTGTGGGACATATGTCTGAGCATATTCCACAACCAACGCATTTTTCGTTTTTATGTTTAAGGGAACGCTTCTCATTCTCATTTCTTTCTACCATGGCCATTTCAATCATTCCTTGGAAACCGCATTATTGGGGCAGTTTTGGATACAAAGGTCACAGTCATCGCATTTTTCACGAATTAGCACCACATCTCCATTTTCTTCAAAAAGTGCTCCCTGTTCGCAGATTTTTATACAAAGGCCTTCTCCAGGACAATTCTCGATTTTTCCGCATTTTTCAGTGTCTATAATCACTGGCATCTTATCACTCCAAAAACTTTGTTTGTAAATTTAATGTTATTCAATAGTCGATATGAATATATAAACATATCGAAATTATTTCTTCCACCAGATCAAAACCCAATCTGATTTATCGTAGGGATAGTACAGGAGGCCATCTTCATTCCTGAACATTGTTTTAAGAAGATATCTCCTTAATAAATGCTCTTCATCATCTTTAAGATCTGCAATTCTCCATTTCAAAAAGTTAATGGCTTCATCTAAATTAACATAACCCGGTTTCATTCTGCATTCAAGCATTTCAACGTTGGCGTTGATTCCCATCTGATGAAGAATATTGTAAACATATAAATAGTCAGGATGGGGTTTAAATTCCCTACCAATGATTTCATAAGCTTTTTTTTCAAATCCTCTTGCATTTACGCCCCAGAGAGTTATAAAAACATATTTTGATGCTGCACTATTGATTTTTTCCAGTTGATTTTTAATATCTGCCACCCCATTAAGTGATCTTGATGCTATTACAACGTCATACATTTTTTTTATTCTAAAATCCTGTATTGGGGCTTTTATATATTCAATATTTGATAAACCTTCTTTAAGAGCATTTTTTTGAAGTATTTGAATCATTTTATCTGAAATATCCAGTGCTGTTACAGAATTTGCTTTTCTTGCAATTTCTAATGTTACAGCTCCATTCCCACATCCAATATCTAAAACTGTGTATTGGGGCTTTATTTTAACCTTTTCTAAGAATTTATAGGGATAATCATCGGTCTCCATCCATCTATCAAACTGTGCAGCAATTTTATCCCAGGCTGAATTATTTAACTTGGGCATATTCTTTAAATCTTCATTCCAGAGTAAATTCCAATCAACTCTATTATTATTTGGCCTTAAAGTTGTGTTTTCCATTTTTGTGTTTAAATTAGACTTTTTATTGGTGAGTTTCTTCCTGTTGATAATGAATCACCTCGTTAATGAATACTATATCGAAATGGTAATATATACATGTCGATATCACTATAATAATCCTAATTAAAGGGAGAATTATGGAAAGGTTTAAAATTCTTCCATTTTGGAAATATCCATCATAGTTTCCACTGCTTTAGCATGGACGTGAATTCCAGATTCATTTAGGGCAGCAATTGGATTTAAACCGCCCGGAGTTACGATACCGGCATGATATCTTTCTACCTTTGCATTGTAGAGTAATTCACTTGGTTTTCCAATTTCTAATATAGAAAATCCGATTTCTTTTAATTTCTCGATAATTTTAACTGCATCTTGGCGCGCAAGATATGGAATTTCCCTTAAACTTGCAAGTATTCTTCCATTTCCATTTATTGTATCTAAAACAGAGGTCATGCTCTTTGAAAGATAAATTTCGTGAGGATCGAGACTTGATCCGCTATACGCAGTTAATTCAGTAAATCTCGGGGTTTTCCCTTCAATCTCCAGAATTCCTCCGTATTTTGGAGTGGTCAGAATGTCATTTTTTATTAATATTCCATCAATGGTCAGGCTGCAAACGGTTGCAATACCGATTTTTCCTTCTTCAAAATGGGGGATCAATTTAAAGTATTTTGAAGTGCAGTACTCTGGTTTGGAGGAATATAACTTATTTATAATTTCCAGTGATTCTTCGAGGTCCTTTTCATCCACGTAGGACAGATTTACAATGACATTACCCTTACAGGTTTCAATATCAAAATCAACGTTATATATGAGATTCCATGCCTTGGAAAGTAAAAATTTAACCTTTTTTGAAGTTTCAGGGCCTGCGGGTTTTAAAATTCTTTTTGAAGGGGTCATTTTTTCCAGTTCTCTAAATTCCATTATATTTTCAGCTAACTTAATATTAACTGAACATCCCGCTTCTTTTGCGGCACAAAGCGGTGCTATTCCTCCGGTTATAGCGATCCCCGCCATATCGTCTTCCACTTGAACACCTAAAACCGGTTCCCCACTTTTTCCAATTTTTAAAAGGCCATATATTCCTATTTTTTCAAGTTTCTTGAATAAATTTGATGCTTTATCCCTTGCCGATGCTGGAATGATCCTGAAATTTGCAGGAATCGCCCCGTTACCTTCTCTTGCAACAGATAAGACGGAAGTCATTTCTTTTGCTGTAAAAGCATCCAGAGGGGTCATTGATGTCTTTTTATATGCTATAAGTTCGGTGAATCTAATCGGTACATAATCTTCTACCTTTACAAGGCCCCCATACTGTGGAATAACCGGTATACCTTCATTAAGGAGCATTCCATCAATAGTTGTTCCGCAGATGGTGTCCAGTCTAACCTCTCTTTTGTCAGAGCTATTATTGTCTGAATCCATATCTGAGAGTTTAACATAGGAACTGACGGCAATTTCCTTGCTGAAAACCTCCTTGATTATGTCGATTACGTTATCATCATAAACAAGACTTGAAGTATTTACGATTACAGTCCCTTTAAGATTATCTGGATTTAGGGAAGTTTGATAAATCATCCCCTCAAATTTGGAAAAGGAGAAATCCACCTGATCGTAAATAAGGCCTTTTTCAAGCTCCTTTAATCCTTTTTCAGTTATTTCTCTTCCAGCGTATCCTATACGTTCAGTAAATCCTTTTTCATCCAGTATACGCATGTGATACCTTACAGCCCTTTCTCCGAGGTTGTAACCTTTCCTATTAAGTTCTTCAGCAATTGTTTTTGCACCGAGCACTTTATTCTGGTCTGCAAGTATTCTAAGGATTTCTATCATTTTACGATCGGTTTCATCAGCCATTTCTTCACCAATAACAATTTAATAAATTATACCGGAAATATCTAATTTATTTCCTTTATTATCTATAGTTTAAAAATAATATTTAAAAATATGTAAAGTCATTAAACCTTTAAGGGCTGAAGCACTTAAATTCAAAAAATAAAGAATTAGATATATAAATATTTATCTAATTCGTACTGGAATACCTGTATTCTGTAATCATCCCACTCTTTCTTTTTTATATCCATAAAATGAGTGTAAACATGGTCTCCAAGGGTTGATTTTACCACTTCATCCTTTTCAAGCGCATGATATGCTTCCCATAGGCTGGAAGGTAAAGTTTTTATACCTATTTCTGCAAGTTCTTCCATGCTTTTTGCAAATACATCAATTTCTGTAGGTTCTCCAGGGTCAATTTTGTTTTTCATTCCATCCATACCAGCTTCTAACATTGTAGCAAATGCCAAATAAGGGTTACATGAAGGATCAGGGCATCTGAATTCTATCCTTGTACCATTTCCTCTGGAAGCGGGAATTCTGATCAATGTGGATCTGTTTTTAAGGCCATAAGCAATATATACTGGAGCTTCATACCCCGGCACTAGACGTTTGTAAGAGTTTACTGTTGGAGCAACAATCGCAGATAGGGCATGTGCATGTTTTAAGAGACCTCCCATGAAGTACATTGCTTCATCGGAAAGTTGAGTTTCTGTATCAGGATCATAGAAAACGTTTTTATTACCTTTAAAAAGTGACTGGTGACAATGCATTCCGCTTCCATTCTCTCCAAAGAATGGTTTGGGCATAAATGTTACCATATATCCAAGGTTGTCAACAATTGCTTTTATTGCCTGTTTAAATGTTATAACAGCATCTGCTGTTTTTAATGCTTTATCAAATTTAAAGTCAATTTCGTGCTGACCTGGAGCCACTTCGTGATGGCTTACCTCAATATCGAAATTTAAGGATTCAAGTCCTAAAACGAGTTCTCTTCTAACGTCTGTCCCCTGATCTACAGGTTCAACATCAAAGTAAACTCCCTGATCATGAGGAACAACAAATCCATTTTCATCTTCACCAATTATAAAGAATTCGGGCTCTGGACCAATATTATAATTATATCCTTTATCATGTATTTTTTCTAAAGCCTTTTTGAGTATGTATCTTGGATCACCTTCATAAGGTTTACCTTCTGGCCAATAGACGTCACAGATAAACCTGCAAGTACCTTTTTCTTCTGGTCTCCATGGTAGAGGAGAGAATGTATCAGTATCAGGTTTTAAAATTAGATCACTTGCGTTAATCTCTGCAAATCCTTCAACAGATGAACCGTCAAAGAGTAAACCATCTTTTATTATATCTTCAATATCATCTGGTTTAACCAGGGGAATTGCCATGTTTTTTGGAGTTCCATGAATATCTACAAACTGCAGCCTGACAAACTTGGTGCCGCATCTTTCTATTTCTTCAATAACTTGTCCTATTTTATCTGACATTATTTACCTCCAGTGATTAGCGTGATTTTCACCGGAAGTATGTTTCCTTTTAGTTGTATATAAATGTTTCGGAAGACTGCTTTTACAGAAATAAAATAATAATAATTAAAAAATATAAAAGAAAGGTCTTGAAGATATTACAACTGATAATATCATGTTTCAAGTTATAAAATTGGATAGTACTTCTTAATTTCCCAATCTGTTACCTGAAGTCTATATTCCTCGCATTCCATTTTCTTTAAGGACATAAATCTTTCAAAGCTGTGAGAACCAAGCGTTTCTTTAACCAGGCTGGAATTTTCAGCGTATTTTATGGCTTCTTCTAAACTGCCAGGTAGGGCTTCAATTCCCTTTTCATGTCTTTCTTTTTCGGTTAAATCATAGAGATTGAGTTCCATGGGCTCAGGTAATTCGCAACTTTCTTTTATTCCCTTAATTCCAGCCATGAGCATTACTGCAAGTTGAAGATAAGGATTGCCAGATGGATCTGGACATCGAACTTCCACCCGGGTGGAAGTCTCCCTTCCAGGCTGATAGGTAGGTACACGAATCAGGGCAGAACGGTTGCTGTTGGACCAGGCAATATAAACTGGAGCTTCATATCCTGGGGTCAGCCTTTTATAGGAATTAATCCATGGGGCTAATATCGGTGCAATTTCAGATGAATACTTTAAAATACCTCCCATGTAGGCCTGAGCATCACTGGAAAGGTGATACTGGTCATCATGGTCAAAAAAAGCATTTTTTTCTCCTTTAAATAATGACTGATGGGTATGCATACCAGATCCATACTCTCCAGGCAAAGGTTTGGGCATAAAAGTGGCATAAACTCCATACTGGGAGGCAATCTCTTTAACCGTGATCTTATAGGTTACCATGTTATCGGCCATTTTCAAAGCGTCATCGTATCGGATATCTATTTCGTGCTGTGATGAAGCTGCTTCATGATGTGAATATTCAACTTTCATTCCTAACTTTTTTAAGGATAAAACAGTATCTCTCCTTAAATTTGAAGCAACATCCAGGGGGTTAAGATCGAAGTAACCTCCCTTATCCAGTGGCTCAGGTTTTTCAGATGATTTAAAGTAGAAATATTCAAGTTCAGGCCCAACGTAGAAATGATCGTATCCCATTTTTTCCATTTTTTTAAGGGCTCTTTTTAAAATATAACGCGGGTCACCTTCATAGGGGTTTCCCTTTGGCTGATGGATATCACATATTATACGGGCAACAGGATGCTCTTTAGGTCTCCATGGAAGAACGGCGAAGGTATCAAGGTCAGGTTTGGCAATCATATCCGATTCTTCAACATCCTGGAAACCAGTTATACTGGAACCGTCAAATCCCATTCCTCGATTCAGGGCGTTTTCCAGTTCGTCCTGGGTTATGGAAAAGCCTTTTAAAAGGCCGTTTAAATCTGTAAACCAAAATTTGATAAATTCTATGTTGTTTTCCACTACATATTCCATTATTTCCTCTTTGGATGGCATTTTTTAGCTCCATATTGCCTTAAAAGTTTTATAGATATAATCCTGTTAAAATGAGGATTATGATTCAATTATTTTGGGTATGATATAGATATAACATTAGAATATTAAAACATTTCCATATAATAAAACAATTAATTAAAAAAGTTTTAGTATAATCCTTTAAAATATATCTTTTGTCATGTTTTATATTAATAAATATAAATAAAGTTCAAAATTTCACTGTTGAAAACTGTTCCTTGTTCAATAAATCGAACATTAACACTTCTGGAGCCATAATTGGTTCTCCTTGCAGGGTAATAAGCTTAAAAGCTTCAAATGCCTGTAAACACCCTACTATATTTGGTACAGGCGCAATAACAGGTGGAACCTCTGCTCCTATTTCTTTAACTTTAATGACAACTTCCCGGGTCAAATCTTTGCCAGCAGAAGGTAATTTAAATAATTCTTCATAAGAAGGAGTTTTATTGGTAAAAATGCTTACCTGGCCCATTGTGCCATGAATTGCACCGTGGATAAATGGGATATCTAATTGTTGAGCATGTCTACTAATGATAATTCTTGTAAAAATGTTATCAAGGGCATCTATGATGATATCGCTCCTTTCAATGATTTTTTCCACATTACTTTCATCTACTTCGTCTTCTACGGCGGTTATATTTGTAAAAGGGTTAATGGACTTTAAAGTCTCGTAGGTCACATCCACCTTGGATTTTCCAACGCTGTAAAAGCTGCTCATAAGCTGACGATTAATATTAGACACATCGAAGCTGTCTTTATCGACTATTTTAAGGTTTCCGATGCCCATTCTTACAAGCATCTCTGCAGCAGCTCCTCCGATACCGCCGCAGCCGATAAGGGTGATTTTTGCATCCTTAATTCTTTCCTGCTTTGATCTGCTTACAACTCCCATCTGCCTGCTTACAATTTCCCAGTAAGCCATTCCTTCATATCTTCTTGGCATTAAATTCACCATTGTAACTTAAAGAGTATTATTTAAATAAGGATAAATTACGTTATAAGAGTTATAATCTCATAATTAAAAAAAGAAGTGATTGCGTTAAATAACGCAAAAACATTATATTTGGCCGAAGCTTCCGGCAATTTCTTCATAAGGCTGAATAATTACAAAACCGCTGCCTCTAAATGCCATCTGAAATGTTTCACCACTCCCCCGGCCTAATAATGTGCCCAAATTCACATCTGATTTATAATCTATGGATAAACCATCGGACCATGCCACAGTTGCATTGGGGTCTGTGAAAACAGGCCTATCTGGAGTTACTGCAAGTGTTATTGGAATGTAGTGAGTTGTTATTGCAATCATTCCATATCCTTCCAGTCTTATATTGAATAGGCCTCCCTGCATTGCACCTGCACCTGACATCATTTTTATATCCCAATCAATGGTTTCTTCAAATGCAAGGATATCGTTCCCATTAACGTAGAGTCTATTTCCTTCCATATTTAAAATGGTAATTCTTTTCCCGCCATCTGCAAGGTAAACATGTCCCTGTCCCTTTACCGACATAAGCTTTGCGCTCTCTCCGCTTACCTTTTTCATCACAAATTTGCTTATGCCGCCTTCAAGTGAACTCTGTTTTTTAAATCTCACATCACCGGTATAGGCAACCATTGAACCTAATTTGGCCCATACTTTCCCGTTTAGGTTAATATCCAGCAGATAATCATTTTCAAGTTCGAATACCTCATTTCCCACCATTTTTTCAGCAGTTTTATCTAAAAATTGCTGTATTGAATATTTACTTGTAGTGTAAGAAGGTTCCTCTTCATAGGTCTCTTCGTATACCTCTTCCTCGTCCTCTTGAATTGGCTCAGTAAGGCCGCCGCAGTCGGGGCAGTAACTGGCTTCTCCAACTTCTACATTACAATCTGGGCAGTATTTTTGAGTAGAAATCCCTTCAACTTCTTCCTCTACAATTTCAACTTTCTCTCCACAATTAGGGCAAAATTTAGCTTCTCCAACTTCTTCTCCGCAACCTGAACAAATCATTTTTCCACCAACAAAATTTTGATCAATTCTCATTAATTTTTAAAATTTATAAATCTACCTATATTTGAGTGGATTAAAAAAACATTACATCTACTTAGGATGGGTAAAAATAAAAAGAGTTTCAAAAAATAAGGAGTTGTTGGAGGGAACTGGTTCAATCTTTCTGGAATAACATCAGTATTCCTACAATTAAAAGCCATAAACCAATTAATATCCCTAAAATACGTGGATCTGCTATGAAATAAGCCACTATTAGATAAATAATACCTAATACTAAGTTTATTACTCCTAACCATCTGGTTCCACCGGCTTTGTTTATAATATCAAATATACCTGATATTATGAGGAATATACCTGCTATGAATACAAATAGAGCTGCTATAAAGCTAAACAATGCCGGGCTGAGGATAAAGCCTATGCCCAGAATTATGGCAAGTATACCTAAAATTACATCGATGAACCCAATGGCTTTGTTTTCACCCATAAAAGATATTCCAGTCAGTACAAGTCCAATACCTAAAAATAACACCGCAAAACCGGTTAGTATGCTAAGTGGGATTATTCCTAAAAGCGGGAAAGCGAGAACGATCAGACCAAGAATTATGAAAATTAATGCAGTTATCATTTTATTCATTATTATCACCTCTCTTTTTCATTATCCAACAACTCTTAATTAAATCATATAATATATTGGTAATATTAAGTATTAAATTTTTCTAAAAATTAATCAATGGTTAATTCCACATATAATTCCGATAAACAATTTAAATGAGTAAAATAAACTGAAATATGCTATAAATCAATGAAATTTATCTATATTATCATCTTTTTAATATATAAATTTTTTTAAGCAATATTCAACTCCAAATGTTAATCATACTTGTTTAAATTCTCAATTTAATAAAAAAAGAAATAAATTAGCTTAAAATGATGATTTTAACAAAATATTTATATAATGCATCTAAAACCAATTATCACCACATTCTATATGATACTTTATTTAGGTGATAAAAATGAGTTATTTAAACCCTGATCCGGAAAGTATGAGTCCTCTACAGAGGAATTTGCTCCGTTTTCTCCGATTGTTTCTTTTGGTTTCTGGTGTTTCTATTTTGATTTTTGGCGGTGCAAACGGCGCTGAGAGAATCTTTGGTTTGTTGATCCTTGTAGCGCTTGCAATTATTAATGCTCCTGCTTTTTTTACAAAAGGCAGAGTACGTGCTATACCGGTTGAAATTGAGCTTATATTGCTTTCTATGGTGCTGTTTGAGCTTGTTGGTGGGGATGCGCTTGGATTATATGTGAAACTTCCATATTATGATAATTTCATGCATTTTATGCTGCCATTATACATTGCACTCATAGGTATGATGGTTGTTTATACTATGTACTTCTATGGTAGGCTAAAGGCTTCATATGGCGCCATGGCGTTTATCATTATAATGATTACTTTAGGTTTTGGCGGTGCACTGGAAATGGTTGAATATACCTACGATAAATTCTTATCACATGGTCCATTGGGCGAAATTACAGGTAATACTCAAATGCAGGGTTCACCAACCCAAAGTCCACATGAAGATACTATGAACGACCTATTTACAGATACTGCAGGGGCCATAGTTGGAGCAGCAATTGGTGTGTGGCTAATTCGTAGAAATGAGAAGAAAGGAGAGCACTGGAAAATAGCTGATGAGGTTGGGGAATTAATAAACTAAAAATCCAATATCTAGAGATATGTGGTAAAACACTAAAAGCGAATTCTGTTGTTGTTTTTTTTTTTGGTGTTTCTTTTTTTTATTTTAATCCTGTGGTTATAATAAGATGTATTTTATTCTTTATTAATGGGGTATGTCTTTTAGCAGTAGCTGGACTGGGGATACCATGGGGGGGTGAAAATGGAGGTGTGCTGCTGTTGAATTATCTAAATGACCGATATTTCCTATTAAATCTCCTGTACTGAACTACTTCAATCCTTACTTTTTATGGAGTCTTTTTTCATATGTGCAAAAAAAGCACAGTTTTTATGTCCCTGAATAGATTGTAAAGTTGCCGGCGACTTCCTGGAGGTTTTCTTTTTTTTTTGGGGATTGAAAAAAGAAAACCATCCATTCTCCTTTTAACGGAGATTCTACCGGTATAGGTTTCATATTT
>DAVZ01000044.1 GCA_002505765.1 Methanobacterium sp. UBA176 | reverse complement strand
CTCAGGGAAGTAAATCACGCACACAAAATCTGGCGGATCGTTTTGCAACAGGACTTACCGTAATAGCCCTTGCAGGAGGATTTTTAACATTTATAGTATGGCTGTTATTTACGACATTTGGATCTGAATTTGCTCTGGAGAGGGCGGTGACTGTAATGGTTATCGCATGTCCACATGCACTTGGACTTGCTGTTCCACTTGTTGTTGCAGTTTCAACAGCTTTATCAGCGCAAAATGGGCTTTTAATAAGAAATCGTGCGTCATTTGAAAGATCAAGAGATATTAATGCCATAATATTTGATAAAACAGGTACATTAACCCAGGGAAAGTTTGGAGTGACTGATATTGTCCCTTTAAGCGATGAACACGATGAAAAGACCATTTTAAAATATGCTGCTTCACTTGAATCGTATTCTGAACATCCTATAGCAAAGGGAGTTGTGGGATCTGCAGAAGAAACTTTTGATGTTGAGGATTTTAAATCAATTCCAGGAAAAGGTGTTCAAGGTAAGATTAACGGAAAATTTATTGAAGTGATGAGTCCCGGATTTTTAAGGGAACGCAATATCGATTTTTCCAATGAGAAGGTGGATGAACTCTCATCGCAGGGAAAAACAATTGTTTTTGTAATTATTGAAGGTGAACTTAAAGGTGCAATAGCACTTGCAGATATTATAAGAGAAGAGTCCAGAGAAGCAATAAATAAACTTAAAGATATGGGGATTCGGTGTATAATGATTACAGGAGATAGAAAAGAGGTTGCAGAGTGGGTAGCAAATGAAATTGGCCTTGATAAGTATTATGCCGAGGTTTTACCTCAAGAAAAAGCTGAGAAAGTGCGAGAAATCCAATCTGAAGGTTTAACTGTTGCCATGACTGGAGATGGCATTAATGATGCTCCTGCACTTGCACAGGCTGATGTGGGAATTGCAATTGGTGCAGGTACAGATGTTGCTATTGAAGCTGGGGATGTTGTTCTGGTAAGAAGCAATCCACTTGATGCAGTATACATAATAAAACTTTCAAGATCAACATACAGGAAAATGGTGGAAAATCTGGCATGGGGAACAGGATACAATGTTTTCGCTATTCCTATTGCAGCAGGCGTTCTTTATGCATACGGAATTCTTTTAACCCCTGCTGCAGGGGCTGTGTTGATGTCGGTTAGTACAATCATAGTGGCTTTTAATTCAAGATTTTTAAAGATAGAAAAATAAGATTTTCTAATAAATAGAGGTTCCATTTAGATGTAAAAAGGAATAGCCCATCTGGATTATTCTCTGGTATGATTTAGCTGTAATTATTGGTTTAATTGCATTGACTCTCTTTATATTCAACACATTATTTAATAGAATTATAGTTATAAGCATATATTTTTTTACTTAATTTAAGAATGTTTTTATCCAGTTTTTATCAAATGAGAGTGATGATATGAGTTCATGGAATGCCGTCGAAAAATCAGAGATTTTTGAATGATTTCAGGGTTATATTTTTCTAGTTCTTCTATTTGGAGTGGTGAAATATTTTATGCAATCTTTTTAATACTTTTCCATACGAATCTCGAAACTTTATAAGTTTTGAGTTTACAAACCTTTTGATTTGTAATTTTTATGGGATTAAAGTCTGGAGAATATGGTGGCAGATAATATTTAGTTTTTCCTGCATTTCTTTCACTATTGCGGCGTGATGGGTTCGAAAATTGTCTAAAATTATTCATAATTCTCCCGTAAGGGTTTTTCTCTCTCACTTTCTCCAAAACACTATGAAGTTTTCCGTTTTATTTTTTTTGGGAATTCAAGCACATTATGTCCATTTATACTGTAAAATCCTGTTGCTTTGGTTTTAAGATAAGTAGCGACGGTTTTTGTGGGTTTTATTAAAGACCATAAGCGAGAAGAGTTAGAATCTGCATCAACAGCCCATTTGATCCAGGAATCCTATGATTGTCATTTTCTTTAACAGCTTCATCTATGTTTTTTTTAAAATCTCTTCAGCATTTTCAGGCCTTCTGTAGTCTTTTTGCAATGGTTTGGCGTATTTCATTCCGAATGACTTGATAATCCTTCTTATTTGCCAGGAAGAATATTCCACTTTAAATTCTCTTTTCACCAGATCCTGAATCTCTCGTGTTGTCCAGGAATCCTTTTCTCTTAACATATCCTTTAATTCTTTTTTATCTTCATCAGAAAGCCTGGCATGTCTTCCACTTTTAGGTTTTGGCTGCAAACCATCATAACCCCCTTTATTCCAGGCTCTAAGCCAATTATAACCGCTAGCCTTAGTAACACCCATCAAATCAGCTGATTTCTCCACACTTTCGTCCTGATACAAGTTTTTGATGAATAGAAGCTTTTTAAGAACTTTTACATCTTGTTTCAAGTCACGAATCTTCTGATCCAACTCTTCAACCGACAAATGCCTCTCAACATGAATCTTTTTTCCAGCCATACATTAAACTGTAACAATCATAGTATAAAAACATTTGCACAACACTATAATTCAGCGATAAACATAAATAAATTATTACATGAAAAAACAGGTTTTCCTTTACTATAATAATTATACCTATTCCTCATCAATCAATTTCTCAAAACCCTCGGAAACTCTCGAAATCTCTCAAAAATTCTTTGAATTTTTGGAGCACAAATACGAAGTGTTTGTAAGCTACGATTTCGGAGCCCTCGAACATGGAATGTTCGGGGCATCAAAAATCAAAGATTTTTGAATGCACGAAAAACTCTGTTTTTCGTAAGCTTCGTTTCCGGGGTCTCAAAATCTAGAAGATTTGAAGATCATCAAAAACAACATCCAATCCACACATACTGGGCACATTGTTGGCAGGTTTGGCCGAATCAACACCAATAAATTCGAATCCAAGCTTTTCAATTGACGCCACAACCATGCAGGTGTCGTAGACAGTGTTTATGGATAGCTTTTCCAATTGAGGTATTGCTGTCTCCTGTGAACTTTTTCACATGTTGG
>DAVZ01000041.1 GCA_002505765.1 Methanobacterium sp. UBA176 | reverse complement strand
TTAACGAATATGAAATATTGATGAACATTCCAATACCCGTTAACTTTACAGTCCCATATTTTAAAAATAAATATAACCAATACATTATCCATTTTTTGTAGAATTTTTATAGAGCCCTATTTTCACATCGTTAAATAACTTGGCTAAATTCTCAGCGCCTAAATTACTTTTTAATATATTATATGCATTCCTTTGAATCATGTCTTCATTTAAAAGTATTTTGAGATTGATGTTTTCAATTCCACCTTTTTTGTATTTTTCTAAGATATCGAGGATAATTTTTTTAACATCCTCATTATTTTGACTTATTTCATGGATATTCCCTTTAATGAACTGCTCTGCACGTTCACTACGTGTTATTAAAGGCCATTCAAATAGCATGTTTGCAATAACATCAAATGTGTCTGATTTTTCTGTTTTCTCAGTTTCTTTAATAAAATTAATATCCATCTGCATTTCATGAAGCATTTCCATGAATTTCCACCTTTTACTATCATCTAACCATAATTTCAGTAACTCTTCTGGAGTTTTAACATGTTTTTCAATGAATTTTCTGGTTATAATTTTATATTCGCTGTATGTGACTGTTTTACCATCGAATTCAATCACTATTTCATCCATAATACCATCTTCAATATTTAATATACTATGTATTAACTCACCATAGATTTTATTTATCATATCCAAAGAACTGATAAAGACTGTATCTTGCTCTAATTATCTAATATTTAATATACTATGTATTAACCCACCATAGTTTCTATTTATCATATCCAAAGAACTGATAAAGACTGTATCTTGCTCTAATTATCTTTATAAATAATTCTATTGATGCATCAAAGCTTTGAATATTATTTAAATAGAAACTGCTATGGTAGATATATTTTAATGCCTATACATCCTTCCATGTGAATATAACCATTAATTTATCAATTTTACCCCAAAATATAACTATTATTGCTATTATAGAAAGTATAATTGTTAAAAATACGCTCCCTGTTGGATCAGCAGGTGCGGTTAAGATAGATGGCACATTGCCAAGCACGCTGTCACTGGTACTAACCACTAATGCCACATAAAGGTTGTTAATTAAATGTATCCCTGTTGCAGTTTCTATACTATCTTCACCAAGGGTAATCATACCCAGCATCACCCCTATTATTGACGCTTCAATTACTGGAAAGATGCTGAAAGTCATATTTGCCCCATTACTTACATGGACAAGTCCAAATATAATAGAAGTAGCTAATAAAGGTATAATTGGCTTTTTACTCAATAAACCAAATCCCTGCATTAAATATCCTCTGAAAAACAGCTCCTCAAATGATGCCTGAATTGGGAATGTGATTAAACTTATGATTAAAAAGATTCCAAAGGTATATGAATTAAAAGTAAATTTGTAGCCATTTGGATCAATTAAAAGAGTAATCAAGGTATATATTCCCAAAATAGCAAACCATATAAATGCCCCTTTTGCTATTCTCATCCAATTAATCCTTGATTTTGTAGTAATAAATGATAAGAAACTTCTAAGATGAATAAAACGCATGCAAAGGTATAAAACCAAGTATGATGCTCCAAAACCAAAAAAGGATAACACTAATAAAAAAAATGGTTCATTAAAATAGTCATTGTAACTGGCCAGTGAAAAATTGTTCTGCATAATCAAATATAAGAATAAAACTATCCCTATTACAGTAGCCAGAGCTATTTGCACGCCCCAGGTGGCTGTTATTGTAATCAGGTATCTCCACCAGTTGTTTTTGCCTGATTCTGCACTGTATAAAAATTCTATTTCCGATATGATGATCCCCCCATAGATGGTAAAACATTTTTCTATTTAAACATTAAGAAACTTACTATAATTAATTCAACTATTTAAAATCATTAATCCATTTAAAAATATCATTATTAAACCCCCAAATAATTATAAGGCTAAATTATGGAAATAAAAAATATTAAAGAAGGGCTGGTCACAGTTAAAGCTCCTGAATTTGATAAAATAACATCAAAAGCACCGGTTTTCTACAATCCAGTTATGGAACTTAACAGAGATTTATCCGTACTGGCAATAAAAGCTTTTCAACATGAATTAGGCCGTGAAATCAATATCTGCGATGCTTTCGGTGGAAGTGGTATCAGAGGAATAAGATATGCGAAGGAAATAGATAATGTTTCTAAAGTAATCATAACAGACATCAATCCCCTGGCAGTTCAATATGCCATTGAAAATATTGAAATGAACAATTTAGACAATGTTGAAGTGTATAAAGAGGATTCAAACATTCTGCTTAGAAAATGCAGGGGGAAATTCGATGTAGTAGATATTGATCCATTCGGTACACCCTCACCCTACATTGAATCTGCAGCAATCAGTCTTAAAACCTGTGGAATGATATGCGTAACAGCTACAGACACATCTGCGTTGTGCGGGACTTTTAAAGAGCCATGTATTCGAAAATACAGTGCTATGCCCCTTAAAACTGAATACTGTCATGAGATTGGAATTAGAATTCTTGCTGGATTCATTGCCCGAACTTTCTCCAAATATAAAAAGTGCATCCAGGTTAAGTTTTCCCACAGCAGCAATCATTACATGAGAATCTATGCAGTGATTAAAAAAGGAGCCAAAATAACCGATGAATCTCTTAAAAATATTGGATACATACTGCATTGTGATAATTGCCTGTACAGGACAGTTATTCAGGGTTTTGCACCTAAAATACCTTCACATTGTCCCCTTTGTGGTAAAAATATTAGGATTGCCGGACCTCTCTGGACTGGAAGCATATTAAATTCTGAATTTATAAAAGATATGATGAATAATATTGAAAATTCAAACATAAATCAGAAGAACAACGCATTTAAACTTCTTAATACTGCTTCTTTAGAAGCTGATGCCACAGCCACTTATTATGATCTGCATCAAATGTGCAAAAATTTAAAGATAAGTGCTCCGCGTCTCCATTATGTTCTGGAAGCTCTTGAAAAAGAAGGTTACTTTGCTTCCAGAACTCATTTTAAGCCAACCGGGATAAAGACCGACGCTCCACTGGATGTTTTAAAAAAAATAATTGTATATATAATCTCCAGTTGATTTTAAATATAAATAAAAAAAAATTATTCATAGTCCAGCATTCCCTGAGTATAATAGTGTTGAAGTTCTGTAGCATGCTGCAGTTCAAAGTTCCTGTATGGTAAGCTGAAGTATGGTAAAAGCATGCCTTTAAGCGTGTAGTAATAAGCAGGGATTATACCATATTCCCTTCTAACTATATCAAAGTATAATGGGTATCCACAGCCCTGATTTATTATTGGACTTCCGCTTCGCGCTGTTCCATGCCAAACCATGGGAATTGGGCCTTCCTGGTTGTTAATTGCCGCTTTTTCATATACATGAGCCATTGCCTCATCGTAGGTGTTAAATACCATTCCATCTGATTTAAATTTATATCTACCGTCAGGAACACCAAATAAAGCAACTTTAAAAGAATCTAAATAGTTTACCTGTTCTGCAGCTCCAGTTCCCTGTGTATCAATGAATGCCATTTCTATTATGTATACATCTCCTTCTCTGTAGCTTCTATAATTAGAGCTACCTGCAAAATGCACAACCAGAGCGCATTTTGATCCTCTATCTTCAGCATATTGAGCTAAAACCTGAGAATGTGGATGTCCAGGGTACATGTCTGGATTGGCGAGTTTAACAAACCCAAGTCTACCTAAAGGTTCTATACTACCATTTGCGCTTGAAACATAAATTAATCCCCCGGCAAGCAGGAGTATTAAAACGATAACTATTCCCCATCTCATTCCTTCACCTATATCTCATAATGGAGTTTTTTTAATTTTTCTAAATTTTTCGTAATAAGTAAATTAATAATTAAGACTTTATTTTGTTTTTATTTAAATATAAAAAGATCGTTAATCTTCATTTCCCATCATGGTAAATAAATGTTTTCATGAATTTTAATATGATAATTTTAAGAATCTTTTTTACTGAAAATAAAATTGAATACTTACTCACTGAATAATCAGATATTAATTCTTTTTCATCTCTTTAAGTAGCATTATTTATATAAAATGACCTGTATATAGACTATTGGCTAATGCCAAAAAAGAAAATGGAGGTAAAAATATGAATATCGTTGATAATATTACTGATTCTTTGAAATATCCTCTTAGCGATTGGACAAAAATACTAATATTGACTGTTATATCCATAATTCCCATCGTAAACTTCATGAGTGGCGGATATTACCTGAGAATCATTAAATCTACCTTAGCTGGTATAGATGAAGTACCAGACTTTGATAATCTTGGAGAACTATTTATAGATGGTATAAAAATTTTCATTGTAGGCATTGTTTACATGATAATACCAATAATATTGTTTATTATAGCCAGTTTACTTGCCGCACCAGCAGCATCAGTAACATCCAGTACAGATTTCTCAACTATGCCATTTACTGCATTGTCAGGTATAGCACTGGTTATATGGTTGATAGGAATCATAGTGGCAATAATACTGGGTTTAATATATGTTATAGCAATAGCAAACATGGCACTATACGACAGCGAAATTGGAGCAGCATTTAGATTCAGCGAAATAATGGATAGAATAAAAGCAATTGGAATAGGAAACTACATTCTCTGGTACATAGCAATAATAATAACCATGTTTATTGTTGGGCTTATCATCGGTATAATCGGGGCTATTTTACTAATCATCCTCATAGGATTCTTAGTATGGTTCGTTGGTGCTGCTTACCTATCAATGTTCCAGGCCAGATCTCTGGCTTTACTGTTTGCTTCAAGTATCGAATAGACTCACATTAAACCGTTAAAACCTTTTTTTATTTTTTCTCTGAAATTCAAATCTTATTTTCCAAACTGGATTGATTTATATCTTACATGAATATTGTTAATTTTATGGGGTTGTAAAGTTATTGTTGGTTGAGCAGATTTATTGAAATATTTTTGACTTTATATGTCTTTGTTTACTGAAAGAACAATAATTAACGAATATGAAATATTG
>DAVZ01000005.1 GCA_002505765.1 Methanobacterium sp. UBA176 | reverse complement strand
TTCACCTGTGCTTTATGATTTAGCTGTTAAAGCTTTAACTGCGGATGTTACCCTCACCACAATTGTGGATAATCCGGTACCTCGCATGGGAGACACTGTTATATTTGTAACCATGGTTAGAAATAATGGGCCTGATACAGCAACCAATATAATGGTTTATCCTGTGTTACCATCTGGATTTACGGTGATTACACCTTCTGTGGGGACATACAGTGATGGAGTATGGGGTGTTGGGGTTTTACGGCCTGGTGAAACAGCGACACTGGAAGTTACAGGAGTTATAGCACCGGAATTTGCAAGCAGGAATATTAATTATTGGGTTAGTGAAACCCATAATGAATATGACCCAACAAATAGCATAGTATCAAGTGCAAGTGTTTATGTTCCATTTCAAAGTGTTGAATTAAGCTATGAATTGAAAAATGGTAAACCTACGCTTACTGTAAGTAACACTGGAACTGATTATGCGTTTAATACTGCAATAAAAACTGCTATACCTTCGGGATTCACTCCTGGGGCATCCCAAGGCCAGTATAGTAATGGATTATGGTATATCGGTGCATTGTCTCCTGGTGGAACTGCTGCGCTGACTTTAACCTCTATAATTAGTGGAGATAATGATCCATCTCCTCCTGTCTCTGTTGGTGGTTACACCAAAGTTTCAAATACAGTTCAAAGAAGGGGTTATTACAGGTATGGTGGTAGCATCCCCCCTCCTGAAAGGGATAATAGGACTGTTCCTATGCAGGATACTGGTGTGCCTCTTAATTTTTCCGGGCTTGCAATTTTTCTGGTTTTGTTTGGATCCTATCTTAACAAAAGGGAGGACAGGTCCAAAATCAATAAGTGGCTTTTATTGATTATAGTGTTATTTGGAGTTTTATTGTTCTGCAGCACTTCATTTGCTGCAGGCACCAATCAGACCTATAACTCATCAGATGATTTCAATAATGGTACTTATAACAATGTAAATGGGTCAGGAGATAAACTGGAGCTCAACAATTCATCTAAACCCGCCCAAAATTATATTTGGGTTCCTAACACTAATCAGGGCACAATATCCAAGGTGGATGTGCGCACGGGCCAGGAAGTGGCGCGTTACAGGACCAGCCCTCAAGGTAATGCTCATCCTTCCAGGACGGTGGTGGATTCTGATGGCAACTGCTGGGTGGCTAATTATCAAACAGGAACCGTGGTTAAAATAGGTCTTCTGGAGAATGGGGGATATATTGACCGGAATAATGATGGAACAATTCAGACAAGCCGGGATCTGGATCGTAATGGGGTGATCACTGGAAGTGAACTTTTAGACTGGGGAAAAGACGAATGCGTGCTTTATGAAACTGTTTTCATACCTGGACATGAAGGTACATATGCCCCTGGAACATATACAGGAGTTTATGCTAATAACTGGGCAAATCCCGGGCCACTGGCACTTGCACTGGACTCTAACAACAATGTGTGGATTGGATGCTATGGATTGCAGAAGTATTTTTGTCTTGATGGTGCATCTTGCCAGATCTTGAAAACCATAGATGTTTCACCAGGGCACACACCTTACGGGGCAGTGATAGATAAAAATGATATTATATGGTCTTCTGCTGGTCCAAATAACAATATTCTCAGTCTTAACACTAATACCGGCTCTTTTACAAGGATTAACCTTTCTCACTGGACATATGGCATGGCCCTCGATGGAAATAACCATCTTTTCGCCACTGGTTATACAAGTTCACGTATTTCAAGGATTGATACCTCAACAGGTAATATAGATTGGACTAAAACTGCTCCTAATGGAGCGAGGGGTGTTGTAGTTACTGAAGATGGTGATGTTTGGACAGCTAATCTGGAATCAGACACAGTTACCAGATTCTCCAACGATGGTATTTTGAAAGCTACAATACAGACAGGAAAGGGACCCAGCGCTTTATCAGTTGATAGTGAAGGTAATGTCTGGGCTGTTGACCATAATGATGTTTATATTCACCGTATAAACCCCGAAATTAATGGAGTGGACTTCTCCAAACTGATAGTCTCTGGAACACACGTGGGCTACAGCACCATGACCGCTCCAACATCTAAAGTTTATGATAAGGGAACCTGGACAGTAATTCACGATTCAGGAACTGATAATGCTTACTGGGGCACTATAAGCTGGAACAGTCACCAACCAAAGGGTACAAAGGTTACAGTGCGTGTTAGAAGCTCCAACAATAAACAGAACTGGTCAAATTGGGAACCGGCAGATAATTACTTTAATCTAAAATTAACACCAAATGGAAGGTATCTGGAAGTTGAAGTAGCTCTTGAGAAGTTTAACAGTACTCAGTCGCCTGTAGTTTACGATGTTACTGTAAATACGTTGGATTCTACTGCTTTAACAACAGATCTTGGTGTTAGTATTACTGGAAATCAAAGCAGTTTGAATGTTGGTGAAACTGTTAAATTAACTATCACAGCTTTTAATAATGGCCCTAATAGTGCAAGTGTTAAGGTTAATTATAAGATTCCGCTTGGTTTGAAATTGTTAAGCTACAATGGAGCGGGAACATATGATTCAAACACTGGAATTTGGAATGTGGGCATTTTACCTGCTGGCGGTAATGTTACAATGGAATTGACTCTTCAAGCTAATAATGCAGGCGCTATTGTTAACACTGCTACAGTTTACAGTGATTTATCTGATTTAAATCCATTAAATAATCAGGCAGGGTTCAATTTAGTAACTAACGCACTAGACTTGGATGATATTCCAGATGGCGAATTGAATGGATTGCCTTATACTTTTCCTCCAGACATTAAACCTCCAAGTCCTCCTACACCACCTGACAATCCTCCAATTCCACCAAACCCTAATCCGCCTGCTGAACCACAGAAACCATCAACTCAACTTGGTAGAGATATTGCCGGGGTGAGGCAGGCTGTTTCAAGTGGAAATACTGAGGAGAATGTGCCTGAGTGGACAGGTGATCCTGGGCCAGAATTTACTCAGGAAGAATATGAAGGTTGGGTTAAAACTATGCTGAAATTCTCTGTTGAAGTCGCTATTTTAGCTTTCATGGAATTCACACCATCTGGTGGTTCAGCTTCTGGAGAATATTTACAGAGTGTAAAAAGTGCATTTTTAAGTAATTTCAAAGCATTAAATACAATAGGCAAATATTTTGGTAATAACAAATATGTTAAATATTTACAAGAGGCCCGTAAAACTATTAAAGAAAGTCCTACCATTGAAAAAGCTTTGAAAGGATGGGATGACCTTGTGAGCACATCTGGTTTCAATTATGGAATGTCCGTATTTAAAAGAGGCATGTATAAGTTGTTCCCGGGTCAAGAGGCTAAAATTGATGCTTTATTATTAGCATATTCAAGTGCACAGTTCATTACAGATCCATTGGGAACACCAAATGCAATAGCAGATATTATTATAAGCATATTCTTAGAAGGAAAGCTTCCTGACCGTGAAAGTTTTGAGAAAGTATTTATATTCGAACCAGCGCAAGATAAATAAATGTGAGGGTATTAAATGGGTTTTTTAGATAGATTTGAGGAAAATGCAGCTGATAGTGCTAGGAATAGGGCTCAAAAAAATATGGAAAAAAATCTGGAGTACTTAAGAAATTTAGATGATATTAATGTTAATAGAATTATCAAAGAGATATGTGATATAAAAAACTCTGGCTTATACAATAAATTAATTAAAGCTGCTACAGCGGATAAATTTAGTGATGATACGAGTTTTTTAGGTGATTTACCTAAACATGGGATAGAAATACTTGCTTATGATAATTTAAGGATGGGTGGGTTACTTACAACAATTTTCACTAAATCTCTAATTACAACTAAAGACACGCTTACATTATATTCTTTTATAGAATCTGTTTATTTTATGCATAAAAGTCCTTTGGAAAAAGAGGATATGTTGAATATTTACTTTAGTGGTTTGGATGAGAGGATAATTTTTGCTTTAGACAATTTTAATTCAGTTTATTTTGAAGAATTACCTGAACCCACACCCGATTATTTTCAAGCACTTAATAAAGTAAAATGGGAAAACAAAACACTATTCAGTAAAATTTCTGAATTAATGCTTTCTATTCAAGACTTAGTGTGTGAGAACACAGGATATACGGTTTGGGAGTCCACTTATGCTGCTCTAGAAGATCTTTTTGTTCAATTTTTAGCGGCCTGTAATGCAGTGAATAATGGCCGTTTAGGAATTGGAACTGAAGATACTATTGTGGCATATAAAACTTTTTTTAAGCTTATTAAAACAGATGTTACCAAGTACAAAGCTATTCCTGAGAGAATAACTGATCTGGATAATCATGGCGATTATTTAGTTTGTAAGAAGTGTAGAACTTATTATCAGATCCCTGAAGGTGAATCAGTAGGCGATTACTCTGATAATTGTGAGTGCGGGGGAAAATTAAAGTATTTGGGCTCTCCTGCTATAAAATAAGATAAATAATAAAAATAACACTTACTGGACCACTATAAGCTTGAACAGTTATGAACCACATGGTACAAAGATTACAGTACGTGTTAGAAGCTCTAACGATAAACAAAGCTGGTCTGCATGGGAGGATGCTATAAATGGTGCTAGTTTACGTTTAACTCCGCGTGGAAGGTATTTAGAAGTTGAAGTAACTCTAGAGAAGTTTAACAGTGCACAGTCACCTGTAGTTTACGATGTTACTGTAAATACTTTGGATTCTACTGCTTTAACAACAGATCTTGGTGTGACTATCACTGGAAATAAAAATACTTTAAATCTGGGCGATACTGTTAAATTAGCCGTTACAGCTTTTAATAATGGTCCAACACCCAGTGCCAGTGTTAAGGTTAATTATAAGATTCCGCTTGGTTTGAAATTGTTAAGCTATAATGGAGCGGGAACATATGATTCCAGTACTGGTATTTGGAGTGTAGGGACATTACCAGTTGGAGGTGATGCTACAATGGAATTAATTCTTCAATCAAATAATGCAGGCTCTATTGTAAACACTGCTACAGTTTACAGTGATTTACCTGATTTAAATCCATTAAATAATCAGGCCGGGTTCAATTTAGTAGCTAACGCACCAGACTTGGAAGATATTCCAGATGGTGAATTGAATGGCTTGCCTTATACTTTTCCTCCAGATATTAAACCTCCAAATCCTCCTACACCACCTGATACTCCACCTATACCGCCCACACCACCTTTACCTCCAAGTCCTCCTACACCCGGACCTACACCACCAGGTTTGGGGCCATTAATCCCGCCAAAAACTCAGTTGGATCGTGACATTGACTATGTTAGGAAACGCGTGGCTTACAACCCACCAAAAGATACTGATGAAAATCAGACTACATCTCCACCTCAAATGCCAGAATGGAAGTTAGATACGAGTATAATCTCGGAAATTTTAATAGCAGCAGCGATGCTAGCCACATCGGCAGTAGCCGCGAGATTTTTAAATGGAAATGTTGAAGAATTGAAAAGTAATTTTGGAAAGTGGGCCATGAAAAACCTAGGTGTAAAAAATCCCACTGTGATGGATTTTATATTATTCGGAATTTCTATTGGTCTTTTCGCGATAGATCCAACATTACTGGATGCTGTCATGATTTTTATGACAATTTGCGGGTTGTTTTTTGATTTCATTTTTAAAATGATGTTTAGTGGAACCATGCAAATTTTTGGTTACTTCCTCCTAGCAGTAGCCATTATTAAACTTGTCGAGAAATACTTCGGACTTGATGTTATTCAAATGGCAACAGATAAGCTAAGTAAATTTAAAGAAATAATTATTAATGAATTCAAACCCATCATCGACCATCTGAAACAAATGTTTGGGATAAAATAAAGTCTTGCATTGATTAATATGTCTTCAAAAAAAGAACCTTCCTATGAAGAGTTAAAAAAACTCTTCTTGGAATTCATAGATAAATATGGTGAAGAAGGACTTGAAAAAATTCTTTCCAACCTGGATAATCCAGAAAAATTGAGTTACATGGATGAAATGCTTAATTATCATACGAGTCCAGTTTGTAGGGATCCCTATATCCATACATACTTTAATCAGATTAGAAATAAAATTTTCAAAAAGGACTATGCTGATTTTTTAAGATATGTATATGGGATAAGACTCAGAAGAATTGCAGTTGATACTTTACCAAAAGAACTGGGAAGCTATGCTGCAATTATAAGAATTTTTACTAATCTAGCCAAAAGTTGGCCTTTTACCAAAATAACTAGTCAAGAGTTTGAATCAGTGTATTTGTTATTAGAAAAACTTTATTTTATTCAATCTGGACATAAATTAGGTGTTGATGATCTTCTAAATATATATTTTAGTGGGTTAGATGAACTAATAGTGTTTTTCTTGGATGACTTTGACACTGTAGATGATAAAGATATCCCCCAACCACCAAAAGATTATTTTAAATCCCTTAAACATGTGAAGTACTGTGATAAATCAATACAAAAGATGGAACAGGATTTACGATATTTAATAATAACTGCCCTTAGATATTATAGACCTAACAGTAGTGGATGGGAAAGTGACGTATTAAAAACTTTAACTTACTGTTCAGCAGTTTCTGATGGAAGAAAAATCATTGTCCGGGACGATATAGTAAGAGCCTTCAACACTTACTTCAAACTCTTAAACGCAAATATCACTAAATACAAGGCTCGACAAGAAGTTATAAATTCTACGGATTATGATTCTTTAAGAGCCAAATGGAAGTATTACACATTAAAATTTACCCATATAATAACACCCTACTAATTTCCCATTAAATGCTGCTAAATACTAGAAATATCCCAATAAACAACTCTTACTCTAAAAAACTACTAAAAAAGACCTTGAGATAATATCCAAAAGATGTTAAGAGATTTTAATAACATAATCCACTAAAATGATAGGTATTTCTTGTAATACTATATTTGAAGTTGGTGATGTTCATGGCTATATTAAAATTTGGATAAAGCGGTTAGTGAAAAAGAAAGGATTAAAGTCCAAAGAGATATGCATGAGTTATTTATTGGTTTTTGAGACTTGTGATATTGAGGGTTTGGATGGGTTTGTGTTTGGTATTCAGGAGGTGATCGAATGTCATTAAGAGAAAAATTTCATATTCCTTCCCGTGAGAAGTTTGGTTATTATGAACTTAAAAAACTTAGAAAAGAATATCAAGATGGGGATGTTAATCTTTTTGAATACATGTTAATGGATTTAATTAATTCGGGAGTTTATAAGAGATTATTTGATGTCTATGTAAATTGGGAGGAACCAGTACCTTTATTAAGTGATAATAATACTGAAATTGCTCTTGAAAGTTCTCTTTTAGTTTTGGCGTATGAGAACTTAAACCTTAAACCTAGTATTTTTTCTGAGCTTATAGATTATAATAAATTCTATTATCTGTTTCCTTTTTTAGAATGGATCTATTCTATGCGTTTAGAGAGACAACTAGAATCAGAAGATGTTAGAAAAATATTTAGAAGTGATATTGGTGAAAGAATTGTATTTGCTTTAGATGATTTTGATGAAATTAATGAAACCCCAGAATTAACTCCTGAATTTTTCCAAAAAATCCGAAAAATTAAATGGAAAGATAGAAAAACAAAAAATTTGTATTCAAAACTAGAAAAAACATTAAGGTTTTTTGTTTTTAAAAATTTTGGATTTAAAGAGGGTATATTCAATGCTAAACAAATGGAATTGGTTCTATTTTTCGCTGGTTGCAGCACAGTAAATGAAGGAAAAGAAAAAATAGATTAAAATAATGTATTTACAGCTTATAGAACTCTATTTAAAATCATTAAAACGGATATATCAAAATTTATAGACTAAACAACCACTTCAACTACAGATCTGGCTGTGACTATCACTGGAGACAAAAATACATTAAACCTTGGCGATACTGTAAAATTAACTATCACATCCTTGAATAATGGGCCGAAATCGGCTGATGTTAAAGTGGATTACAAAATACCTTTCGATTTGAAGTTATTAAGCAGTCAGGGAACTGGAACTTACGATTCCAGTACTGGTATTTGGAGTGTTGGGATATTACCTGCTGGAGGTAATGCTACAATGGAATTAATCTTACAAGCGACAAATGCTGGTTATTTTGTTAATTTAGTTAGTGTTTATGGTGATTTGGCGTTGTTCAGTACTAAGAGTTTAAGTTCATCTCCTAAAAGGGTTGTTAAAGCTTGGTCTGTGAAAGCAGCATCTTCAATGCCTGATTCTAATCCTGGTAATAATCAGGCGAGATATGATTTAACCTCTGTTGATCCTGGACAGACTTCTAATGCGAATATATTGCCTTATGATTTCCCGGATAATATTAAGCCTCCTAATCAGGATAATTCTCCTAAAAAACCGGATGATCCACTTTTACCTCCTGATAAACCTCCTGAACCTCCTGATTATGGGCCTTTATATCCAAAAACACAATTAGATAGGGATGTAGCTGCTGTTAGAGAAGCAATTTCACGAGGCGAATTGAATAAATCTGTACTGCCTAAGTGGAATTTGACAACAGAGGAGAAAGTTGATGATTGGGAAACTTTCTCGATGATGGTGGATATTGCTGCAGAATTACTTTACATAGGATCTATTGCATCGACCCCAGGTTCAGGTGAATACTTGCAACAGGTGAAAAATGGAATGATAGAAGCTATGAGTAGTCTCAAAATGGCTGCCAGATACTTCACCACAAACCCACAAAGGGCATTTGATTTGTTAAAAAGAGGATTCCAGCAGGCCGGTAAGAGTTTTGTGGATGGTGCGTTCATGGAAGTGTTATCAAAAAAGACGTTCCGTTTAGATCCTAATGTTGCTCAAACGTTATTACAGGAAGCTCTTTGCAAGATTTTCCCAAAACAAGCAGCCCAAATCCGAACCTTACTAACCTTACTGGGTGGCATAAACTTTATCAGCGACCCACTTGAAATATATAAAGCATGGGGAGATGTGGTTTACAGTTTTGTTGTTGATGGAATAGGTCAAGGTATTATGGCAAAGCTGTTGATGAATTCTGGGAAGCCCTTAAAAAAACGTTTGCTGATCCAATATAATTATATTTAAAAAGGCAGGGTTCTATGGAGATGTGATTATATTGAAAAAAGTAAAAACATGGATGAAAATTCTAGATACATCTCTTGATTTTAAAGATCGTGTAAATACTTCACTTGGGAGAGAGACAAGTGCAGAATGGAATAAACGAATGCTTAAAGAGCATTGCGAGTATTTAAGAGGCTTAAATTTACCAGGTTTAACTGAAATACTGGATGAAATCCAAGATATTTGGAAATCTGGTTTTTATGAAGAATTTATGTTAGCTTTTGAAGAAAGAAAAATGGATAGTCGGCATTTGACTTTTGAAGAATTAGCACATAATCGTTTAATGGTTCTAGCCGCTGCAAATTTACCTGCAACAGATTTGAGAACCATTGCATTTAGCAAAACAAGCTTAAATGTTTTTCGTTCCATGCGCCCCTTGATAGAAACTGCATACTACCTAAACAGCGGACGTCCTTTTTCCTGGGATGACAGCTTGAATATAGCATTCAGCGGTTTAGATGCACGCCTACTTTTTGCTTTGGATAGATTTGACCAAATTGAAGATGTTCCTGAACCAACCGCTGAATTTTTCCAGAAACTGGGTGAAACACAAATATTCGACAAAAAAACCTCAGATTTCTACTTAACAATAACAAATCTGTTAATAGACATAAAAAATGAAATATTTGGTATGAGATTCCGTGATTTTAATTCAGACTATGTTCCAACAGAAGGCTTATTTATCCAATTACTCGCAGGCTGCAATGCTGTGCACCATAACCGGGAACATATTATCGAAGAGGATATTATTAAAGCTTATAAAACTTTTTTCAAGCTCATTAAGACTGATGTTACTAAGTATAAGGCTATTCCTGAATTGGTTGAGGGTATGGACGATAGTCAGGAAAAAATGGAATCTCGCGGTCTTTTAGTGTGTGAAAAATGTGGTGGATGCTATCAGCTCCAATCTGATGAATCTCCAGATGACTTCTCTGATACTTGTGAATGTGGTGGGGAATTAGAATTTAAAAGGCTTTTAATGGAGTGATTTTTTTATGAAAGATGTATCTGTTGGTTTTATGGTTTGTAATGATTGCAACGTTGTTTATGAGCTTCAGCCTGGTGAATCTGCTGATGATTTTGATAGGTGTTAGTGTGAGGTGAAATTAAATATTTTCACTAGACCATAAAAAACAATCAGACTATAAATTAAAAACAATGTTGTGTTTTTTTTATAGTCTGGTACAGAAGTTTTTAGACTATATAGATGGATCAATCCATTGGAAAAAATTGATTTTCAATAATTTGAACACTTCCAAAAGAAGTTTTATGGAATTTGATAAGTATAATACTCATGCTCATGACTATAAATACTGAACTTATCAAAGACAAAAAAAAACTAATGTGGATGCTTAAAAAACAAAAAAATTGTGTGGAATGTATTCCATATTTAGTATTTGCTGGGTTTCCTTCTACGTCTGATAATTATCCTGATTGCTATTAAAGCAATTATTATTACAGCTACTATTCCGACGATGTAGTATAAGAACTCCGAGGTGGGACCTGATTTTTCCTCATTGTTAAGGGCGTACATGTAACCATCAACGCCCCCTACGTAGATGCTATCCCCGTATACTGCTGCTGATGAAATAAATGGCGTATTAAACAGGTAATAACCTGGTGAATAGTTCCATTCTTCTTTTCCGCTGTATTTATTCAACACGTATACTGTTCCGCTATCTGAACTTACAACAATGTAGTCGCCCATAAGCGCGGGGCTTGATTTAACATTTCCTATGCTGGCTGACCATTTTAACTTTCCATTCCTCATATCCAGACATGTTATATTGCCGTTATCTGCACCTATAAACAGGCTGTTATCGTTTGAATCAAGAAGTGGTGTAGATTTAACTGGATCTCCAAAATTATATGACCATTTAACAGATCCATCATTGGTATTTAATGCATAGAAAACGCCATTATCTGTACCCTCGTATAATACATTATTCCTGATTGCAGGTGAAGATACAACAGCATTTCCAGTATCAAATTCCCATAATTTTGTACCATCTGCAGCATCTAATGCATATATCTTCCCATCATCTGATCCAAAATAAACACTTCCATTGTAAACTCCTGGAGAAGATTTTATAGCATTTTCACTTTCAAATTCCCATTTCATTGTACCATTTTCAGCATATAGTGCATATAAACGGTTATCATTGGCTCCAAAATAGATTGTTCCATTAACTATGGTTGGTGAGGATTCGATAGAGTTCCCTGCCTTATATTTCCATACTGAATCTCCATTTTTTTTGTTTAAGGCATAGAGATAACCGTCTTTAGAACCGAAGTATACATTGTCCCCGCTGATAACTGGTGAAGAAACTATATCTCCTTGTGTTTTATAATCCCAAACTCTTGTACCATCCTCTAAATTTAGGGCATAAATACAATCATCCAGGGAGCCAAAATACAGTATCTTATCTGAAATTGATGGAGAAGATTGAATTGCTCCTCCAGTTTTAAAAAGCCAAATTTCTGGGATGAAATCTGATGCTTCATCTAAATAGCCTGTACGATCCAGATCCCTATGAAACATGGTCCAATCCGCTGCCAGAACTGGAGTTATTGAAACTGGAGTTGTTATAAGACACATTATAACAAATCCAATGATTATATTCTTTTTTTCCAACATTTAACTCACCTTTTAATTATTTTATTGATTATTGCTTTTTAAATATCTCTGTTGAATCTTGTAACTCCTAATATAAAGAATAAGGCTGTAAAACCTAAAAGCACAGCTATTTCTATCCATATATCTCCAATACCTGCTCCTTTTAACATAACACCTCTTAAAGCATTGTTAGCATAGGTTAAAGGCGCTATATACGCTATTTTCTGGAATATCCAGGGCATTGTTTCAATAGGGTAAAAAACACCAGATACAAACATCATAGGCATGGAGAAAGGCATCACCATCTGGACATAATCTTCCTGGGTACTGACCCTGGCAGAAACCATTATCCCAAAACCCACAAAACATAATGCCGTAAGTACCAGCAAGAATATCGTAAGCAACATACTACCGTTAATAGTAATATTAAACAGTACTATGGCTGCACCAATCAGTACCAGAGCTGTTGCAGTTTGAATAACCAGTCTTGACATGATTTTACCACCTACCACTGTAGCAACGCTGGTAGGGGTCATAAAGAGCCTGGCCAATTCTCCTCGTTCACGTTCACCTGCCAGTGACTCTCCCATACTCATCATAGCTCCCATCATAACGGTCATGGCCAGAATTGCAGGCACCAGAAAGTCAATGTATGCTATATCCCCATATAACCTGTTTATCTGGAAATTAATTGAGTTCATTATACTTTTTATGTCAATAGTTTGTTGCTGGTTCGCCTGAACTGAACTTTGCTGAACCTGTATTGGTGTTGAAGCGGAGGGGGAAGGTGTTAAATTCATGGTTTCCAGCTTTTGCATACCTAATTCATTTGAAATTTGATTAAACAGTGCCTGTGTAGCTGGAAGAACCGCAGTGGTCGCCATCTGATCCGATGAATCAACCTCAAACACCACACTTTTTGGTTTTGAATCAGTCATATCATCATAATTTGAAGGTAAAATTATGGCAGCTCTGACTTCGCCGTTTTCAACCATCTGTTTTGCTTTATCAGGATCCGTTATTATGTCTTTAACATCATACAGGCTCATTTCCTTAATTGCAGTAAGGGTGGTATCAGTTACCGGGCCCTGGCTTTGTTCTACCACAACAACCGGGATATTTTCCAGTTCTCCACCCATACCATAACCAAAAAGGGTTATCATGATTATAGGGAATAAGAAAATTGATATTAAACGTGGTTTATGCCTCCAAAGGACCAGAAGGTCTTTTTTAATCATCCACATTATTTTTTTAGTTTCAACCATTATCTACACCTTTTGGGTCTTTTTAGAGGTAACTCTAATGAAAACTTCTTCTAAGGAAGGGTCTTTTGTAGCTATGGAAGTTATATTTCCTCCAAATTTAATTATATCTGCTATAACCTTTGTTATAGCATCGTCTTCATCATTTATATCTATAGTTATTCTTCCAGAGGTATGTTCTGTGATATCATGAACTATGGCTAGATTATAAAGATGATTTAGCATTTTTTCGTCTTTATTGTCTATAATAACGCTTAATTCTTTTAAATTTGGTTCGTTATTTTTCATGCTTTCTTTTATGTGTTCAATAGCCTTCTTATCTTCAGGGTTGGTTTCTTCAAGTATTTTATCAAGAGCATCAGAAATATTTGAAGTTAGAGGTTCTTTTTCTTCGTTTATTTCTTTAATCATGATGTCTTTAAGTCCTTGCGGGGTATCAAAGGCAGCAAGCTCACCTTTATTTATAATTCCCACGTCATCACAGAGTAATTCCACTTCATACATGTCATGTGAACATAATATAATTGTATGACCATTTGAGTTTAGTTCTTCAATTAAATCCCACAAAACTCTCTTTGTTGTGGGATCTAAGCCTATTGTAGGTTCATCAAGGAATAAAATATCTGGTTGATGTATTAAACTTGCAACTACAGATGCTTTTTGTTTCATTCCCCCTGAAAGTTGCTTTACCAATTTATCTTCGGCATATTTTATATCTACCATTTCCATAAGTTCAGCTGCTCTGCTTTCTTTAAGATCCTTTGGAAGCCCATAGTAATCAGCGCAGAGATACACGTTTTCTTTAACGGTAAGATCTGCATAAAGACTTACAAGCTGTGGTACCATACCTATTTGTTGTCTTACTTCATTTGGATTTTTTAAAACGTCAAATCCTGCTACACTGGCTGTTCCAGATGTTGGCAGGATAAGACATGTTAACATTTTTATTGTGGTGGTTTTTCCAGCACCATTTGGGCCTAAAAATCCGAATATAGATTTTTCTTTGATTTTCATGTTGAGATCATCTACTGCTAAGAAATCATTATATTGTTTTGTAAGATTGAACGTTTCTATAGCGTATTTCATAAATTTAACTCCTATAATATATTATTATCTTCATCAGACATTATATCTTCTATGAATTCCACCCAAAGACTGGAATGGTTCTTCCGAGCTTGTTGAGCGAGTTTTCTGAACCTTAAAAGAACTTTTTTGCCTTCATCGGTTATTTCATAATATTTTACCTTCCGTTTCCCCTGATGTTCCCATGAGCCTTTTATCAGCCCATTTTTTTCCAGCTCATGCAGTACAGGATATATTTTACTTGCACTGGGCATTTTATTATCATAAGGGGCGGATTCATGAAGTTTAGTCATCATTTCGTATCCATGCTGTCTTTTTTTGCTAATAAGCCACAAAATCATGGTGTTACCAAAACTTCTCATAAAACCTCTAATGAGTTTTTTTTCATATTTAGACATGGCTTTGAAGATTTTCACACGTTCTTCTATACATTTACGTTTTTCTTCTTCGTCTACACTACTTTCTAAGCTAGATTCAATCGAATTACTCCTTGAGGGTGCCTTATCATCATCCATTCAGTTACCTCCTATACCTCATTTCATGATATATCAGATTTTGACATAATTATTTTTGATATATCCAATTTATATATAAATATTTTGATCGAAACGATTAATTAACAAATCATCAAAGTTGATATCATGAAAACGGGATTCTCTACATTAGCACTGTTTATGAGTTCACTGGAGCAATTTTTAGAAACAGCCTCAAAAGACGGGTTTCAGCTAATTGAAATGCTATGTGAAGGTCCTTACTGGCCAAGAAACATGTTATCCATGAATAAAAGAGAATTTGAAGTGTTTGATTCCTATGAAATTGATGTTTTTATGCACGCTCCCACCATAGATCTGAACCCGGCCAGCCTTAACCCTGGAATAAGGAAAGAAACATTAAAACAACTGGAAGAAACCATTGATTTTGCATCCTGTATTGGAGCAAAAGCCATAACAACACATCCTGGATTGATTCACAGATTGGAAGAAAGAATAAGGAATTTAGGAATGGTTTATTCTATCGAAACGCTTCAAAGAGCCAATAATTACGCAGAAGAGATTGGAATAATGTTTTCAGTCGAGAACATGCCTAATAACCATGTATATTTGTGTAATAGTTCTAAAGAGTATGAATTTTTCATTGAAGAATGCGGTTCTTATGCTACTGTGGATACTGGACATGCTAATACAAGTGATGATCCAGAATCATTTTTTAAATTAAAGAAAATAGCCTATTATCACCTTAATGATAACGATGGAAAAAAAGACCAGCATCTGGCTTTAGGGGAAGGAAATTTTGATCTTAACTTGCTTAATAAGGTAGATAAAGGCATAATAGAGTTAAATAATTATGAAAATATTTTAAAAAGCAGGGATATCTTGATTTCATGTGGATTTTAGATAAATGATTATATAAAGTTAAATAAGGTGATTAGATGGCCAAAGTATATTTTTCAGATTTAAGATCAAGAAACAGTAGGGAAAATAAAATCACTAAAATAAAAAAACTCTTTAAAGCTGCAGGTTTTGAAAATAACATTAAAAAAGATGATTTAACAGCAATTAAACTTCATTTCGGTGAGAAGGGAAATGATTCCTATATAAATCCTGTTTTTGTAAGACCAATTGTGGATGAAGTAAAAAAGGCAGGTGCTAATCCGTTTTTAACAGATACAAACACGCTTTATTATGGAAGCAGGCATAATTCAGTGGATCATCTAAACACTGCAATAATGCACGGATTTGGCTACGCTGTCATTTGCGTTCCTCTAATAATTGCAGATGGGATTAATGGAGAGAATGAAACTCAAATAGAAATCAATTTAAAGCATTTTAGGTACGCTAAAATTGCAGGGGATATTGAAGGTTCAGATTCAATTGTTGTACTTTCTCATTTTAAAGGTCACGGAATGAGCGGATTTGGCGGGGCAATTAAAAATCTTGCAATGGGCTGTGCATCGGCTACTGGCAAATTAGAGCAACATGAATGTGCTAAACCTGTTTTATCTGAAGAATGTACTGGATGCGGGAGATGTATAAAATCATGCCCGGTATCTGCGATGTACCTTGAAAATGGAAAATCCAAAATAAAATACGATGCATGCATTGCATGTAATAACTGCCTTATGACCTGTCCCGAATCCTTAATAGACCTCGATTGGGATAATATAAAACCTTTCATCGAAAAAATGACAGAATATGCCTTTGCTGCAATTAAAAACAAGCAGAACAGGGTTTGCTATATGAATTTTTTAATGGATATAACACCTGACTGCGACTGTGTTCCATGGAGCGATTCTCCAATAGTCCCTGATATTGGTATACTGGCTTCTAAAGACCCTGTAGCCCTTGATACAGCAAGTTATCATCTTGTTAATCAGCAGTGTGGATTTAAAGATTCCCTTTTAACTCATAATCATGATAGGGGGGAAGATAAGTTCAGAGGTTTGTATGAAAAGATCGATGGAGAAATACAGATGAAATATGGGGAAGAACTGGGCATGGGAAGTATGGATTACGAATTAATTAAAATATGATTGAATGAATTATTAAATTATAGAAATGAGAACAATTTATTTGAAGGTATTTTGCAGAAGAATCAGTGGGTTAATAATATGGCAAAGGATGTATGGGAAACAACTGATCGTATTGAAACACTTGTAGATGGAATATTTGCAATCGCAATGACTCTGTTAGTTTTAAATTTAACTGTCCCTGAATTAACCAATCCAATAGGTGATTTGACAATTTATGCGGTTTTAATGGGTTTAATACCCAAGTTCTTCACCTATGCACTCAGCTTCATTCTTCTGGCCATATTCTGGAAGGTTAATCACAGCCAGTTTTATTATATTAAACGTATTAATACTCCACTTTTATGGATAACCATTATCTGGCTTCTTTTTGTTGCTCTGGTACCTTTTTCCACTTCCTTAACTGGAGAATATGGTAATTTACAATCTGCCCAGATATTTTTTGATCTTAATTTGCTTGCCATTGGATTGTTATCTGCTTTATTATGGTATTATGCCACAGAAAAGAAATTTACAGATGAGATAACTAGCGAAGAGATACATAAAATCCGAATAATAAATTTAATGCTTCCTGCAGCGGCATTGTTTGCAATTGGGCTGACTTTTATATCTCCTTCATGGAGTTCATTGGCTTATGCTTCCATAATAGTTGGAGAGAGGCTTTTTAAATGAATCAGCTATATAGTTCAAGCGTATATTTGAATTTAAAGAGGTAGAAAAATGAGCTGTTACATTAGATACATGAAATCAACTTTAAATGAAATAGGAATTAATCCACAAACAAAAGAAGATAGAAAAGACATAGATTTTCGTATAAGGGAAATTATAGGTAAAGATAATAGTGATAAATGCAATGAAGTATGGAAAGAAGTTAAAATCTGGTTAAAGGATGAAAAAATGAAAGAAAAAATAATTGAAGAATTAAAATCAGATTTTTAGAATTCAACATCCAGAATTTCTTTAATATTACCCACAACCACATCTGCAGCGTCGTAGACTTTTTGGGGCGTTTTTTCTTTCTGCTGGAGGGTTAAAACACCCACATCAGCTTCTTTAAGGGCTAAAATATCGTTGGCACTGTTTCCAACCATCATCACTTTGTATTTATTTTTCAGTTTTTTGATTATCATCATTTTTTTCCATGAATCTGCTGTATCGAATACATTTTCTTTAGGAAGGTTTAAAAAACTGGCCAGTTCTTTCAATGATTCTTTCCTATCTCCTGAGGCTATAAATATTTCAATTCTCCTCTTTTTAAGTTCATCAATAACTTCAGGAACTTCTTTAAAAATCTTTCCACCAGCAGTTATGGTGAATTCGATTTTTTTCTTTTTCAAGCTTACAATTAATCCTGATCCACTGCATATCTGTACGTTGTATTTTTTATCTATCACTGCCCTTATACTGTCCTGTATGTCACTTATCATTGTTTTATCTTCTTTAATGGCCTCAAGAATTTCTTCTTTTTTTATATAATCTTCAGAATAGCTTATATCAAAATCAATTTTGTTTCTCTTTATGAATTCATATATTGTCTGGTCTGGTCTGGCATTTATTATACACTTTGAAGGGTTGGTCTGCAAAACCACAAGAGCCCTTTTAACACCGTTGTCTACAATGTCTATTGAGCTCATATCCTCAATTATTGAACCAGTTTTCAGATCTTTTAATGCTCTGAATCTTTCAATGAGCGTACCTGAATTATCGAAGACAACTGCTTTCATGTTTAGTAATAAGTCTTGGAGTTATATAACCTTAAATATTAATTAATCATAATTAAGTATTATTTTAGATGATTCTTAAAACACCTGTTATAAAATACATTCCCAAAATTATTAAAAATACCCCACAAGCATTCATCACCAGTTTATAAGTACTATCCTTCATTATTTTTGTACCCTGACTTGAAAAAAGTGATATTAAGCTATACCATGAAAGATCTGCACACCAGTGGCCTATAAGAAATCCTAAAAGTCCTAAAATTCCAGCAAGTTCAAGGCCCTTATACATAAAAGCATATCCAATGCTGGCCCACCATATGAAGAAATAGGGATTTGAAAAGCTGGTAATAATCCCTCCAAGGACTGAGCCATGGGTTTTAGTTTTATTCTCCCCTGATAAGATATCTGATAGATTTTCTTTGGATTTAAAAATATCATATCCCATAGAAATTAATACAGCTCCTCCCAGAGTGCCTATAAAAATAGATGAAGTTTGAGAACCTATTACCCAATCTAAACCTGCTAAAACAGCAATTATTACCGCTATTTCAGCGATAAAGTGGCCTAATATTACAAGAGGCCCTGCAATAAACCCTTTTTTTATAGAATCAGATATGGTTACTGTAAGCATGGGGCCTGGTACTAGCGCTCCAGAAAGGCCAACACCAAAGGATGTTAACCCGAATAAAACAACTTCAATCATTAAATCACTGATTTATTTTAAAATTAGGAGGTAGAATAGAGAATTTATCTATTTATTTAAGACTTTTATGATTTGGGATAAATGGTAATCAATGGTCTCTATTTCCTCTTGTTGCAGGGAGCTGGTTCTCATTAAAATTCTGAAACGCTCAAAAACATGTCCCATTTTATTGAGTACTTCAGTTCGATAAACTTTTTCCTGGAACATTTCACCACCAGTCTTAATTTAGATTTTCATGCACTTAAATTTAACTAACCAAGGAAATTCATTTTTTGACCGGTACCATTTTGAAGCGCTTTTTTATAGATACTCCATGCAGTAACAATGTCTTGAACGGCCAGCCCAGTAGAATCAAATATGGTTATATCTTCATCTGAAGTTCTACCAGGAATTTGGCCTGTTATAACATTTCCAATAGTTCCCTGGATATCTTTTCTTCTTAAGATACCTTCAGCAACTGGAATATTAATTTCACCACTATGACTTGCCTGTTCCCAGCAATCTATAAATATTTTGGATTTATAAAACATATGGCTATCCAGTTCCTGTTTACCTGGTGCATCAGCACCCATTGCATTTATGTGGGTACCTGGACTGATCCATCCTGATTTGACTATTGGTTCTCTTGAAGGAGTAGTTGTTAAAAGGACATCTGCACCTACTACAGCTTCTTTTATCGTTTCGGTGGCTCTGGCATCAATTCCGTATTCTCTGCTGATATGCTTTGCAAAATGCTCACGTGTTTCGCATGTTCTGCAGGAAACTCTAACTTCTTTAATATCCATTATTTCATTTATAGCTTCAAAACCTGTTAATGCCTGAACTCCTGCGCCTACGAGCCCTAAAATTTCTGAATTGTCTCTTGCAAGGTATTTGGTTGCAACACCAGCAGCAGCTCCAGTTCTCATATTGGTAACCCATGTTCCATCCATAATGGATATAGGAAAACCAGTTTGTGGATCTATTAGCTCAATTACACCCATAACTGTTGGTAAACCATATTTACGGGGATTATCAGGATGCACGGTCACGCATTTGACTCCAGATTCGTTCATTCCCCTGATAAAACATGGCATTATCCTTAAATCTCCCCTGAATTTCTTGAAAAAAAGGTATTCTTTGGGGGGCATTTCCACTTTACGTTGTGCATGAACTTCAAAAGCTGTTTCAACGCTTTCAATAATTTCTTTCATGCTCATAAGTTCTTTAATCTGGCTTTGATTTAGAAGAATTGTTTCCATAGGTACACCTCATAATGATATATTTCTTTATGCCTTTTAAATAGCTTAAATATAACGATTGAGGTATAAAAAGACACATAAAGTGAATTATTAGATTCTTATGCAGAATAAATTATTTTTAAAGATTTAAAAAATTAATGGATATATTAATGATTAAAGCATCTGACCTTTTCATCAAATTCAAAAATAAAGAATAGTATTTGGAATGTATTGGAGAATTTTGGGAGACATTTCTCTTTTTTTTGCCGGATTTAAAACTGAAAAATACTTTAAAATCTTTTCAATGGCTGGCGATAGATATGCAGATGAATTAAAGTTTCTATAGTAATTAAGATTGATAATTTTACCTGTCAGTACATTAATCCAAATGATGGTAATGTAGTTCATATAAAATAAGGAGTAGAAATCCTGTTTCTACAGAGATTAGAGAGTTTGCAGCAAGTCCAGAGTCATCATGGATTGAACGCTTATTGGTATGCTTATTATTTACATGGAGTGATTTTTTAGTTAGATTAATTTTATAAGTGCATAAGTTATGTATTGAAGTTATTATAATCTCATAAGCTATTTTTATCCTCTTAATTCATTTTTTATAACTGCAGATTTAAAATTAGCGAGAGTAATAAAAATGGGTTTTCAAAAATTACCAGTTTATACAAATTATTTCTCAAATTAAATAAAAAGAGGAACTTTCTTTTTATACTCTTTGTATTCAGCAAATTCGTTCGTAATTTCTTTCTCTTCAGTTTTACAAACACGAACATATTTATAAATCAATATTGGTGCTAAAAACACGGTGATAATGGTGGGCCATCCAAAGAGCCATCCCAGTATAAATAAAATGAATCCAAGGTACTGGGGATGCCTGGAATATGCATATATTCCATCTGTAACCAGACCATCTTTTTTAGTGTTTCTGTAAAGCTTAATCCACCCTATGATAATTATTGAAAGTCCAATAATCATTAATATCGCGCCATAGGTCATGGCAATGTCCATCCCGAATCCAACTCCTAAAAAATAGAAATTAGCGATGTTGGGGGGAAGTTGTGTTCCTGAAGTGAAGAAGTATTTAGATGCAAGCAGAATTGTTAATGGGATTCCATACATTTCTATAAAGAGTGAAACCAAAAATGCAGTGACCAGGCCATATTCTACCCAGTTTGCCTTTCTTCTGTAAGAAAGAGGGATTAAAAATGCCGTAAAAAGCAGGATAAACAGTATGACGATGTGCCACTGCTGCATTATAACTCCGGTTATAATGTTGCCTGAAAGATAAACATAGAAATGATAATAGAAGTCTTTAAAATAGATTATGGGGACTAAAAAGAGGATTAAAAGAAGAATTCTTGGTAAAAAGTTTTTAATTTGTCTCATTGGAGTCCCCTCGTCAAAGATATATTATTCATGATATTTATATTAATTAATCCATACCATTTAATCTAAGTTTTTATAGTTGGGCGATGATATTTTTATATGACTTTTAAAATAGAAATTGTATATTATTTAAAAACTGAATTTTGCTTTCAGGTGTTTCCATGAATCTTTTAGATAAATCAAGATCAATTAAAAATCATGATATAACAGCATCGGATAATTTAGAATCATATTTAAAGACTATAAAGAAGAAAAACCCAAAAATAAATGCATTTTTAGAAATTAAAGAAGATGAAGCAGCTCAAAAGGCAGAAAAGGTTGATGCCAGAATTAAAAAAGGGGAAAAAGTAGGAAAACTCGCTGGATTAACGATTGGAATTAAAAGCAACATTAACATTGAGGATTTTATTATTTCTGCAGCTTCAAAAACACTTGAAAATTATGTGGGAAGCTATAATGCAACTGTTATTAAAAGAATAGAAGCGGAAGACGGCATTATTCTTGGAACAACTAATATGGATGAGTTTGCAGCGGGTAGTTCCACTGAAACATCTTATTTTGGACCTGCTGATAATCCTGCAGCTCCTGGAAGAATACCCGGCGGTTCAAGCGGGGGAAGCGCTGCGGTAATTGCTGCAGAAATGTGTGATCTTTCCCTTGGATCAGATACGGGAGGATCTATCAGAAATCCGGCTTCTCACTGTGGAGTTATGGGATTTAAATCCACTTATGGGGTGGTTTCAAGACAGGGACTGCTCGACCTTGCAATGAGTCTTGAGCAAATTGGTCCATTTGCCAGGGACGCTGGTGGAATAGCTTTGATGCTTGATTCCATTGCAGGTTATGATCCAATGGAGTGTACGACTATAAAAGAAATTCCAAACTTCCATGAAATAACCCAAAATTCACAAGATGTTATGAAAGGAATGAAGCTGGGTGTAGTAAAAGAATTCTTTGATGTATCTGATAACAGGATAGTCAATATAATTGAAGAAAGCATCGATAAAATGACAGACATGGGTGCTGAAGTAGTTGAATTAAACTTTAAACATCTTGATTTATGCATCCCTACATATTATCTCATAAACTATGTTGAATTCTTCTCAGCCACAAGAAAATACGATGGCCGGAAATATGGTTACAGGATAGAAGAGGTATGTGGAGAGGAGGTTTTAAGGAGAATTCACATAGGATCATACATCAGCCAAAAAGAATACAGTGGAAAGTACTATAAAAAGGCATTACAGGCAAGATCATTAATTAGAAGAGAAATAACCGGTCTTTTAGATGGTGTAGATGCCCTTATTAGCCCAACTGTTCCCAAACTTCCGCATAAACTTGGTGAATCATTGAACACCATGGATATGTATGCTTACGATGTTTTAACAGTTATAGCTAATCTTGCAGGAATCCCAGCAGGAAGCATGAAGGCAGGAGAAGTAAATGGAATACCTGTAGGTCTCCAAATTCAGGGTAAACCGCTGGATGATGCAAAGATCATGGGGATGATGGCTGGACTTGAAGAGATCCAGTAGTTTTTATTTTTTAAAATTAATAATTGGAGGATTATCCCTCTAAACTTTTTATAATATCATTTAATTTTCCCTTATTCTGTGCAGCCAACGTGTTCATTTCCCTACCTAATCTGGCTAATTCTCTAAGATCATTTGCGAGGGCGGTGTTATCACCATTTTCAAAGTTATTTGGGATTTTTTCTATTATTTTTTGCATATCTTCTGCTAAAGATATTAATTTTTGACTATATATTCCTCTAATATTATTAGCAACGTCTCCTTTTAAAAGTAAATCATATCTTGATGCTATTTCTAAATTATTGGTAACATTTTGCTTAATTTCATCAACAGTGGAATTTATAGAAGTGAAAAATGGATCATTTCGCATATCATTGGCCATTTTTGTCCTTTCACTTTTAGGGATAATTTTTAAGGAAGGTCCATTTTCAATTTGATTTGCAAGAGTTTCCAGTTCTTTTATATCCTTTTCAGGAATGGGAGCGTTTTCTATAGATTTTAATTCATCTTTAAAGACTTTTACATCTTCAGGTATCGCATACAGGGATTGAAAAACATAAAAAGCTGCATATCCACCAATTATTAGCACGGCCACAATTAACAGAGCTAAAATTTTCTTATTCATTAAAACCCTCCATTAATCATAATAATTATTATTATTATACAGCATATATAAAACTATTAAATTTTACTATTATATGAGAAAGTTTATCAAGCAACAATACATAGAAAGAAAAGATGAAAAATATAGGTCTTCTTTATGTAAAGGGCTCTTTACCCATTTTTGAAAACTTCGGTAATCTTCCAACACACATTTTAAAAGAAAATGGATTGGTAAATGGTAAAAAGGCACATAAATTCCTTGATGGCCTTATAATACCTGGTGGAAGTATTATAGAGTCACAGAGCATTGGAAATGAATTAAAAAATGAAATCAGAATGATGGAAAAGGATGGAAAATTTATTCTGGGTATGTGCTCTGGGTTTCAGCTTCTTTCCAATAAAATAGACATAGGGAGGCGATCTCCATGTCCAATTGAAAGGGATGGACTTGGTATTCTGGATGTATCCTTTAAACCGATGATTGGAACAGATAGGGTCGAAGCAGAAATTCTCCAAAACTCTTTTTTAACTCAGGGAATGGTTGGGGGAAAGGTAACAGGATTTCACTGCCACACTTATGGTTTAATTGAGGGAAATGCAGAACCTATTTTTTTAAGCTCGGTTAGAAGGACGGATTATCAGAATAACCCTCGAAAGATTTTATCAGGCGTTAAAAATGATGAGGGAAACGTTATAGGAACAATGGTTCATGGATGTCTTGATGAGAATACTGCACTTGTAGAAAACATTTTCAGATTTATAGACGCTTCCAGGGAAGATGTTTTAAATATTAAAGCTAAAAACAAAGAACTTTTAACTAAAATTAAAAGCGAAGTGGGTATAGATACAAATATTTTTGTTAAATCAAATAAATCAACATCAAAAGTCCAGGGGTTACCTAAAACATTGCTGGTTGCAAGTACAGGTTCAGATTCAGGTAAAACTTTTTTAACAACAGGTATTGTTGGAGTTCTAAGAAAAAAGGGCTATAAAGTGGGTGTATTAAAGGTAGGACCGGATATTAGAGATATAGTTCCTTCACTTTACCTCAATAAAGAAAATATGGAAAAATTCTCATCCATTAAGATTGGCGGGCTTGGATGGATGGATTTAGAAAGGATACTCCAGGAATTGAGAAGACAAAATTACGACATGATCCTTATTGAAGGGGTTATGAGCGCTTTTACAGGGGCTTTAAACGAAAAAACACCATTTTCAACTGTGGAAATAGCAAAATCAGCAGGTATTCCTGTTATACTGGTTTCATCATGTAGTAAAGGAGGAATTGAAACTGCTGCGGTTGATATTGTGGGACATATAGAGGTTATGAAGAAGCTTGGGGTTCAAACAGAGGGTGTAATCTTAAATAGAGTATATAATGAGTCAATTTCAAAAATAGCATCATCGTTTATAACCCGAAGAACAAATGTGGCTGTAATTGGTAGTTTTCCTAAAATTAAAATGACAGATAGGGGTAATACCCCTGAAGTGGAAATTAGACTGGAGGAATTTTGCATGCATGCTATGAACACTGTTGAGAAGTATTTAAATGTAGATAAATTATTTAAAATGGCTAAAATACCGAAATTCAATGGTTATATGTCTTATAAAGATATTCTTAAAGGTTTCAGTTAAAAATAGAAAAATTTACAGGTAAAATTTATTTTTTAAATTCTTTGTAGGCATTAATTACTTCTTCTCCACTTAAAAAGAGCAATCCTTCCTTTTCAGAGTATTTTTCAACTTCTGTTGTGGGTAGTGAATTTCCAGTTACATCATCCATCATTTCACAGCAAACTGCAACTGGAGTTAACCCCGCCATCTCAGCAAGTGCAATGCTCATTTCTGTGTGGCCCTGGCGCTTAGTTAAAAGCCCTTTTGAACCTCTAAGGAGTGTTACATGTCCCGGAGCTCTAAAATGCTCTCCTAAGTGACGGTATTCTCCGTTTTTACAGAGCAGGGCAAGCTCTTTTATTGTTAAAGCCCGGTCATTATCGGTTATTCCTGTAAATGTCTCTCTATGATTTATGGTTAGGGAAAAAGCAGATCTTTCATCATAGGGTATGTCAGTTGGTGAAAGTTCAGCCAGCAATGGATATTTATCCTGTGCAGCTTCCATTACCTCAGTCATAAATGGTAATCCCAGCTTTTCAGCTTCATCATGGGAAACTGCAGCGCAAACCAATCCTCCAGCGTCTTTTCTCATTCTTGCAAGGTGCTTGGGAGTTATAAGTTCTGCAGCAACAATCATATCGGTTTCTCTCTCTCTGTTATCGCTGTCAAACACTAAAATGATTTCCCCATCTTTAAATGCCTTCAATGCATCGTTTATCATTTGATCGTGACTCCTTTCGATTATTTGTAATTTTAAACGCCCAATAATTAAAAATTTGATCAAATATCTACTATTTACTTAAAATACAGGTTAATTACAATGTGAATGTAGAATACACATCTCTATGGACATTTTTATTATTTTATAAATTGGACTAAATTGGTTATTACATTAAGTATACTTAACTATTTGCATGGAAAATAAAAATTAAAAATTTAAAATTCAAATCTGATTTTAACAGTATCTCCGTCTTTAACTCTTAATTCATCTTTGATATTTTGGGCAGCTATAAATTCAAGAATATTTTCCCCATGAGTGGTTTTTTTGGGGAAAATAATTGCTCCATTTATTTTCCCGTTTAAAACAGCTTTTATAAGCAGTACATCTCCAAAATTTTCCTTGCCTTCAATAATTTTCAATTTATCCTGCGGAATTTTATGAATAAGGTCAATTTCCTCAGAACCTATTTTAATGTTTAAAGTGCCTGGAAAAGGACTAAAATTAAGTTTATCTTCGAACTGGACCTTATATATGGGTAAGGACATAAAATAAGCTCCTTCTCCTTTTCCTGAAGTAATAATTCCTTTAATTTCCATTTAAATCACATAGATATTATTTGAGATATTTCATGGTTTTTGTAGCTAAAATATGGGATAATCTTAATGGTTCTGGTATTTTAAATATAGATGTCTTTTTTACAATGTTTATTGCAGTATTAAGGGATATTTTATGTCCAATACTAACGCACTTGCGCTTATCACACACACCAACAGTTTTACCTTTAAATTTTACAATTTTAAGTGAATTACCATAGATTCTGTAATTTCCACCAATCAATCTTTTTGCAACACCAATGGTGGGAGTATCCACAAGGAGTCCGACATGGGATGCAAGTCCAAATCCTCTTGGATGCAATATACCATGTCCATTTACCATTAAAACATCAAACATATTTTCAATCATTTTTAAGGCTGATATTATGGCGTCAGCTTCTCTAAAACCTAAAAATCCGGGTATGTAAGGAAAGTGGAGTTCAACTTCTATTGTTTTTTCTTCTAAAACTTCCAGCGAATCAAAATCTATGACTACAGCAGCAGCGACTGCAATATCATCCTTTGAAAAAGATATATCCACTCCTGCAATATTTTTAACTTCTCCAAAGCAATCTTCTTCTATTATTTCCTTTGAAAGATTGTTCTGGATATCTTCAAGGTACTGGGCTAAATTACAGGAGCACATAATAGAACTTATTCAGTGATTTTACAGGTTATTGTACAAAATACAGGACCTCTTACATCAATTGCCTTATTTTTACTTGTAATGTAGTTTAATGCCACATCATCAAGTCTTAGATTTATGTCAGAAATAGATCTTGATATGGGAACCCTCACAGTGACTTCATCCTTACCGCTTACAACCATTTCTTCGATTTTATAGGCTGTATATGCTGCAATTCCTTTCATATAACTGATTTCAGCAGGTATCCCTTTATTTATAGCTTCAATAGCTTTTTCATCTTCAATATTCTTTAAGGGAACACCAATTATGTCTCCCTGATTGATGTAAATTTCATTCCAGGCAGCAGGTCCTAAAAGTTTTGTACCTTTTTCTGGCTCCACTGCCATGACTTCTATATTTTTACCTAAAAATTCACCTTTAAAGGCTGTAAATTCACATGGAGACGGTGCATCGCTGTTTTCTTTAAATGTTGCTATTATATTGTTCATTAATTCTCCACCCTCATCAGTGGCAGGATAATAATTAATTCTAAGCATCGATGCAATTTCTCTATCTGAAAGCTTCCATTTTCCATACATTTGAGGGTAAACCATTGCTCTTATATCTTCCTGATTGTAAAGGAGCATTGCTATTCTTTCGGCTCCAACTCCAAGATTTAGTACATCGTTTTCAATTCCATACTTTGAAAGCGCAATAGGCGAGTACAAACCGAAAGTAGCGACCTCTACCCAGTCTTTTAATTTTGGATGGTATCCATAAACCTCTGTTTGAGTACCCAAAGTATAATACTTTGATTTTTTCTCATCAGGTGTGAATTTGAACTTTTCAAATCCAAAATATTCAAGAAGACTTTCAGATATAGCTTTACCAAGATCTAATGAAATTTCTTCATCCACAACGACACAGGAAGCAGAATGATAGGTCATAAGGTGACTTGAATCTTCTTTCTGCTCCCTTCTAAAACATCTATCGATAGAAAAGAGTTTTGTTGGAAGTTGCTGCTTATTATAAGTGTTTTGAAGTGTAATAAACCATCCTGAGGTCATATGAGACCTCAAAGTTGTTTTTGAAGGAATGGGTTTTAATTGATGGATTTCAGGAAAGATCTTTTGAAGAATACGAAGACCCATATCATCTCCAACTTCCATGGCGGTTGAAACATCGTGGACAAGGTCATCTCCGCTTACATCACCCTTTTTATATCCTCTAAAAACTTCCTTCAGTCCGTTTATTTTTTCTTCGTTTAATGAGACTCCAAGAGCTTCAATTTTTCCAATTTTATCCATTCCAATCCCTATGTCTGGTCTTGGAAGCCCGGATAGGAAAAAACATCTGTCCAGGACTGCCGGGGCCTCGGGTCCAAACTGCTTGTAGATGTGTTCCTCTTCAATAAACACCGGGTTTACAGCTTCTTCAAAACCTAGATTAAGGTAGGCGTTTCTCAAATTAGAGATAGTATCATAGAGCATGTGAGTTTTACCAGTTTTAAGATGTATTCGTGGATATTCATCATCGTGATGAGGTTTATTTATTGTTTGGGAGGTCATCATCCACGCCTTTTCAAAATCTTTCTTTGCAAGCTTTATAATCTTATTTTTATCCAAATAATGCCTCCTTCATCATGTTTAAAATATTATTAAATCTTCTATAAGTGCAAGTTTGATTCTTCTAAATTTTAGGTTAATATTAAGAATTTTGCATTGATCCTTTTTATATTTATAGTGCCGATAAATCAAATTTAAATAACATTTAAATCTAAATCTCATCATGGAAAGAGAAATTCATGAATGTGATGTTTTAATAATAGGTTCTGGCGGAGCAGGATGTAGAGCAGCCATAGAAGCTTCAAAACATGATTTAGATATTATAATAGTTTCAAAAGGATTATCTTTTAAATCAGGATGTACCACACTTGCAGAAGGAGGTTATAACGCTGCTTTTTCAGCTGTAGATTGTGCAGACACTCCTGAAACACATTTTGAAGATACACTTAAAGGAGGAGCTTATTTAAATGATACTAAATTGGTGAGTATTCTGGTTGAAGAATCTCCCCCAAGGCTCATTGAGCTGGAAAGCTTCGGCGCCCTTTTTGACAGGCAAGAATCTGGACAAATTAACCAGCGCCCCTTTGGAGGACAGACATTCAGGCGTACATGCTTTCAGGGAGATAGAACTGGCCATGAAATAATGTCAGCCTTGAAAGAAGAGGTCATACGTCGGGATATTAAAACAATGGATGAGATAATGATTACATCCCTCATAATGAGCGAGGATGGCCAAAGAGTAATTGGTGCAACAGGTTTATCGCTTAAAGACTCTAAATTACTGGTATTTAAATCAAAATCGGTGATTATTGCAAGTGGAGGTGCAGGCTGGCTCTATCCAGTTACTTCTAACACATTACAGAAAACTGGAGATGGATTTTCAATATCATATGATGTGGGAGCGGATATAATTGATATGGAACAGGTTCAATTTCATCCAACAGGAATGATACATCCGGAATCGCGGAAAGGAGTTCTCGTCACTGAAGCGGTGCGTGGAGAAGGTGGAAAGCTCATCAACGCTAAAGGCGAAAGATTCATGAAAAATTATGACCCAAGGGGCGAGCTTGCAACAAGAGACGTTGTGGCCAGGGCCATATACAATGAAATGAGGGAGGGAAGAGGAACTTCAAGGGGTGGGGTTTTTCTTGATGTAACTCACCTTCCTGATGGAGTAATTGAAGAGAAACTGGAAACAATGCTTCTGCAGTTCCTTGATGTTGATGTTGACATTAGAAAAGAGCCAATGGAAGTTGCACCCACAGCACACCACTTTATGGGTGGAATAAGGATAAATGAAAATGGTGAAAGCACAATAAAAAATTTATTTGCTGCAGGTGAAGTAACTGGCGGCGTACACGGGGCAAACAGGCTTGGTGGCAATGCCCTTGCAGATACCCAGGTTTTTGGAAGGAGAGCGGGAGAGTCAGCAGCTAAAAATGCCCTTGAAGGAGAAATAGAATCCAACGATACATTTGTGGATAATGAAGAAAAACGTATTGTGAGTTTCTTTAAAGACGGTACTTTTTATCCATTTGAGATAAAAAAAGAGCTTGAAGAAGTAATGTGGAAGAATGCAGCCATAATTAGAAATGAAGAAGGTTTAAAGGCAGCATTGGATAGAATTGGAGAACTTAAAGAAATGGCAAAGGATATGAAGGTCCTGGATATTGTAAGTTACAACAACGACCTTCTTGATGCACTTGAAGTGGTTAAGATGCTTGAAGTGGCAGAGCTTGTTGTAAAATCTGCAATTTTACGTAAAGAGAGTAGAGGGGCTCATTATAGGGAGGACTTCCCTGAAACAAAGGATGAATGGAAAAAGAGCATTGTTTTTAATAAGGACGGAGAAATTAGATACATTAAGAGGTAACTTTTTTAATTATTAATGAAGGATAATTCATGAAGTACCTTGCTATACTTCGAGGAGTAAATGTTGACAGTAAAAGAATAAAAATGGCCTGTTTAAAAGAGTTCTTTGATATCTATTATGAAAATGTGAAAAACCTAATTCAAAAGCGCTAATGTCCTTTTGAAGATAAATCTGGTGATAAAACTAAAATTACCCATGATATAGAAAAAGAGGTAAGCAAAACTTTTGGATTTTCTATTAGGGTAATTATACAATGATAAAGAACTTAGGATATTATTAGAAACAATCCATTATAAAAGAAAAATAATAAAATCAAGGATATATATAACATTTTTACAGAATCTGCCCTGATGAAGGATTCTAACTAATTCAGATTCAAATAAAGTGGAAAATGAAAAATTTTTTACTTAATGGTATGGAAATTTATATTTATCTACCTAATGGATACGCCAGAACTAAATTAACAAATTACACATTTGAGAAAAAATTAAAAACAATTGCTACAACAAGGAATTGGAAAATAACAAATAAATTAATGGAATTATTTAAATTGGAATAATAATACAATAATGATTCAAAGAAGGAAATTCAAATAAGTATGCCCTGACCGGGACTTGAACCCGGGTAATAGGATCCGCAATCCTACGTGATATCCGCTACACTACCAGGGCATAAACAAAATGGTTAATGGAAAGTAATGTAGTCAAATCTTATTCATATTACTCTAATTGTTTTTATCTATTTAAGTTTTTTTTTGAAGTTATCAAAACTGAAGGTTTTGGAACCCCAAATTTAAAATTTGTAGATTATCAAAACACTCAAACACGAAGTGTTTGGTGTGCAAAACACAGCTTTTTGCAGCCATAGGTTTTGAAAGATTTTGAGATTGAACCTATTAAATTAAATAATTCATTTGTAGAGCAGTCAGGACTAAACCAAGGATGGTGCCTATTATTACCTGGGAAACTGTGTGTTTATTTAAATAAATTCTACTCCACATAACCAGGGGAATTATTAAGCTAAAAATGATTCCAGGAGAGCCAAAAACATAAATTAGAGCTATTGATGGTCCAGATACTCCCATGGCATGGATACTGATTTTCCAGTATAGATTTATAAAAAATAGGATCAAAGTGTTTGAGAAGTAGCAGAACATCAAAGTAGTTGTTATTAGTGGTGCATCAATTGCAAATAAAATAACTGTGCCTATGATGTAGGATAGGATTACTAAAATTAGGGGATGATTTCGTTCAGCTCTTACTGGTATGTCTATATCCACTTCTTTTCCATTTTTTCTGGCTTTAAGAAATAACATTACAAGAATAATTGGTAAAATACCTGCAAATATAGCACATATGCTGGTTACAATTATAAACTCATATAGATTTAGGAAAAAAAAGTTTATTAGCGCAAATACTGGAATGGATATTATTGGAGCATATGTAATAGCTGAAATAAGCACCGCAAAACGTTTTTTAAAGCTATCTGATATTGTAAAGTTTCCTGCCATGTAATTACCCTTAGTTTTAAAGATTTTTAAGAATAAATTTTTATTTTTAGCGAGTAGGTATAAAACTTGATTCTTTATAGAATAAGGACGTTATCAAAAACTTTTATCTAAATTTTTAACCATTCTGGCTTAAATCAATAAAAAACTATCTGGAATAAGGCTGGTTGCAAGCATCACCATGTTAATTTCTCTGTGCTCCCTCCAGCTTACTAAACGCCTGTTTTGAACCCAGAATTCTTCAATTGCATCTCCAACGGAAAAATAATTTGTAAGGGATGAGATTATTTCATAAAGAGGGGGGTTACTTTCATTAAAAAATTTTTCTATACTTTTAATGCCTTTAAGTCCTATAGAAAGTCCCAGTTCTCGAAAAGCAAGGCGATAATCAGGTGGAAATTTTAGGGGGCTGCTACTTATAAATAAGCCAAGACCTGCACTTGCGGAATCCAGAATAGATTCAAGCAAGTAACTGTAATCCATATTTTCGTTTACAATGAACTGTGCAACCCTTGTAGCATCAAATAAAATCCCTCCAATTCCAAGAGGGTCATTGGTGGTCCAGTTCATACCCCTGCAGATATCGTTCATTTCTGAAATTTCCCTGCCCAGTAGGGGGATTCTTGACAGGTTAAATTCTTTAGCAGAGATTTGAAGCTCGTTATAGGTTACAAAACCGTCAAGAGGGTCGTGTTGTCCAATTGATGGAACAAGAGGATAGCTAAGGTCGATACTCATTTTCCAGTGCATCATCTTCCTTTCTCTATTTGCAGGAAGATATGTAAAGGCATTATGGGCAGTTTTTGCCAGTTCTGCAGCCCATCTAATATAAATTGGATTTTCAATAACTTTTCCAACCCTATTAAGTGCATGCATCCATTTTGTGAGGTAATGATAATACTGACCGTCCTGTTCCCATTCCAGCCGCTGATCTACTGGTTCGCTTGGTTTCCTCTCATTAATTTTTTTCCCTATTCTCAATCCGCCAACTGTAGGATGAATTTCAGCTTCCTGGTCTTTAAGGCCGCTGATCCATCCTGTGCGATTGTTATCTTCTCTGTGTTTACCAAGAACATGGTGAACCTGGTCAACAAGCCTGATTGCAAGATCAATATATTTTTTATCCCCTGTCTGTTTAGAGAGTTGAAGATAGTTGCATACTGCAAACGCGTCTGTCCATAGATAACGCTGCGGGTTATCATCAACTGGTTCAAGCCCTGTAAACGCTGCAAACTCCATCATTATTTCTTCTGCAATCCCTAAAGCTTTTTCATCCTTCATTTATTTCACCTTGATTATGGATTTTTTTTAGTTTTCTAAAAAAATACCATTCCAAAATGGGATAAGACAATCAATTCCATACAAATAGCTGGAATGTGTAATTACCGTAACTTCTAATTCCCACAGCTACATTGGCCCCATTTTTTACATCTGCATTTGAGGCAATGATCTGGCCTTTAAGCTGGCTAATTTCGGTTAGGGTATACTTTGAATTTCCAATGGTTTTATTCAGATAAGAACCGGCGATTTGTCCTGATAATAGGATTCCCTGAGCACTGTTATTATTTATTATCAGTGAATCAGTGATATTTTGAAGAATTGTAGATTCATCACCCCCTGATTTATAACTGGCCATTGTTTCAAGGGTATCCTGGGCATCATGGTTAATTCGTATCTGATCAGAATTAAAAATAGTGTCTGCATTGCTAATATTAGCTAAACTTGCAAGTAAGATAAATAAAGGTATTAAAGCAAGTGCTGCATCAATAGTGAAAATTATACCTCTGCTGTCCATATTATTATCTATTACACAATTTATTATTTAAGTATTCTGCATATCTGGGGATTTATTTTTTATTGATAGCCCTCACTACCTTATCTTTTTTATTTATAGCGTCTAATGCAGCGTTTTCTACTTTTTCCCGCATAGAATCGAAATCTTCTGGTGTTGAGTCTCCAACGATCTTTTTAATCTTTGTGTATGCTGCCTCTCTAAATAATGGTTTTATCTCTTCTTCAACCCCATCTTTTATTAATTTAGCTTTTCCACTTTTATCAACATGGCCAATTTCAGATATGGCTACATTGACACTGGATATTGCTTTTTTAACTTCATCTGCAACGTCTTCAGGAGCTATTATCATCAATGAATCCACAGAAACTCCCAGGGGGTCTATATCTAACTCTTCAAGCATACCGAGCACCTTTGGATTTATCATTTCCCTGATTTTATCATAGGAAAAGGTCAATCCAACCCCTGTAGTATTTGAGATCTCATGAGCATCTCCTCTGAGTCCTCCATTTGTAATATCGGTCATTGCATGCACCTGGGGAAGTAGTCCTGCATTAAAAATAGCTTCTGAAGCTTTAATAAAGCTGATGTCCATTGTTTCTTTTACAACATCAAACATCCCATGATAAATGGCTGTTGTAGTTATAGTTCCTCCTCCAGAACCTTCAGTTAATAAAATAACATCACCAACTTCAGCCCGCTTCCTTGCAGTTGGAGGATATTCGGATATACCGATTGCACCCACTGCACTTACCAGCCTATCGCCTAAAACCATATCTCCACCGACTCTGAGTGTGCTTCCAGCTACAAGGGGTACTTTTACAAGTTCAGAGACAGCACATACTCCTGCAGTAAAATCAAACAGTTTTCCAACGTCACCATCATCAGCAAGATGGAGGTCGCTTATAACAGCAACAGGGTCTGCGCCCATGACACAGACATCTCTTAGGGCAGCTCTTGAAACGTGAAACCCGCCTAAAAACGGATATTCGCTTAGACGAGAGTGTATTCCATCAACTGCAGTTGTTATGTAAATATCATTTGATGCAACATTTTTTTTGACCACTCCACCGTCATCCTGGGCCTCTGGAGTTATAAATGCACTGGTGTGAGTGCTGGAAACTATATCTGCAATTTTTCTATGGACAAAGAAATCTCCTGCTCCTCTGGAGCCGACACCAATCTGGCCCATGGCCACATTGGCTCTGGGGTAGTTTATTAATTCCCTTAAAAAGGCATCTGGGTGGGATTCAATTTCCATAGTATGTTTTACTTCTTCAATTACAGCTGATGCCATTTTAGAAGCTTGAATGGGGTTTATATTTTTGTATTCAAGTATTTTTTCTTTTAAATTAATTAAAACAGCTTCTTCATTGTCTCGTTTTAATGCATCTCTTACAAAGCCTTCTATATCCATTGGTTCACCTTCAAAAACCGCTATTTATAATGAATAATGCAAATTGGATTTTTAGGGTATTTAAGCTGTAAAATTTAATTTATATCTCCTTTACAAAATTTTTCAACATTTTTAAACCCACTTCTCCGCTTTTTTCTGGGTGGAACTGGGTAGCAAAAATATTATCCTTACAAACAGCAGCTGTGACATCAATTCCGTAATTGGTAGTGGCAGCTATTATGCTTTCATCTTCTGGTTTTACATAATAAGAATGAACAAAATACACGTAATCATTACCAATTCCGTTTAATACGGGACATTCATTTACAATTTTTAAATCATTCCAGCCCATATGTGGTATCTTAAGACCTTCAGGAAGTCTTAACACTTCTCCTCTAAATACATCCAGCCCTCTAATTCCCTCATCTTCCTGACTTTTTGTAAATAAAAGCTGCAAACCGAGACAAACACCTAAAAATGGCTTTCCAGTATTTATATAGTCATGAATTAGCACCTTATAGTCTTCAAGGTGTTTCATGGCTCTTCCAAATGCTCCAACCCCAGGAAGGATAAGTGCATCTGCTTTTTCTATTTTATAGGGATCCTTTGTTATTTCTACATCCACTCCAACTTTTAAAAAGCCGTTTCTAATGCTTTTAAGATTTCCTGTACCATAATCTATTATTGCTATCATTTTGCCAATTTAAATAAAATTAAATGGGTTTTGATTTATCCTTAGCAGCTCTTGTGTATATATCAGTTATACGCTTTGTATCATCAAGGTGAGGTGTTGATACCTCGTGAAGAACGGTATTTTCCATTGCCACAATTGAATGAGGTACTTCTGGCTCGATTCTAACGGTATCGTTTTTTGCAAAGTATTCTTTTCTATCTTCAAATTGAATGTAGCCTTTACCGTTCAGTATGTACATTGTTTCATCTTTTTCTTCGTGGAGATGGAAAGAGGTATGGAAACCTTCTCTTAGGAACAGTTCCTTGGTCATGTACTGATCTGTGTAAATAAGAACCTTTTCATACCCCCAGGGTTTATCTACCCTGTTTTTATACTCTTTTCTTATTTCTTCAAGTTCTTTGGAAGTATCTATTGCCATCCAGAATAGACCGTCTTCTTTGTAATAACCGAGCTGATTTTCATTGGCTAACATTGGAAAAACAGTTTTTTCAATATCTCCAACTTCAAAATCGCCGAAGTTAATCTCTCCATTTGAAAAGTAGACTCCACCATTAATATAATAATCAAGAAGAGGTTTTTCCTTAAATGAAACTAATTTATCACCGCTTATTTCAACTATTCCATAAGGAGACATCATTTTAGTTATAAAGATTGAAAATGGATAATCAGACTTTTCGCCCTGACTGATCATTTTTTTTATATTTAAATCAGCTACTACATCTCCATTTCTTATAACACACTGTTCACTGTCTTTAATTTCTTCCATTCCAAGTTTTATAGCGTTTAAAGTACCAAGGGGTTCGTCTTCTATAACGTATTCAATTTTCATGCCGTTATAGTCTTTTCCGTATCTTTCCTCTATTTTACCGCTTAAAAAACCGGTTAGAAGAAGTACCCGGTTAACTCCTGAATTTTTAAAATCAAATATCTGTTTATCAAGGATGGTATAATTATCTTTATGGTCTAAAATTGAATAATTATTCTTAATTTCAATCAGAGGTTTAGGAACATTATCAGTTAGAGGTCGCAGACGTTTTCCAAAGCCTCCGCAAAGAATCATTCCTGCTGTCATGCTCATTTTATCACCTAAATATTATAGTAAGATATGTTCTTATGGGATATTAAATGTTATAATTCATTCACTAATTTGAATTATCTATGATTTTTCTTAAAAAATGCCCAAAGTCAGACTGTACAATTCTATCAGTTCCCAGGGTTTTGGAATGAGCATCCAGTTCAGTGACCACATATTTATAACCAATCTCCTTTAATGGCTCTACAAGCCTTGGACCATCAGTTATGGCCAGGGCTTCTATTCCTAAGGTTTCTATGGGAAAAGCGTGGGGTACTCCTGCAACAATTAAAAAATCGGTTTTTTTATCCTTTAAAAAATGGTCAAATCTTCGATTTGATGTTGAAGGAGACGAAGTTTCCTGGACCGTAAAATTTTCAATTTTGCAGTCCACTAAAATCTTTGAATTTTGGGGCTTAAAAACCAAAGGATTTTGATAGCTTCGATTTTCCGCGGCTTTAATAAGTTCTGCAGCTTTATTTCCTGTTACCGGGTATTCATCCAAGCCTCCGGTTATTAAATCAATGTTTATTCCATCAACTTTAAGCTCTTTTTGAATATTCTGGGCATGCTGCCTTATCCTTGGAAGTCCAACATTTTCATCAAGATTGGCAATAATTAAAGGTTTATTATTGGGGTTTATTTTATGATAGGGAATTTTTAAAATGTCTGCAAAGAGATAGGATGTTTCCTTCTTGGAATTTAATACAATAGCAATTTTTTGGCCCTCTTTAAATTTTTGGATAAGCATCTCTGCCATTTTTATTTTATCGTCGCCATGGGATGGAGCTATATATTCTCCCCTGGCCATTCCTCTTGTCTTTTCGATTTTAGTTGCCATTTTAAGCATTTTAGATTGTCTTTGGGCTTCTTCATCTGATATAATCCCTTCCTTACTTGCAGCTTCTAAAACAGCAATTGCGCCTTCAGTATTATCCCCTTCACTTAGACCCCCGTGAGATTCAATTGCAAGAACTTTTGCATCTATATTAGCATTTTGAACAGCTTCTTTCAGGTCTTCACCAATAATCATGCTTGCGCATGTTCCAACGATGCCCACAAGTTCTGGGCTGAACATGGAATCCACTTTTTGGAGGGTTTCTTCCAGTTTAGCTGACGCTCCAAAAATAAAATCGTTTTCTGACATGGCAGTGGTTACAACTCTCACCCCGTCATTTTCAAGCAATCTTCCAGTCCTAAAACAGCAGCCGTGAGGGCCGTGAAGTATAATAACGTCAGCATTAAGGTCTCTTAGCGTATAAAGCGATGCAGCAATGGGACTTGGTCTTGGATGCAATTTTCCACCTCTTTAATGTGAATTTCTGAATTGTTTTTGATGATCTTTATTTATTATCAATTTTATTATTTAGGAATTGATCCCTTCTTTATTTATATTAAACCCAAAAAAAAAACAAAAAATTTATGACCCATGTGCAGTTATATACAATTTAAATCGGTACATCTAAACTTTAATTATAAAAAATACGTATTTAAAAGAGGATAAAATGAAAAAAGGATATATATTACCATTTATTATAATAATAGCTTTGATGGGGTTTATTGCATCTAATGGGACACAAAAAAGAAATAACATCTCTGATATACAGATCGGTTCCTTTGATCCAGCAGAAATTGAAATTTTAGGCTTTAATGATCTGGGAACAGTCACCAAAAGCGGTCCTCATGGAAATCCAGATTCTCCAGTTAAAATTGCTTTAATAACTGGGGTACATCCTATGGAGCGAAATTCTCATAGAGCCATGGTAGTATCCCTCTACAGTCTTTCCAAATCTCTAAATTATTCTTATTACATTTACAATGTCCATGTCTCCAAAGACAGATATTCTTACAATAAAGGAAGGACAAATGGACATTTACTGGCTGCATATGCAGTATCGGACATAAAAAAAAATAATTTCAACATGGCAGTGGATATACATTCAAATAGGGGCTTTTACAAGCAGAAAAGATTTATATGTGTGCCTATAAACGATTTAAAGTCTAAACAATTGGCATTGAACATTAGAAATGAAATTCCATGGCTTGTTTATTATGTTCCGCCTAAAGAAAAGGGGCCCTCAAGTCCTAAGTTCGTTACAGTCCCTATAATTCAATCGGGGACGCCGGCGGTGGTTTATGAAACCTATGCATATGAACCTTATGATGTGACTGTAAAACACGCCTGTGAAGTTATATCCGCTATTGATAAATTAAATCTGATGAATTAAATGATAATCAGGAATATAATCCATGGAAATTTCATGGATAGACCAAACAGATTCACAATTAAGTTTAAATATGATAAAGGCACAGAACTTGCCCATTTAATGGATCCAGGAAGACTTAAAGAGCTTTTAAAGCCTGATGTAGAATTGCTATTAAGGCCAGCATTAAACACAGCAGGTAGAAAAACCAAATTTGATGTTATCGGTGTTTTAAAGGATAATTTGTGGGTTCTTATTAATTCAGGTTTTCACAGCGATATAGCAGAAGATTTAATAAATTCTGGATTAATAGAAGAATTTAGTGGATATTCAGTAAAAAAAAGAGAATACATTTATGGAAATAGTAGAATAGACTTTTTATTAACCAGTGTGGATAAAAATAAGAGAATGCTGGTTGAAGTTAAAGGATGCACCCTTGTTGAGGATGGACTGGCTAAATTTCCAGATGCACCAACTATAAGGGGCAAAAAACATGTTGAAGAACTTATGTTGGGGAAAGAAGAAGGTTTAGAGGCGGCTGTTCTTTTTCTAATTTTTAGTGAGGATGCAAAGTGCTTCTCGCCAAACTTAAAGATGGATCCGGATTTTACACATGCTCTAAGGGACGCTTATAAATCAGGAGTTCATATAATAGTTTATTCATTTAAAAATAATTATAATAATGGAATTTTAGCGGTAAAACCTTTTAAAAGAGTTGAAATAAGTATATAGACTTAAATTCAACCAGATTGTCCCATACACTCGTTTTCTAACCTTTCAAACTCTTCAGGCTTCCCAATTCCAAGTATTACATCTCCAGGTTTAATAAGGTATTCCCTTGAAGGATCTATGGTTAAATTTCCACTTTCACCAATCCCAACAAGTATAACTCCTGTTTTTTCGTGTATGTCTGCTTCAAGAACAGTTTTACCTGCAAAATAACTGTTCTCGGTTACCATTACCTCTTTCATTTCCCTACTTTTGTGTTCTGCCAGAACTTCCTGAACGAACATGGCCTCGTATCCATCATCGATACTCTTGTACATCAACCTTCCAGAAATAACAAAAGGAGATATTACCTGGGTTGCTCCAGCAAGTTCGAGCTGCTCTATGTTTTCATAACGCTCTGCTTCTGCAATTATCCTGACATTTGGGTCTATTTTACGAATACCTAATATGCAATGGATGCTTTTTGAATCTGAACCCATATCAACAATTATTGCCTTAGCACCTTTGACATTGGTCTTTTTTAGGTCTTTTATTCTTGTTGGGTCTCCATGTACGAAGTTAACATTATTTTTTAGGGCTTTCTTCCGTACTTCTTCATCTTCATCAATAGCAAAAATCTCATTTTCCTTTCCAATTTCTTTAATACATTCCATTGTACTTTCAGTCCAGCCGCATATCACCACGTGTTTTGATTTTTCCACTTTAATCAGCCCCATTAATCTATTCTGATGCCTTGTTAATAAAAAGTCAACTATAGCCTCGATAGCAATTGCAAAGCTCCCTATACCTAATACTATCACTGAAATGGTGAAAAACATTCCTAAAATAGTTTCAGGGCTGTAATCACCATAACCAACTGTTCCAATGGTTACAAATGTCCAGTATAGAGATACGGTCCATGGTTGTCCTTCTATAAGATGGAATCCAATTGTTCCATAGGCGATGACCGCTAAGATCCAAATAATAACTCTTGTGATCCGTTCTTTAGCTATTAAAGGCAATGATTTCCTTAATACTCTAAAAATTACATACATAAAGATGCCTCAAATAAAATTAAGAGGTTATTTCCTTAAGAAGAAATACCAGACTAAAATTGCTATAATAACGATCACAATTAAAACTATCCACCATGAGCCTCCATCGTCACCACTAACATCGTCATCATCATCGTCAAGTTTTTTAATAGCTTTACTGGCACCGCTTGAACTTCCTCCACCCCGACCACCTTTGAGTTGTGGTACTAAACCATTTGAATCCATTAAAGCAGGTAAATTGCTCTGAAGAACAGTATCAGATGGCGAATCATGATATTGTTGAGCAAAAATATAATTTGGAACTCCAAGTAGTCCAATAACTAAAAAAATCACTATAAATACTGTTTTAAGCTTCATTATACTCCCCCCATTATTCTTTAAATAAATATTATCAATAATTATAAAAATGTTTGCCTATTTTTAAAATAGTTGAACCGCTCTGATTCGGAAGTCCTGTAGCACACTAAACTAAAAAAGGATTTTATGAATATAAGAAATAAATGTTCTAATCATCCTAAAAACATGATAATTTAAAAAAATAGAAAAAATAAAAGAAATTTAACTCTTTAATTTTTTACTTTTGCCTGGATAATGACATTCCAGCGAAAATCAGCAGAACTGCAATTAAAATACTGCCAAAATGAACTCCAGTTTCTTTCAGGGGGATAGTATTTGCCTGTACAAGTGGTGTTTGTTTATTTGGCATATCTGGGTTCGCTGGAATATCTGGTGTATTGGGATTTGTGGGTATATCGGGTGAATTTGGAATTATAGGTATATTTGGCAGCGAATTTACCTGAACAGTTGCATTTGCCCTGTTATTTTCAAGGAAGGGGTCATAAATTGATTCTCCAACGACCGCTTCATTAATTAATGTACCTGTTACTAAAGTTCTTGCTTCTATTGTAATGATCTCTAAGCCATTATTTGAGATTGTACCAATGTTCCATATTCCAGTAGCGTTATTATAAGTTCCGTGTGTTGAATTTGCAGAAATGAATTCAAATCCTGCGGGTAAACTGTCTGTCACCTGAACGTCTGATGCCGTATCTGGACCATTGTTTCGGACAATGATTGTGAATGTAACATGTTCTCCTATAAAAACAGGGGTTTTATCTACTGTTTTGGTTATTGCAATGTCATATATTGGGTTTACAGTAGTTGTGGTGGTGTCATTATTGTTTGTTGTGTCAGGGTCGTTTGTCTGGTCTACACTTGCATTATTAATTATTATAATGTTCGATTGTATAATCTGAGCAAATATATCCAATATAGCATTTGATCCACTCGCTAATATAGGTATGTTCCAAATCCCTGTATTGTTATTATAAGTTCCGATTCCATGTGTATCTGCTGATTGGAAGAATAATTCTGGAGGTAATAGATCGTTTACATTGAAATTAGTGGCTGGGTCTGGACCATTATTTGTAACTGTTATATTGTAGTGTATTATATCATTGAGATTAGCAGTGATTTTGTCCACATTTTTAGTTATTGCAAGGTCAGAAACTATATTTGTGGTTATAGTTACATTGTCTTCATTGTTTGTAACGTTTTGGTCGGGTTCGTCTCCGTTAATTACTGCAATATTGGTTATTGTGGCATAGGCGGTTACCTGTGCTACAATTTGTAGTATTGCAGTTGCTCCGTTTGCCAGATTTCCAATAGTCCATACTCCTGTCGTAGGGTCATATGCACCAGTGGCTGACACGAAGGTGAGTCCTTGTGGGAGTGGATCAGATACAATAACGTTAGTAGCACTATCAGGCCCGTTATTATGTGCTGTTAGTGTGAAAGTTACATTTTGCCCGTAATTAGGGTTTGAATTATCTACAGTTTTGGTTATTTCAAGGTCGGTTTCTATAATTAAACCACCTGCAGGGATCTGTGCTTCAGCTTCACTGTGTCCGATTGTTAGTCTTATACCTTCAAAAAGTAAACCAAGGAGTTCTACATTTAAAGCGTCTCCTGATGCTTGGGCATAGGTACCATCGGCATAGGCGATCTCGTTTTTGCCGCCTAAAGATACTCTCAGTACTCCTGGAAGTTCAACAACAAGATTTGCCATTAAATTATCAAGAATACTTACACCAAGAAGTTTTATATCTGCTACTGACCAGTCGAAGTCAGCGGTAGCTCCACCAGGTTGTCCATTAACAGAAGCTGTTGCATTTGATTGCAGTGCTTCTATTTCTAATACGCCACCTAAAATAGATATGTCAGTCACACCAACACTTGATGAGCTTATTAAAATACTGTTAGCGATATCTGGTGTTACACTGCTATTTGCAGTTATAAGATCCACATCTACAACTGGAATTTGTAATATTAACAGATTAAGGGCCAGTCCGAGTGACGCTACACTGCTTCCTCCGTTAGCTTCTGGTGGATTGGTGCTTGAATAACCAGTGGCATTTAAAAGACCTACATCAAGCCCTAAACTTTGTAGAGCGGCTTCTAAGCTGGGTATGCTATCTGGAAGTAACCCTCCAGTTACGTTGCCTTGACTTCCTGTTGAGTTCACATTTAAAAGGCCTGTTAACAAACTTCCACTTAGAAGTCTGACTTCTAAAGGTATGCCTTCGCCATATGCATAAGGTGAAATTGCACTATTTACCCAAGCGCTTGACCTTCCAGCATAGATATCCAGTAGAATTTCTGGAAGTGCACCTACATTCAGAGCATAACTTGAAGCATTACCACTGTAATCAGGTATCCCATAAAGTAAAAAGTTTGCAGTGCCGTAAAGGTTTGGATCATCAGGATCAGAACTAGGGGTAACTATTATCTGTTTAGCATTTATTGTATAGTTTATTTTACTTGCAATTACCGTAAAAACTGTATTTGAATTAATGAAACCTACAGAATAGGTACCATCATTATTGGTTGAAGTTTCAGCCAGTATATTACCATTTGTATCCCTGACCTGCACTGTAGCATTTCCAAGTCCCGTGTTAGTAGAATTATCTAAAACTACTCCAGATATTATAGGATCTGGATAGTTAGTTGTATTGTTTACTGTAGGCGGTGATTGAAGCAAATTAATGCTAGAACTATTTGTAGCTGTACTGGTTGTGTTTTCTGCTGAAACAGTGCCGCAAAGAATCAAAGCAAAGACACATACTAGTACTAACATTACTTTAATTTTCATGATAAATCCTCTCTTTAAAGTTTTTATAATAGTCAAGTGCAAAAATTTTTTTAGACTATTAGTTCAATGAAAACACTAAGAATTGGATTTAATCCACTTATCTGGGGTTTCTGAGAATAATGTAATTACTTATGCACATGACTATAATTCATTTTATAATTATTAATCAATATAAATGTTATTATATTATTCAAATCGAAATGAGTATATTATAGATGCTATTATTTAATATTAATACGTTTTAATTTATTATTTTATGATTAAAAGTAATAAATCCTATTAAATTCACTATTAAATATTTTAACACATAATTAAGAGTTTAAATTTCTTATAATAATAAATAGAATTTTTAATGGGAATAAATTCCATTTTTAAAATGATTTAAAACATTTTAAAAGTTAAACGTTATAAAAATAAATATAAAAACCTAATAAACTAATATAAATCTTTTAAAATTAAAATAATTACATATTAATCTATAAAGTTACTAATTCACTTGTAATATGCACGAATTATATCTTTTAAATGAATCAAACGCTTCATAGGTGATTTAAAGTAAATCGCAAAGTGGAAGTGATAAATCATCTTCTTAAAATGTATTTCCTTAATTCGTCAGCAATGAACATGATAGGGGTAAATGTAAGCACATAAAGCCATTCATTAATTCCCAAGGCAGTGGTGTTGAATATACTCTGTAGATATGGGATATAAACAATGGCTAAAACTATAATAACTTCAAATAATATGCCCATAGGTATCCATCTGTTTTTGAAAATTCCTATCTTTAAAACAGAAGTTCTTGTAGTCTGACATACTAAAAGACTGCCTATTTGAGCTGTTACAATACCTACAAAAACCATTGTGGTTGCTTTAATGTAAAGAGGATCTGTAAAAGGAAGTTGTTGTCCCAATTGCCACCCTCCACCGTACAATATCCAGAAATATCCTGACATTACAAGGGCAGCTTCAATTAATCCAAGGAATATATATCCTCTAAATATCACAGAGAAATTTAATAATCGTTCTTTACGGGATCGGGGAGGTCTATCCATTACGTCAGCTTCTGAAGGTCCAACACCCAGTGCCAGTGCAGGGAGCGTATCAGTACCAAGGTCAATTGCAAGTATTTGCATTACTGTAATTGGAAGTGGAATTTTAAATAACACCATCAGGACGAATGGAATGATCTCAGCAGTTTCGTGGGCAAAAATGTAGGTTATAAACTTTCTTATATTTTCATAAATGGTTCTGCCCTGTTCAATGGCCGCTACAATTGAGGCGAAGTTATCATCGGTTAAAACCATATCAGAGGCTTCTTTAGCAACGTCAGTACCTGTAATTCCCATTGCAATCCCAATATCAGCTTTCCTAAGTGCGGGAGCATCATTTACACCATCACCAGTCATGGCTACTATTTCATCTTCACCCTCCAGAATTGATGCAATTCTCATTTTATGCTCTGGAATTGCACGTGAAAAAATAACATCACAACCAGAATGAAGTAATTGCCCAACTTCATCATCAGACATTTCATTTAATTCTTTTCCTTTTACAATCTGACATGGCCCGCTAATTATACCTATCTCTTCTGCAATGGCTCTTGCTGTAAGTCCATAGTCTCCTGTAATCATTATTATACGAATTCCTGCTCTGTGGCATTGTTCAACTGCATGATGAACTTCTTGACGGGGCGGATCCTGCATGGCCATCATGCCCAGAAAAATCATGTCTTTTTCAACAGATTCGGGCTTATAATCAGTAAAATCATTTGGAAAGTTTCTGTAAGCCATTGCGAGTATTCTAAGTCCCTGGGCTGCAAGTTCATCGTGCTTTTTAACAATTTTTTCCTTTTCTTCATCTGGAAATGGTCTGATTTTTCCTTTTTCAGAGATATGAGTACTGAGCAAAATTATCTTTTTAGGAGCTCCTTTTACATAAGCTACTTTTTTATCCTCTTTCTGGTGAATTGAACTCATTGATTTCCTTTTAGAGTCAAATGGAAGCTCTAATATTCTTGGAATCCTTTGAAGTTCTTCTTCCAGATCAAAACCGCTTTTGTAAGCTGCAACCAGTAGAGAGGCCTCGGTTGGATCGCCTAATATCTTCCATTTATCTCCCTCTTTTTTGGGAGGGATGAGTTTAGCATCGTTACAAAATGCCGATGTTCTCATGAGCAATTTAAGCTCTTTCATTTCATCATAGCCAATGGAATGGCCTTTATGAAGGAATTTACCTTCAGGTTTATATCCTGCTCCTGTTACATCAATTATTTCGCAGGGTATCCATATTTTACGTACAGTCATCTCATTTTTAGTTAAGGTGCCTGTTTTATCGGTGCAAATAATGGTGGTTGATCCCAGTGTTTCCACACTGGAAAGCTTTTTTATAAGGGCATTTTTAGAAACCATTTTTTGGGCTGCGGCAGCAAGTGCAAGTGTAACTGTGGGTAAAAGTCCTTCAGGAACATTAGCAACGGTTAATCCTATGGCAAATATAAATGCAAGTTCAAGGGGGAATTCTATTACAAAAACATTGATGGCAAACAGGGTAAAACCCATTAAAATGGCTATGGTAGCAATGATTTGGGCTAATTTATTTATTTCTTTTTGAAGGGGACTTTTTACTTCTTTAACAGTCTGCGTAAGGGTTGCAATTTTGTTAAATTCTGTTTTTTTACCTGTTGCAAAAATTACGGCCTTTCCAGAGCCTGCTGCAACACTTGTACCTGCAAAAATTAAATTATGCATTTCAACAAGGGCGTGATTTTTACCACTCATAGCTTCAGCTTCTTTACGTACAGGTCTTGATTCGCCTGTAAGGGTTGAATTATCCACCTTGAGCTGAAATGCTTCTATTAATCTTGAATCGGCAGAAATATTATCCCCTTCTTCAAGTACAATGATATCTCCTGGAACAAGCTCAGATGCAAGAATCTCTCTTTCTTTACCTTCTCTAATTACCTTAGATGCGGATGGAAGGATTTTTTTGAGGGCTTCTGTTGCTTTTCCCGCTTCATATTCCTGCCAGAAGCTGAAAATGGCATTAATAACAATAACGCCAATAATTGCAAATCCTAATTGGGGTATTCCAGCAATAAAAGCCAGGACGCTTGCAGCCCATAAAAGAAGGGCCAGAATATTGTAAAAATTTTCCAAAAACTTGAAAAGCAACGGTCTCTGTTTAACCTCTTCTATCTTGTTTGGTCCATATTTTTGGAGTCTATTTTGAGCCTCTTTTTCGCTTAAACCTTGAGGAGATGTGTTTAGTTTGGAATATGTTTCTTCAACTGTCAATTTATATAAATCCAACTTTTCTTCTGGAGATTTATTTATATCCATAATTACACTCATTCAAAGGTTTTTCAGTGATTTGGTTGGTAATTTAATATTTTTTTACACTTGAAATTGACCTCTGTAATAAAATAATATATTGCATTATTTATAGAGTTTAAAATATATATAATAAAGGGTATTTACATGGAGTATGATGTTGTAATAATTGGTGCAGGGCCTGCGGGTCTATTAGCGGCAAATAAGTTAGCTGATAAACTTAAAGTCATGGTAATTGATAAGGGGAAAGGAATAGAAGGAAGAAATTGTATTTCTCTTGAAAAAGGTTCTTGCATGCGATGTTCACCATGTAATATAACAGGAGGTCTTGGCGGTGCAGGAGGACTTTCAGATGGCAAACTCAATTTAAGACCAGATATTGGAGGCAATCTTGAAGAATTTGTAAGCTTTGAAGAAGCATGGAATATAATACAGGAAATAGATGATTTCTTTTTAAAGCATGGAGCGCCTGATGAACTTTATGCGCCTTCTGAAGATGATATATCAGGAATTTTAAGAGAATCGGCAGCAGTAGGAATTAAATTCATTCCAATTGTCCAGAGACATATTGGATCTGACAAAACACCCTTCGTTATAAACTCCATAAAAAAGGAAATCGAAAATAAGGGGGCTAACTTCTTACTTGAAACAGAAGTCCTGGATATAATTGCTGATAAAACTGTAAAAGGCGTATTAGTTAAAGGAAAGGATGGAAATAAATTTGAAATAAAATGTAATTATATAATAGCTGCTCCTGGACGTGTTGGGGCTTACTGGCTGTCAGATCAGCTTAAAAATCTTAAAATTTCTATAAAATACAATCCTGTGGATATTGGAGTTAGAATTGAAGTTCCACACATTGTTATGGATTCAATAACCAGTATAAACTGGGATCCAAAGTTCCATATAACAACAAAAACTTATGATGATTTTGTAAGGACATTTTGCACCTGCCCCAGGGGTTTCATCGTGGAAGAGGTATATGATGGATTTGTAGGTGTAAATGGACATTCAATGCGTGAAAAAGTGTCTTCAAATACTAATTTTGCTTTTTTGGTAAGGGTAGAGCTTACAGAACCAATTGAAAACACATCTGCCTATGCTTTTTCTGTGGCAAGCATTGCAAATATTCTTGGAGGCGGAAAACCAATAATTCAAAGGCTTGGGGATCTTAAAAGGGGAAGAAGATCAACATGGAAACGTATAGAAAAAAGTAATGTTTCTCCAACATTTAAAAATGTGGTTCCAGGTGATATTGCAATGGCATTTCCAAACAGAATTGTTGTAGATATTATAGAAGGTCTTGAAGCATTAAATCAGGTTATTCCAGGAGTTGCATCTGATTCAACACTTCTTTACGCACCTGAGATAAAACTTTATGCAATGAGGGCAGATGTAAATCAAGGAATGGAAACTCCTGTTAACGGACTTTACGTGGCTGGAGATGGTGCTGGAGTCTCAAGAGGCATAGTTGGAGCAGCAGCAACTGGTATTATAGCTGCAAATGATATTTTAAAGAAAATTAAATAATAATGACATAGAGAAAATCTTTAATATAAATATTTACTTTTCAACAGCCACCACGGCTGTTCCATAGGCAAGTATTTCCTGCATTACATTGGAAATCTCATCGGAATCATAACGAACGCTTATTATGGCATTTGCACCCATCTGCTGTGCATGGTCAATCATTCTGTAGAGCGCTTCATTTCTTGATTCTTCCATCATTTTAACGTATTCTTTTATTTCTCCACCAATTAGGGAACGTAAACCTGCGCCAATTTGACCTCCAACGCCTCTGCTTCGAACGGTAAGCCCGTAACAGAATCCGCGAGTTTCAACAATATCATATCCTGGAATATGGTTGGAACTTACAATGATAATGTCTTCTAACATTTCATTTATTTCAAATTGGGCTTCCCCATGAAGTTCCATTTTTTCTTTTCTTGCTTCAAGCTTTCTCTGAATTTCTTTGTTTGATACCATAAAAATCAACACAATAGGCAATTAATACTTTATTAATATACGTTTTATTGATTTAAGTTTTGCTGTATTAGGTATCAATGAGATTATTAATTATGGGGTAATTAATCAGAAATCAGGACTTAAGTTCGAAACTAAAAAGTATATCCATAGATTAATCAAGACTTCTAATAAATTAAAAATAATTATTAAGGATGTTATAGAAATTATTCTATAAAAGTACTTGAATTTATGATTGTTTATAAAGTAAAATTTTTATCCCTTAAACTGATTAAGGTGCTTATATGGACGAATTTAAAACTATTGTATTAGGATCAATTCTTATTGCACTTTCAACTATAGTTTACACTGCAGTTTTGGCTTATACAGGTGGACCGGGAACAATTATAAAGCTTTCAGGATATTCAATTTTTTTACCAGTAATTATAACTTTTCTGCTGACTTTTAAATTAGCTGAAGACTTTAAACTAAGTCTTCTCAATGGAACTTTCCTGGGATTAGTTTATATAATGATTTATGCATTATTGAAAAATTTTTATGGTCTAAATGACCTTAATCTCTCATTAAATTATATTATCCTGTTTTTGGTTATTATCACTGCTTCTGGAGGGATTGGGTCCCGATTTGGTATTATAAAAAAGGCTTTAGATGAGATTAAAAGCGAAAGCTGAATGAAAGATTAAAAATTGGATTTTCACTATTTTTAAGATGTTACAGGAATTAAAGATAATTAGCACAAGTTGTTTATAAGTCTAAAATATTTTTAAACATGTGTTATGATGTGTCAATAGTGTTCTAAACATAGCAATGGATTAATTATTGTGGCCGTAGATTATGAAAAATAATATAAAAACAATTTTTCATGAATTATCGAGTAAAGATACTTATAATATCTCCGCTTTTAAGTTCATAATCACTGCTCACCCTCCTGCAGCTTCGGGCATCCATAGCATGCATAAATCTTTCACCAATATCAGTATGAATTACAAATGCTAAATCACGCGATTTTGCTCCTGATTTTATTAATATAGCATCTGGAAGCACGTTTCCTTTACTATCACACATTTTATGCTCATCTTCAACAGGATAAACAACGATCATATCTAACAGTTCAAAAATTGCTTTATTTAAAGCTTCTTGCACTCCTGTGCCACCATATTTTTCAAGTACATGCTCTTTAATGTACTTAAGAGCGTTTTTCTGTGCATCGCTTAATTTTGACTTATCTATAATTTGAAAATCACTATCTCCAGGATTATATTTGATTAGGTCTGCCTCAGATGCCTTAACAAGAGCCAGTTCTGACTCTGCAGATGCAGGGATCACATTTTCATATTTTTCCTGTAATCTTTTTATGTTTTCTCCTGCAGTAGGGAGATCTGCCTTATTTGCAACGATGAGCATTGGTTTGGCTATACGAAGCAGGATGCTTAAAAATTTCTGAATATCTTCATCTTCCCAGGTGTGATATTCTGATGGAACTTCTCTTTTTGCTTCAACAATATCTTCAAGGGATATTCCGATTCCGCTCAATTGTTCATGTATTATTTTCGAAAAATCAAGCTTTTCTGAGAGATATTTCCTTATCAACTTACTCCAGTTTTTCTTTAAAATTCCAAAAAGCCACATGGTTATTTCATGCTCTAAAAATTCAACATCCTGAAGCGGATCGTGAGAACCTGCCTCCACTGGACGTCCTTCCTCATCAGTAGAGCCTGAAGCATCAATAATATGTATTAAAACTCTCGATTGTCGAAGTTCATCTAAAAATTTATTTCCAAGTCCTCTTCCTTTGTGAGCACCTGGAACCAGCCCTGCAACATCAATAAGTTCAACAGGAATCATTCTTTTGCCATGTACGCATTTTGAATTCTGCGGATTGCATGTAATATCCAGTTCTATGCATGGGCACCTGGATATTACATGGGCAACGGCTTTATTTGCATTTATGGTTGTAAATGGATAACTTGCAACTTCAGCGCCTGATAGAGTTGCTGAATTGAAAAATGATGATTTTCCTACATTTGGTTTTCCTGTTACGCCTATTTCAAGCATTTTATCACACCAGGTTTTTTTTTCTATAACTATATAATATAGAACATGGTTCATAATATTTTTGAATATGGAAATCAGTTTGAAATATAATTTAAAAAAAAATAAAGAATTATATGAGGGCCGGGGATAAAAAAAGCTTCGGGTATTTTTAACTAATTAAAAAATTTTAATGCTTAAGTACATATTTTTTACCGTAACGTATCTCCTTTCGATAGAGCCCCCTGTAGGCACTTTTAAACTTCCATTTATATCTCCATTTATATTTCCATTTTCCCCCGGATCTGTACCATTTCTTGTACCATTTCTTGTACTGGACGGTGTATTTCTTTTTATATTTGACTTTAACAGTATATTTGTATGTTATAAGCTCGTAAATGTAATATGTCTCTTTATAAACAGTGGATATTGTGCCAGATGGATTTACGGCGATGAATTTCAGTACTTTTGTAGCAGAAAGATGGATCGGTGAAGAGTAAACCGAACTGAATACTGTAGGACTTTTACCATCTAAAGTGTAGTATATATTACTGCAATCGCTCCCTGTGAGTTTCAAACTTATCGGAGTATAATATTTGCCTCCTCTTATATTAACACTCGCTGTGGGAATTGTTGTATCTGTTATAATATTATTAAGGGCATTATAGGCATTTATTCTACCGCTTGTTAAGACTTTGCCTGTAAGGGAACTGATGAAATCGACATTATTTAAAATAGTATTTTTGATCTGTAAATTGTTAAGTTCCGGTCTAAAAGATTTTATTAACCCTGCAAGTCCTGAAACATAAGGGGTGGCCATTGATGTTCCACTCAGATATCCGTAGGATTCTGACAGGGTGCTGTAGATATTATTACCTGGAGCAGCCACATCCACTGAATTTTCTCCAAAATTAGAAAAAATAGCGATATGATCATTTAAATCGCTTGAAGCTACTGATATTATATTATTGCTTGTGAAACTTGCTGGATATACACGATAAACATCGTTATCTAATCCTATAAATTCGTTTCCAGATGCACAAACTACTAATGCAGGAGAAGCGTCGATTGCATCTTTTAATGCCTGAGAATAAGCATTTCCTCCCCATGAGTTGCTGATTATGCTTGCACCCATTTTGGATGCATAAATTACTGCTGATACAGCATCTTCTATGTATCCAAGGCCATCTTCATCAAGAAATTTAAGTACCATTATCTGAGCATTCCACATTATTCCTGTGACACCCAGACTATTATTTCCTGTAGCGGCAATTATTCCAGCTACGTGGGTTCCGTGACCGTTTTTATCTGTAACGTTACTGCTATTATCAAGGAAATTCCAGCCATTTGTATCGTCTATATAACCGTTTTTATCGTCATCAATTCCATTTCCAGCTATTTCACCGGTATTGATCCATATGTTATCAATTAAATCTGGATGCAGAGTATTAATGCCTGAATCAATTATAGCAATTACAGTATCCTTTGATCCGGTGGTTATATCCCATGCTGCAGGGGCTTTAATCTTTTCAAGCCCCCATAGCTTATTATAATCTTTATCATCAGGAATGGTATCTTTTTTATATACATAATTAGGTTCTGCATAAATTACATTTTTATTTTGCCTGTATTTTGATAATGCATCACTTAGAGATATATTTTCCGGAATTTTAACCAGTTGCAGCCCCTTAATTTCGTCATATTCCTTTAAAACAGTACTACCAACCTTTAAGTGGGCATTTTTTGATGTTTGTTTAGGTGCATCAGATTTGAATTTTACAAATAATTCATCGCTTTTGTACTGGCTGGAATTAGAATCTTTTAATAAATTATCCGACTCTGAACAATTTATCTGATGATTTGAAGTTAAATAGGGTTTATCTTCAACTGCTGTAGAATCGACAGCACTCGCTGTACTTATAAGTAATAATATTGGAATTAAAATCAAAAATAAGGATATGGGATATTTTTTCAATTATCTCACGTTTTTAATTATTTAATGAGATATTATGTGTAACGTAATATATAATTTTTCTTATTTAGATGTTTATTTTTTAAATTCAACTATTTAAATGTGGAATTATGTTAATTAGGATTTATAAAGTATATATTAATATCTTTCAGGTTTAATAGAGTAACTGATAAAACAGATAATATTCAAAAATTATTTAAAATAAATTTAATATTTCATGTAATAGAGAATATCAGTATATTAGACTTTTAATTGAGGTTTTTAATGTCAAAGATGTATATTGTTGGTATAGGGCCTGGATCAAAGGAATATTTGACAGAGATAGCTGTTAAAACAATTAAACTGGCGGATATAGTTATTGGAAGTAAAAGGGCCATTGATCTTTTAGAGATTGGAACTCAAAAAATCAGGCTGGATGCAAAAAATATGGAAGATATTATAAAGCAGTCAGTTATGATGGTAAAAGAAGGAAAAACAGTTGTATTACTTTCAACAGGCGATCCTGGATTTTCTGGACTTTTAAAACCCGTTATGAATTTAAGTCCTGATGTGGATATTGAAGTTATCCCCGGGATTAGCTCTGTTCAATTATGTGCTGCTAAACTTAGAATACCCTGGGATGATGCAGATATAGTTACCATGCATGGAAAAGGCATCTCTGAAGAAATAATTGACATCATTGATAATGGAAAGCCAACAATAGTTATTCCAAACTTTAAACCATCAGAGCTTGCGCATTTTTTAATTGGAAAGGGCATCGATGAGACAAAAAAAGTTGCAATATGTGAAAACCTGAGTTATGAAGATGAAAAAGTAGTTAAAATGACTTTAAAGGATATTTTATCTAAAGATTTCAGTTATATGTGTGTTATGGTTATCCATTAGGTCTCATTATAAAAAAAAAATTTTTAGCATGCAAATATTTTAGTTTTATGGGTTATTTTTACTTTTAAATAAAAAAAGATAGGTTAAATTTAGTATCGCCCTGTTTTAAATTTAAAAGTATATCCTGCAGCAAGATTATTGCCTGCACTGTCTTTAATCGCTGATGCTGGTATATATACTGTGTAATATGAGTACCTGCTTTTTTTGTACTTTGTTTTGATGTAAAGGGTGTTTCCTGAAATGGATTTACTGATTGAAACCGGTTTTCCATATTTATTTTTTACCGCAATCTTAGACCAGTAAATCCCTGTTTTAATGTTTTCACTGAATTTAATGGAAATAGTTCCTGTTCTTGAAACTTTTATAGCGCTATTTTTTGGACTGGTTGAAATTACCCTTGGAGCAACTTTATCGATAACGTAAGTTTGAGTGTAAACTGGGGACTGCCTTCCATCAGCATCTACCGCAATGAATTTTAATGTGGTTGTGTTGTTTATTGTTATTGGACCTGTGTATTGCATACTACTGCTTGTAGGGGTACTTCCATCTTTAGTATAGTAAATAGTTCCTTCTTCATCCATTTTTAAGGTAACTGTTCTTGGTGAGTTAAATAAACCTCCAACCGGATTAGAAGTTGCAGTCGGTACTTTTATAACCTTTTTATCTAATGCATCGATAAGAGCACTTGCATCAGATGTTTTCTTGGCCACAGAATCGTAAAGGTATGTTTCATAGATTATTGTGGGTATTCCCTTATTTGCAATGGGTATTGTAACGTATTTTGTACTTGTAGGATTTGGGGGATAATATATTTTTAAAAAAGGCATTGCACTGATTATTTGATCTGAGTATATTTTAGTGATTTCTGTATTGGAAATTGGATATAAAAATCTGTAATAAGTGTATCCACTATTTGCACCATGGTTTTCATGATTATCTACAACAAGCATAGGTTTTTCACTGGAAACATCAGGAACCACGAATTGTTGAGCTAATAATTGCCCATTCATCCTACTTTTGCTGTAATCGTTAACATCTTTGGTTACATGAACATAATAAAGAACGTACCTTTTGTTTAGAATAGCTGACTTATCAGCAATAATATTGGAAATAGCAGTGTGTATTCCGTTTTCTTGGGGATGTACACCAATTATAAGCACAATGGTCTCATCAGAACTTTGATTTCCATAAATAAATTTATCTACATATCCATAAGACGTTTCGCCAAGATGAGTGGCGGCAAAACTAACGCTCATTGTTAAAAAGACTATCAGCAGAAATAGGGTTATTTTAGGTATATTTTTCATTTTTTAAACCCCTTTTTAGAGTTAACAGATTAATAAAACTTATTTTTTAATATATTTTAAAATTACAAATTTTATATTTAAATATTTTTTGGATTTATAATCAGAATATTTTTAGTAAAGGCTCTTATAATCTGGAGAAAAATTACTTTTAGCTATTAAAAACCATATTTCTTAAATAATCTCATATTTTGCTACTTTCAGTTTTTTAAATTGGATAAACAATCCTCATATACTTTAATTCTATATTTGCAGTGTTTTCGATGTGGTGTGGTGAATCTGGGGGAATAACTATAACCTGAACAGGATAGATCTTTTCTTCTTCTCCATTTATATATATTAAACCTTTCCCTTCAAATATATAATAGATTACAAAGTTATTTTCTAATTTATATTTAACTGTAGATTTTTTTGCCTTCAAAACCACATAAAAAATGCTGTATTCAATTTTAGAATTTCCATTACTTTTTTGAGGATTCAGTAAATCCCATATTATTATGGCCCCATGGGGATAATTACAATTTTTCATGTCTTTTTTAACCATAAAATCATCTAAAAGGTCTTTAATAATAATTAAAAAGACATAACTTATATATTTTTGTTAAGATAATATTAACTAACCTATTTGGGGTTAAGGCCATTTATAAGGCTCATCTAAAAAAAATATTATAGAATTAAAAAATAGTAAATTTTATTTTAATTTTCCAGTTATAACAGCTATTTCTTCAAAAAAGCACTTCTTGGTGGCGGTGATTTGGGTTTTAAATCCCAATTCTTCTAATCTGAAAACTGTTTTCTCATTATCTGATAAAGAAGACTGAACAAGCTGAACCCGACCGTTTTCTTTGAGATAATCCTTTAGTTCACCAATAAATTGATCTATGGTATTTCTTCCGTCTTTTCCTCCATCCCATGCATCATTGAGTTCTTCATCAATCCTTTCATCCTCATCTGTGGGGAGATAAGGAGTATTAAATAAAATAAGATCGAATTTTCTGCCTCTAACAGCCTCAAAGAGGCTACCTTTCCTTAGTTCAATATTATAGGTTTTGTTGGCAATTGTATTTTTTAGGGCGCATTTAAGTGCATGGTCGTTTATATCTGTTGCAACCACGTTTCTTGACTTTTGAGCAGCATAAATTGCTATTAATCCAGTTCCTGTTCCAATTTCAAGAATATCATCTGTTCTTTTGATATTCAGGTTCTCTGCAAGTAAAAATGTGTCTTCTGCAGGCTCATATACCTCTGGATGTGTGTGAATGATTATTCCTTTGTATTCTATCATTTTAATCAGCCATTATTTTTAAGTAAAATTTCAAAATCAGGATAAGTCTAATGAATCAATTTATATCCTAATTTGTACTATTCTAATGTATCAAACATTGATTCAATTTCAGATCTTGTTTCTGGCAGATTTCGGGTATAATCTCCCATATAATAGTTAAATCAACTCCAAAATATTCATGAATTGCAATATTTCTGAGTCCAACCATTTTTTTCCAGGGAATTTCATGATATGTTTCCCTTACGTTTGTAGGAATATTTTTTGAGGCCGTCGAAAAATCTCTGATTTTTCGGGCATGCAAAAATTTTCAATTTTTGCAAGCCTCCCCTATGATTTCAAGGTTTCTTTTAACGGCATCTACAACTATATCGTTTTTCTCGAATGTTTCATAAGTTAAATCCTCTGTATAACGTTCAATTTTATCCATGGATTCCAATATATCTTCGACATACATTTTATAGGTTCTTTTCATTGGAAAATAGCCTCTTTTAAGATTTTATCCTTTAATTGGGGTTTCAAAGCTTTAATTGTAACTAAATCCACTTCTTTGCCTAAAATTTCTTCAAGATATTCTTTAAGATCAAAAAACTCCCATCCAGGGGATTCATAAAATTCTACCAGGATATCCACGTCACTTTCTTTAGATTCCTCTCCTCTAACATAGGAACCAAAAATACCAATCCTTTTAACCTTAAATTTCTTTTTTAGGGATGGTTTATACTCTTTTAAGGTTTTTTCTATTTTTTCTAGGGATTTCATTTCATTTCCTCCCATGAACTATTTTTTTGGTTCAGATATTTTATATTTATAACATTTACTTCATTATAATTTTTTGTATAACAGGTGAGGAAAATCAGATCGATATTTGCTTCCTTAATGCCACGAATTGACAGATAAAAATCATTTTAACCGATTTAAACATTTTATTTTACATTTTTCCATATTGTAAAATACACAATCTTTTGGATATGATCTACATATTTCCATGTACTTATTTGAAACTTTTGCTAGAATTAAAGGATTTTTAGGATATTTCTTTAGTGTGTTTATTGCTTCTTCTTTTTCCATATAATGAGCTTTTCCTATTTTAATCATTCCTTCAGCCAGTTCATCTAAAAATACAGATTCCGTAAGTTCTGAATTTTTATTTATAGCTCTACAAACACGTTTTCCTACCGCACATTTCTTTGATTCATGAATTAGAGTTGATGCAGCGCATATATCGATAATTTTGGCCTCAAAATTTTTTATTCGCTAAATAATTCATTTTTAACCAAAGGACCAATAACTGGAATTTTTACAAGTTTAAGAGAATAAAGTGTTAATTTTACATCTTTCAGAACTTTTCCAGAGGTGTAATCTTTTACATCAGTCATATTTACCAAATTTTCAATTATTTAAATACTGGAGATTATCAGTTAAAAAGACGAATTTATTCATATAAATGTTTTTAATCGAATACTTCTGTAAATTCATATTGAATTTTTAAATTATATTTATTTTCAGAGTCTTTAGTGATTTCAATTTTATCTCCAGCTTCTAATCCTTCCCAGCGGATAAAATAATGTTCATGTGGCCGTTCAGGGCCTCTGCATGTACATGGATAAGATTCTACTTTGACTTCTTTAGATATTTCGTCATTTATAAGTTCAAAATTATCGCCAAGAGATGGAAAAGGGGATAATTTATTTTTTAAAACCCTCGAACATGGAATGTTCGGGGCACCAAACACTATCAAAAACTTCGTTTTTGATGCCCCAAAATCGAAAATTTTGAGGGCTTCGTGTTTGAGTGTGAAATAAAATCACTTTCTGCTTCTTTTGAAGATATTTTCCTTGAATATACGGCTTTTGTATCCTTAATTACATATCCTTTAGAATTTACCTTCAAGGCCATCAATAGCAGCTGGGAGACATTCAAGCACGGAAGCGAGCCCTGAATGGTGCAAATTCAGCACAACAGCACCAACAATTTCTTCACGAGCTGCACCTTCATTTTTAGCCATCATGGCATGCATCTGTACTCCTCGAGGATTACGGTTAGCCGTCTGAATAGCGATGTTAATTAACTGCTTTGTTTTGGCATCAAAAACTTTTAAAGCCTTTTGAGCTTCAACTAAATCGTTAAATCTGGCTGCTAACTCGGGACATTCCTTTTGAAATAGTTCATAGGGATTTTTTTTCATTTTTTATTCTCCTAATCAGTTTATTTTCTAATAATAACTTCAATTCATCGGAAATCGTCAAAACATCTTCAGGATCAAGTTTTATAACTCTTTCATTTAATAATTGGGGATCCAATTTGGAAACTATCTCTTTAGCTTCTTTTTTATCCACAGCAACAATTTCGTGGAAAGAATCCAGTAAGGCATTTCTAACTTTTTTTCTTTTATGCTGAAATAGTGCCCTTGAAGTTTTTATAAATAGTTCATCAACATCTACTCTTTTATTGGGGATTAATTTAATGACTGCCGATGATATTTTCGGTTCAGGGAAAAAACAGTGCTTTGAGACTTCAAAAAGGAGTTCAATATATGCACAAAAGTGCAGCATCAATGAAAGCCGCGAATAATTGGAATCGCCCGGTTTTGCCACCATTCTCTGGGCAAATTCAAGTTGATACATGAGTACTGCATATTCAAAATCATATTTCAGCAGTTTAAAGGTAATTGGCGATGAAATTTTGTATGGAAGGTTAGATACGACCTTGTTAAATTCTGGAAAGTCAATTGTAGTTGCATCGGCTGTTAATAAATGGACATTTAAAATTTCAAGATCTTCAAGTCTTTTTTTTAAAACAGCACTTATCTGGGAGTCTTGTTCTACAGCAATAACTTTTTTAGCCCTATTTGCAAGCGGTATTGTAAGGGTTCCAATACCAGCCCCAATCTCCAATACAACATCATCAGAGGATATTTCGGAGTATTCAATAATTTTATCCAGTATATTCGAATCAACGAGATAATTCTGCCCTTTCCGTTTATTTAGTCTTATATTGCTTTCTTTTAGAATTTTCAGGGTTTCTTTGTGCATCGAATTACCAAAAGGACATTAATTTAAAGAATAATTAAAAAAATAAGAATTTGGGGATTAATACTTTTTTGCAGGGGGTCTTGTAAACAGTATGTACTTTCTCTTCCCCTTTTTATCCTTTGCAGCATCAAGCTCCAGTAGAATCCTCTTTGTAATGAGCTTTACTGGATCGGCAAGTAGATGAACTCGTTTTTTAACATCATCGAAGTTTTCAAAGGGTTTTTCTTTCCTTGCCTTAATAATATCCCACATATGCTTTTTACCAATTCCTGGAAGCAGTTCCAGTTGATGTAATCTGGTTGAGATGGGGCCTGCATTGTTGAAAAAATCGATGAATTTGTCTTCTTTTGTTTTAATGATTTCTTCTATAACATAGTTCAGTTCAACCTTAGCAGTGGCTGTAAGATCATCATATTTAAGCCTTCTATTTACTCTGGATATTTCATCCCTTTTCCCTGAACCTATATAGACCTTCTGATGGATATCCGGTGATACATTGTCTTTGGGAATAAGTTCCAGGAGAGTAAATTCTTCTTTACCTATTGCCTGTGCTACAGGCTTTCTTTTGTATGTGGGTATACCTTCTTTAATGTAACCTAAAGGAAGATAATCCAAAATGATTGCATATTCTTCCATTTAATCACTTCTATGATGTTATTTGAAACACTCGAAAATTGAAAATTTTTCGGTGCAGCGAATCAAAATTCGCATGCATCTGTTTCAAGTTTGAAAATCTTTAGGATTTTCAATATTTATCTTTAATATCTTATTATTCCTGTCTATAGGATTATATTAATTTTCTCTAATCCCATAAACCATTGCATAAATCCCTTTTTTAAAACTATCTATATTTGTCTACTATTTCCAGTATCTTCTCCAAATCCTCAGTTTTATATGAGCCCCTTTCTTTTGCAAATAAAAGCCTTAGATCAGCAAGATCTTCAGGCATTATATCTGCAATTTTAATAGCTTGATTCTTTTTGATTAATTCTTCCAGTTCCCCAACCAGTTTCTTTGCTTCTTCTGCTTCCAGCTTTGAGAACTTTATTACATGATCTAAAGCAAGATTTTGTTCATAAGTAAGCTCATGTGTTTCTGCAAGGTCTTCAAGCATCTGTTTAACTTCTGCGACGGTGATGGGGTCAGTATCAATAACTTTTTTCCCAATCATTTTCATCACTCTTGCATTTTAAGATGTTCAGGCCTTATAATTAATTTTTTAGCTTTATTACCGTCGTTAATTTCTACTATATATGCCCTACCCCTTTTATCTGCAACTTTACCTGTTTTACCATGGAAACGGGGGTGTGGTTGACCTTTTTGAACGCTGGGATCAATTATAATATGAACAAGAGCATTTTCATTAAAAGTCTGTATTTTTTTGCTTATTGGATTTGCTCTACTTACTCTCACACTCTTTTTTAGTTTGTAACGTGTCTTACTTCTAAAACCTCTGGATCTTCTTACCATTCTTAAAACCTCCACAATCAATAAACTGTTAAAATGACCTTAAGTCGTTATTATATGATTTTAAAATATTTAGCATAGTTTCTGGAAAAATTATCTGATCTAAAGAAAGTACTGTAAAATTCGATATTGAGATAAAGTCTTTAAATCTGATATGATTACTACTATATATATGCTAAAATCCTATTTATACTAAACTTTTCTATTTTAAGTTTTGTTGAATTTAAACCTTATGAATCATATGTTGTACAAAGATAAATATTCACCTTAAATTTTAATATGGACTTCTAAAACGTCAAGCTGTACACATACCGCCTTTCTACCTATAATTTCAGAAACACTGGGGCTTGTTCTACCTTCATCACTGCTTATTAGCTCTTTAATGTATAATCCTCCTTCACATTCCACCACCATCTCAAATCTGGTGGAATTAATGATTTTTGCGCAAACTTGTCTAACTTTACGTGTTCTTATTTTATCTGCGCGTCTGTGAGACACTCTTTTTGGAGTGCGCTGATTTATAATGTCTAATGACTTCAATTCAACCAATTTATCTTCATTAATTTCATCTTCAGTTTCTACAATTGCTCTATAGACTTTATATGTATCTTTGGATGAGTTTTTTATTATACCCTTTCTTTTTCTTCCTGTAATCTTCAAATCTGAAACTTCCACTTTCCCCTGTGCATGTTTATTTATTTTCTCTTTAAGAGTTTCTAAATTAAGATTTCTAAATTGGGGTTCCTTTATCTCCAGTACAAATGGCCTTCCATTTCCAAGCATTTTAACATCTATGTCTTCCCTTCCAGCTCCATGGAACTTAGAACCTTTTCCTTTAAATAAATCAAGTGGTACAGCCGATATAAGCTCTTCAACAGACTCTGAATACATCTGGCCTGTGTAATCACAACCTGGACAACCTTTACCTCTGCATTTCCTGCAGGGCCATTTAGTTTGGGGTATACCCCTAATAAGTTTTCTATAACGGCCTTCTATGAATATGGGGTTAATCTGATGGTATATTTTGTCTTTTACAAAGTCTAATGTTATTATTATGTCTGGATATTCGAAATCCACTTTTTTTTGAAGTTCAGATGCCAGTTTTTTTCCTATTTCCCTATTTATTTCTTTTTTTATGTTTTCAACATCCAGTTCCATAGATTTATGAATTTCTTCTTCTCTAACCATTATTTCAGGCAGAACACGACATCCAATTAGAAAGGTTTCGAATTCGATTTCTTCTTCAGCTATTTTGTTTGTTATTTTATCTATGATTCCATTTTCAACATCTTCAAATATGTTTCCACATACATAACATGAATCTTTATCTAAAGCGCTATAATCACTTTTAGATATAACTTTTCTTACATATTTGCCTCTGTTTTTGTTATCTTCTCCTTCTATTATTCTGGAGAATTTCCTGCCTAAACAATGATTACAGAGTTTCCAATTCGTGATTTCCATAAGTTTAAGTGCTTTTTCAGTAATTTGAGATTCCATCTATATCATATCCTTAGAAAAATGTAAAAAATCCATAAAATTCTGGTAAAAAAAGAGAATTCAATGTTTAAATTACCGCATCATCTGTCTCATCATCTGCCCCAATGGTCCGCTCATTTTACGCTTTCCAAAACCTTTCATAGCTTTTTTAGTGACGTTGTAGTATTTTAAAAGCTCTTTAACATCTTCATTTCGCATACCTGAGCCCTTGGCAATCCTTTTTACTCTGGACTGCTTTATAACCTCTGGATGGGTGAGTTCGTGTTCTGTCATGGAATCCATCATGATCTTATACTTGTTGAGCTTTTCTTCTGTCATCTGAGATGCATTTTTAGGGAGCTTTCCACCAATTCCAGGAATCATGTTCATTACCTGCTGCATGGGCCCCATTTTATTCATCATTTCAAATTGAGAATACATTTCTTTGAGGGTGAATTTCCCGCTTAACATGGCATCCATTGCATCAGCGTCTATATCTTCCTCTGCAATCTCTTCTGCCTTTTCAATAAGAGATTTAATGTCTCCCATTCCAAGAAGTCTGGAAATGAATCTTTCCGGATCAAATACTTCAAAATCATCTACCCTTTCACCAGTACCAATGAATTTAATGGGGGCGCCGATTTCTGAAACTGCAGATAGGGCTCCACCACCTTTTGCAGAACCATCAAGCTTTGTTATAATAATAGAACCAACATCAGTGGTTTTATTAAATGCAAGGGCCTGATCTTTTGCCTGCTGGCCTATAGTTCCATCAATGACCAGTATAACTTCGTTTGGTTCTACAATTGATGATATCTGTTCCATTTCATTAAGGAGATCCTTTTCTTCTTTGTGACGTCCAGCAGTATCTATAATTATTATGTCTTGTTTTTTAAACTCTTTAAGACCTTTTTTTGCAAGATCAAGGGCATCTTTATTTTCTGGATCCCCATAAAGAGGTACGTTCATTCCTTCAGTTAACTGCCGGAGCTGTTCATAGGCAGCAGGCCTCCAGGTGTCTGTGCTGATAACTGCAGGGTTGAAACTTTTTTTTTGCAGATATTTTGCAAGTTTACCTATTGTAGTGGTTTTACCGCTTCCTTGAAGACCTACAAATAATATTTTGTAAGGTCTGGTATCTACTTCAACTTCCTCTGCTTTTTTACCAATTAGATTCACCAGTTCTTCATAAACTATGGTGATGATATATTCCCTTGGTGTAATTCCTTTTGGAGGTTCCTCTTTAAGTGCTCTTTCTTCTATCTTCTTTGATAAGGTTAAAACAAGCTTAATATTAACGTCTGATTGGATTAAAGCCCTTTGTATATCCTTTATAACCTCTTTTACTACTTCTTCATCGATTATAGGCATACCGGCTAATTTTTTCATTGTTTTTGTTAAGTTTTTACCAAGATTACCTAACATGATTTGCCTCTCATATTAATTTATAAAAATTAGGGTGAAATTTTATGAGTAATATTTAGTTTAAGTCCCTCACAGGTGTCTTTTCTGTAATTGTCAGGTAGTTTCCTGCCTTTGATATTTAGTTCATAATTACTTCACCAGTTTGAACATCTACCTGCTATAACATTAATGGTCCTACTGTGCCATCAGTACAAGTGCCCTACCAGTTTGAGCATCTACCCACCTATCTCCATAGATTTCTCCATAAGGAAGAACTCCCTCAGGATATCTCATGGTAACATTCCATATCCAGATAGGATGTCTACGATATCTATACATATCTCTATTTTCAGGTGACCATCCTTTCATGTGTTCTTCTCTCAATTGAAACAGCCGGGCATCTACAGATTTTGGTTGTGTTTCAGGTGGACCTAGTTCTGCTAAAGCTTCCTCTGCTATTCTCATCGCTTCTTCCCTTGATATTTTAACCTGGATGGTTTTGTTTGCAGGTGGTTCTATGGGTTCTGGTGGTGCAGGACGTGTAACGTTTGGCGCTACCGGAGTTTCATTTACAGTAATGTTTCTAACTGGTGGAATTTCGTTCCTATTCTGTAAAATAACTCCTACTGCTGCTAAAACCACAACCAGAACAATTATTACTGAAATGATGATTTTTCTATCCATCTTTTTCACTTCATGGTTTATCAATGACAGTTTATTATAATTATATAAATGTTTATATTTTTATATTATTAAATATACCTTATGTCATAAAAATATCTTGCTTTATTAAGATCCTGAAGATGAATTGACTATACCATTCATTCCCTGGTTTAGATGTACTTTAATATTCGGTGGTAAAATGCTGGAAATACTAAAAAAAACGCTAAAAGAATCGCCAATAGTAAAAAAAGGTGAATATGATTATTTTATACACCCCATTACTGATGGTATAATGCTGGTTGACCCTGATCTTTTAAGAGAAGTATCTAAGGCCATTCAGGAAGTTGCAGATTTAAAAGTTGATAAAATAGTCTGTATGGAGGCAATGGGAATCCATATTGCAACTGCTCTTTCCCTGGATACGAACATCCCCTTTGTGGTTGTAAGAAAACGATGTTATGAACTGGATAATGAGGTTGCAGTCCATCAGGTTACAGGGTACAGTGAATGTGAGCTTTATATCAATGGAATCAATGAGGGGGACAGGATTCTGGTTGTTGACGACGTTGTAAGCACTGGGGGTACAATGATAGCAGTTTTAAATGCTTTAAAGAGTTGTGGAGTAGAAATTGCAGATGTTATCACTGTCGTCGAAAAAGGAGAAGGAAAAGCCAGAGTTAAAAATGAAACCGGATATGAAGTTAAAGCTCTTATAAAGGTAGATGTAGTGGAAGGAAAAGTTGTTATAGAGGACAGTCTTCTATAATTTAAAAATAAATTGTGAATGAAAATGCTTAACTATGATTTCAGGTTTGAAGATGTTATTAGCAAAATTAAAGAATTAAATGCAAAAAATGTTGGAATACAGTTTCCAGAAGGCCTAAAAATCCATGCGGTAAAGGTGGCACAGAAAATTGAAACTGAAACTGATGCAACGGTTTTAATAGCAGGAGACCCTTGCTATGGTGCTTGTGATGTTTCTGATATCCATATGGAAGGATTTGTTGATTTAATAGTACATTTCGGGCATGTTGATTTCCCAATTGATTACAAAGTACCTGTTCTTTTTATTGAAGCATATTCTAAAATTAATGTGATGAAAGCAGTTTCAAATAGTCTCCAATTACTTAAAAAATATAAAAAAATAGGTCTTGTAACTACAGTTCAACATTTAAATTTAATCACTCAAATTAAGGATTTTTTAGTAGAAAATGGGAAGGAAGTACTAATTAAAGAAGGTTCTGGAACAAGAGAAGGTCAGGTTCTGGGTTGTAATTTCTCGGCAATAAAAGGTGTTGATGCAGACGCTTTTTTATACGTTGGAAGCGGAAATTTCCATGCTCTTGGAATAGCAATCTTCACAGAGAGGCCGGTTTTTATAGCTGACCCTTATGTTAATGAAATAAGAACTATCCATGAATTTAGGGATAGAATCCTTAGAATTCGGTTTGCAAAGATAACAAAAGCTGAAGAAGCTAAGAAATGGGGAGTTATCTTATCTTCAAAGAAGGGTCAATTTAGATTAGACCTTGCTAAAAAATTAAAGGACATTATAGAAAAGGAAAACAAAAAGGCATTCTTAATTATGCTTGATAACATTACTCCAGACATTTTACTACCATATATGGATCTAGATGCCTTTGTTATAACTGCATGCCCGCGAGTGGCCATAGACGATGCCGACATGTACAAAAAACCTCTTTTAACTCCAAAAGAACTGGAAATTGTTCTGGGCTTAAGAAAATGGGAAGATTATAAAATAGATGAAATTGAACATATATAAATGAAAACTATTAATATAACATTTACACTATATTGTTTCATTAATATTTTTCAAAAAATAAAAAAGTGTTTTTACTTGTTTTAAATGAGGTGAATTAATGAAAACTAAATCTGGAGATTTTGTTTTACCTGGTGACATTTTAGGAGTCACTGAAGAATTTGTTCCATCAGAATGGACCTATGAAGAGGAAGGAAAGATAAAGTCTCTGGTTGTGGGAACAGTCTCCATTGACCAGAAAAATAAAAAAATATCTATAGTTCCTAAAACTGGCACACCACCAGCTTTAGAGGTTGGAAAACCAATAGTTGGGGAAATAACAGATGTTAGAGGCCAGAGGGCTTCAGTAAAAATAAATAAGATTAAAGGGGAAGACAGGGACCTAGTAACATCATTTGTTGGGGGCATACATATCTCACAAGCCCAGAAGGGTTATCTGGCTAAACTAACAGAAGCCTTTAGAATAGGGGATATTGTCCAGGGAAATGTTACAAAGGTCATAGGTCTTGACAACGTTGATTTAACAACTGCAGACGATGATATGGGAGTTTTAAAGGCAATGTGCACTAATTGCAGACATTATATGGTGAAAATAGGTAAAAATGAAGTGCATTGTTTGAATTGCGACCGAAAAGAAAAAAGAAAGCTCTCTGCTAACTACGAGGGATAAGATGAAGATTTTAAAGGATACTAAAAATGAACTTGAAATTGAGATTACTGGGGAAACCCATTCTCTATGCAACGCATTAAGAAAAACTTTAATGGAAGATAAGGGAGTAGAATCTGCAGCCTACGTAATAGACCATCCTATTGTTGGAGAGCCGGTACTGTATATTAAGGCAAAGAATCCAAGAAAATCACTTCAAAAAGCAGCAGAGACATTGATATCTCAATGCGATGAATTTAAAGGCATTATAGAGTCTTCTAAAAAATAGTTTATTTTTTACTCCATTAATTTTATGAAAAATAAAAAATTCAGGAGAATTAAGAAGGAAATAAGGATTTTGGGAATAGACGATGCTCCTTTTCCTCCCCATACCCAGAATAAAATAATGTTAGTCGGAACTGTTTTTAGAGGGGGAACCTGGCTGGATGGAGTCTTAAGAACTTATATTTCGGGGGACGGAGATGATTCAACTGGAAATATAATTGAGATGGTCAATAAATCCCGACATAAAGACCAGATTGGAGTTATAATGCTTGATGGTGTCACTTTTGGTGGATTTAACATTGCAGATATAAGTGAAATCTTCAATCAAACAGGAATTCCAGTTATCGTTATCATGAGGAAATTTCCTGACTTTCCTAAAATAAAAAAGGCTCTTTTGAAGTTCGAAGACCATGAAAAGAGATGGAATTACATTTTAAATGCAGGTAAAGTTTATAGGATCGATAATAAAGAACCAATCTACATTCAGATATGTGGAATTGATTTAGAAGATGCAGAAGAGATAGTAAGTCTTTCTGCAACAAGAAGCAATATACCTGAACCATTAAGGGCCGCTCATTTAATAGCTGCCGGTGTTGAAACTGGTGAATCAAAAGGAAGTGCTTAACTCATTATTTTTATACAGGAGGGTTTTTAGTTGTACAGGAGTCCTTCATTAACTGTTGATGCGGTAATAACATGTGGAAATGATTCAATAGCCTGCAGAACAAGTTCTGCGGCCCAAAAAATCAAAGCCAACAAACACGAGGTGTTCATGGCGTCGAAATTAAAAATTTCGACAGATTTTTCGACAGTTTTAATAAAACGTAAAAATGATCCTTATAAAGATTCATGGGCATTACCTGGAGGATTTGTTGAATACGGCGAAACTGTATAGTGGGCTGTTTTAAGAGAGGTAAAAGAGAACTGGCCTTGATGTTGAATTAAAAACAATTGTAGGGGTTTATTCTGACCCAGATAGAGATCCAATGGGACACGCAGTTACGGTATGTTATCTTGCACAAAAAGTTGGAGGAAGTTTAAAAGCAGATACAGACGCTTTTAAAGTGGAGTGTTTTAAAAAAGATGAAATTTCAGGATTAAAAATTGAATTTGATCATCGCCATATATAGGGGTTGTAAAGTTATTGGGGGTTGAGCAGATCTGTTGAAATATTTTTGACTTTATATGTCTTACTGAAAGAACAA
>DAVZ01000009.1 GCA_002505765.1 Methanobacterium sp. UBA176 | reverse complement strand
AAATATATAACTAATATTTACGGGGTTGTAAAGTTATTGGGGTTGAGCAGATTTGTTGAAATATTTTTGACTTGATATGTCTACTGAAAACAATAATTAACGAATATGAAATATTGACTCCAGCATGTGAAAATCAGGGATTTTTCACTGTGAAAAATTGAAAATTTTTCAACACCCGTTAACCTTACAGTCCCTAGAAATAGCAATCTTTATATACCATTAAGAATTTAGGTATACCTAACTTTATAAGTTTAGGCATTCCTAAACTTGAGATATTTTTCAATGTTTAGAAGTTAGCCATAGCCAGTAAATTATTAAAAAAATGAAAAACATGGAGGATTACTATTTATGGTCTCTGAAACCATTAAATCATGGGTTAAAAGCCTCAACAGGAAGCCATCAAGCTTCGATGAAGACAATTTAGAACTTAGCTCTAAAATCGAAAAAGAAAAAAGAAAATCAAAAAAATTAGTGCTGGTTGGAACTCCAAATGTAGGTAAAAGCCTGCTATTTAACAGACTCACTGGGGCATACGTAACCGTGTCAAACTATCCCGGAACCACAGTAACCAGTGACAGTGGTAGCTGTGATATAAGTGGAGAAAGTTTTGATATTGTTGATTCTCCAGGTATGTACTCTTTAAGTTCAATTACAGAAGAAGAACGAATTTCTAAGTTAATGCTCCTTGAAGAGGAACCAGATATTCTTCTTCATGTGGCAGATGCAAAAAATCTTGAAAGGATGCTACCATTAACATTACAGTTAATAGAGGCAAATTTACCGGTTATACTTGTCTTGAATATGATGGATGAGGCGGAAAAAGTAGGATTAAGAATAGACCACGCTAAACTTGAAAAAGAAATTGGAATACCTGTTGTTCCCACCGCAGCAACCACAGGGAGGGGGGTGGCTGAACTTATAAATAAAATAGGTAGCTATAAACCAAAAACAGGTTACAATATTAAATATAATGAAACATTAGAATCAGCTATTAATAAAATAAGCACTCTTATTAGCGATGAATATCCTATATCCAGACGATCATTGTCTCTATTGTTATTACAGCAGGATGAAGACATAGAAAAGTTAGTTAAAAAAAAAGAGGGTGCAAATTATAATAATATTAAGAAAATAGTAAATGAAACAGCTTCTAAATTCAGGCAGCCTTTAAATTATTTGGTGAAGCTTAGATTACAGGGGGAAGCAAGTGAATTTGTGTCCTCAACATCAAAAGAAGTAGAAAAGGTAGATATAGGCTTTCGAGAAAGCTTGAGCAGAGTAATGATAAACCCTTTAACAGGGATACCCATATTGCTCGTAATTTTATATTTTGGCCTTTTTTGGTTTGTAGGAGTGTTCGGTGCTGGAGATCTGGTAGGGCTTGTAGAAGAGACCTTCTTTGGGGAGTTGATCAACCCCTGGATAACAGATTTTGTGGTTAATACAATACCCTATGTACCAATCCAGGAGTTCTTTGTAGGTGACTATGGTGTCTGGACACTGGGTATAACTTACGCCATTGGGATAATACTTCCAATAGTAACCACCTTCTTTCTGGTATTTTCAATCTTAGAAGACAGTGGATATCTTCCAAGGTTAGCACTGCTAATAGACAGGGTCTTCAAAGTTGTAGGGCTTAGTGGAAGGGCTGTTATACCAATGGTACTTGCATTAGGCTGCGGTACTATGGCAACTCTGGTAACCCGAACTTTAAAAACCAGACGCGAAAGAACAATTGCCACACTGCTTATGGCGTTAGCTGTACCCTGTACAGCACAATTAGGTGTTATATTTGCTGTTTTAGCTCTATATCCAAATGCTCTGTGGCTATGGGCTCTGGTGATATTATTTAACTATATCATGGTTGGATTTGTAGCATCTAAAATCATGCCTGGAGATAAACCCGTCTTTTATATGGAACTGCCTCCGCTTAGGGTTCCAAGACCTTCAAATGTGATAAAAAAGACTTATACAAGACTTATATGGTATATCAAGGAAGTGATCCCCCTCTTCATCCTGATAAGTATTGTACTATGGGGTTTAATGTTAGCAGGTATTCTGGATGCGATTATAGCACTGATAGCACCAGTTATAAATGCAATAGGATTACCAGTTGAAGCTTCACAGACATTTATACTTGGATTCTTCAGGAGAGATTATGGTGCTGCAGGATTGTATGATATACAGGGTGCTTTAACCGGAGTACAGCTTTTAGTGGCCGCTATAGTAATAACACTGTTCATGCCCTGTGTTGCACAGTTCATGATAATGGTAAAGGAAAGAGGTATGAAACTGGCCATTTTAATAGCAGCATTCATCCTTGTATTCGCATTTACCATTGGATTTATAGTTAACCTAATATTAACCAGCTTAGGAGTTGTTTTATGAAGTGTGCGCTCTGCGGACATGTTTTTGATGAAAATAAAAGGCTTGAAATCTGTAAAGGATGCCTTGGATCAGGTTGTAAAAAAATCCGATGCCCAAACTGTGGATATGAAATTTTACCAGAACCAGAAATTGGCTCAAAAATTGTAAAATTTTTAAAAAGGAGGTTTAAAAGTGAAAATAAGTGAACCTGCAGAGGAAATACTTGAAAAAATGTGGGTATTCCTTGAAGATGAGGATGATAAACTTATACCAGTAAATGAATACGATGAAAATGCACTCAGGGAACTTGAAACTTTAATGTTAATAGAGTATGAAGGTGATAAAGTTCAGCTGACTTCAGAAGGCTTTGAGGAATCTAAAAAAATAATAAGAAGACACCGGCTGGCTGAAAAACTGCTCCATGATGTTTTAGGTATGAGTGGAGAAGATATGGAAACTGCAGCATGTAATTTTGAACATATAATGGAAGGTGGTGTGGAAGACAGCATCTGCACAGTCCTCTTCCATCCAGAAGAGTGCCCACACGGTAAACCCATACCGCCATGTGAGTGTCTTGAAGAAGCACGCAAAAGCGCTGCTGAAGTAAAAAAAGTTCTTGAAAGGCTAATTTTACCCCTAACAAAACTAAAAAATGGACAGTCCGGTAAAATTGTTTATATAAAATCAGCTAAACGTGAAAATTTAGATACTATACTTGCAATGGGGCTCTTACCTGGCAGGAAAGTTGAAGTTATTCGAACATATCCTTCACACGTATTTCAGATGGAACACACCCAGATTGCTGTAGACAGTGAAATTGCAGAAAGCATATTTATTGGAAACGTAGAATAAACCTAGTAATAAGTTTTATTAACGTGTTTTTTAAGTAAGCTCTAATTATCAGAAACCATGTTTTCCTTAATTTTTAATTATATTTTTATCTCTTCTTTATTAATCTTTCAAAAAAGAACATTAACATTTTAAAACTATTCTAAATCTTTTCACATTTGAATCATAAGCATGGATATATGTTTTTATTAAGTTTAAATTTACATTTTAATAATTATTAGACCTGTTTTAATTTATTGCCATGTAAAAGTTTTTAACCTTGCAAATCATAATATTTTAGAATATTGTTTTTTAAGCGCTTAAAAGCAAATTTTTCAGTTTTTTTATTCATAGTTAAATAAGTAATGCTCATGACTATAACTTATATTATTTTTTTGTATGAAGTAATATTCTGTAGTAATTAACCTTAGTCTAATATTATAAGTTGTTTTAATACTCAAATTTAATTTATATCAAATGAATTTTTTTAAAATCACACTATTAGTCAGATTAGGATGCTAATGAACAATATCCTGGTATTAAATAAAGATACAAATATTAATTACTATTTTTTCAAATATCTGTAATATAACAAGTGTTATATATGAGAAGAGATTTAGGTATACCTAACAATAATTTAGGTATGCCTAAATTTTTAATTAAAACCGGAGGTTAAAAAATTGGAAATAAATAAAAAAGAAGCATCGATACTGAAAAAAATGTTTGAACACTTTGAACAGAATAAAAATATGGATTTAAAATTTAAAATAAAAGATGAAAATGTGTTTAAAAGGCTTCAAAAGCTAAACTTAATTGAACATCAGCAGGATAAAGTTTCCCTGACTGAACTTGGTTTTGAAGAATCAAAAAAAATAATAAGAAAACACCGGCTGGCAGAAAAATTATTCCACGACTCTTTAGGGCTCACAGGGAACGAAATGGAAATAGCAGCTAACAAACTGGAAAAAATAATGAAAGGAAATGTGGAAGAATGCATATGTAGTTTCCTTTCTCATCCCAAAACATGTCCCCATGGAAAAGACATCCCATCATGTAGTTGCAATGGAAATAGCTGCCACTGCAGTGTGGAAATAAAAGAAATCCTTGAAAAATCAGTCTTACCACTTACACAGTTAAAAGAAGGCCAGTCAGGTATAATCATATATGTCCATTCACCAGAAGTTAAGAATTTACATAAATTAATTCCTATAGAGATCTCACCCGGTAAAGAAATTACAGTAATCAGGACAAGTACTTCCCCTTTATTTAAAATGGATGATACTAAAATTACCCTGAATAGAAAAATAGCTGAAAAAATTATGGTTAGAATTTAAAAAGAGTTCAAAATTAAGCTCAATACTGGATGTCTTACAGTTTTTACAGTAAAATATGGTTTTAACTTATCCGTACTTTTTAATTAAAGAGGCTGTCCCGTAATTAATTTTTACACCAGAGATTTTTGATTTATTTATGGATTTGGAGAGCCTTGGAAAATCCATGATTTTAGGGGGGGGTATCGAAAATTCCTT
>DAVZ01000036.1 GCA_002505765.1 Methanobacterium sp. UBA176 | reverse complement strand
AAAAATTTCCATCCTCCCAAAACTTTACAGTCCCTAATATGTGAGAAATATCACAGAATTTTACACTTGAAATATATGTCCTGTGAATTTTTCATTATTATTTTTTTTTAATCAGGTTTTTTTTATAGTAGATGTATCTGTAATTTGTCAAATACATATAATAGGTAATAAAGTTCATTATTTACTGAACATTCCTAAGTTAATATTTTTTTTCCAGTAACTGCTTCTTTTTTGGCTATTTGTATTGATGTAGGGGATCTGTGATAATTTATCCATAAAATAATTGGTTACTGTTACGTTATTTTAGTTATACTTTGAGATTTGTGGTATTCAAAATAAAATTTTGGGGAAGAATGGATTTTACGCACTGAACTTTAAATGTTGCATTTGGGGGTTAATAATTGCGCAGTTTAAATTAAAAACAGAGTTAAAAAAGGGTAGATTTTTAATTACGTATTTATTTAGAACATAACTGAATTTAATTGTAGTGGATAGCATAACTTTATTACACAAATTATTTTTGGATAATTCAATAAATCACGTTTGTTTAAAGCACGATATGTTAGTTATAGAATTGGAAAGTTTAAAACATTTGGTTATTCACTATAAAAGCAATATTTATTTTTATTATAAAATAAATTATTTGAAGGGATATTTTAAGGGGGGATCTATAATGAATAAAGAAAATTATTATAGAAATATAAAGAGAATCCTTTTCCTGATATTAATACTAAATATTTCTGTGGCCTTGGCTAAAGTAACCTATGGATGGGCTACAAATTCGCTTAGCATGATCACTGACGGATTTCACTCTTTTTTTGACAGTTCTTCCAACATTATTGGGATTATAGGAATTACCATTGCTGCAAGACCCCCTGATTTAAAATATCCATATGGACATGCTAAGTTTGAAACATTTGCATCAATTGTAATTGCCACATTACTGTTTTTAACATGTTTTGAAATAATCCGCTCTGCAATAGAAAGATTTTTTAATCCTGTAACTCCAGAAATCGGTATACTAAGTTTTTTAGTTATTGGAATTACCCTATTAATAAATGTAGCAGTTGCATGGTATGAATATAATAAAGGGCGGGAAATGAATAGCAGTATACTGATATCAGACTCAAGGCATACTCGAAGTGATATATATGCATCCATTACAGTAATTTTAGGTTTTATTGCAATTAAATCAGGATATGTGCTTGCAGATCCTTTAATAGCTATTTTAATTGCACTTTTAATTGCTAAAACAGGAATAGAGATAATCAAGGACAGTTCAGATGTTTTACTTGATAAAGCATTAATAGATGAAGGCATAATTAAAAATATCGCCCAAAGGGTTGATGGTGTTTGCGAAGTGCATAAAATAAGAACAAGGGGTGTACCCTCTCAAATCTACGTTGATTTACATATAGGCGTTGAAACATCACTTCCTATAGATAAAGCTCATGATGTAGCCCATAATGTTGAAGATGAACTTAAAAGAAAAATTGAAAGTATAGAGGATGTTGTTGTACATCTGGAATCTATAAATGCCGGAAGATAATATTTACTGGCTTTTAGGCAGGTTTTTTGCAGATTAGTTATATTTTTTTCTTTAATAATGATATAACCAAAAAAAAGATAATTATTATATCAACTAAATCTATTTCATTTATCAATTGAATCAGAATTATAATATTTTACAATATCGATTATCCATTTTCCTAAATCATTGGTTCCTATAACTTTACCAGTTTTTATATTTGTTTTAAACTCGTAAATGGTTGATTTATCCTTTTGTTTGATTTCATATGTAACATTATAGATATCATTATCTATTTTAGTCGCATACCATCCAATTGACTCTATTTCACTTGCTGAATCTGAATAATGATGTATAATTCCCACTATAATCTTGAGTTATAGTATTGCTTTATTTTTATCAGCAGAATCGTCCACATCCACTTAAAAAAACAAAAATTGGAATTGTAGCTATAATTAAAATTAAAAAGGTGTTTTTTTTTTATTTTTTCACCTTGAAAGCCGCTACTCAGGAATAAGCATTCCGATAATAGCTAAAATCCAAAAAATTGCTCCAATAATCATTACCACAATTTCCACACCAGAAAATTTATTCCTCATTGGAATTCCAGGCTGTTCCTTTTCCCAGTAGTTATTAAGTGTCTTCTGTACAATTGACATGGGCCAGACCATTAAGAATGTTAACAACCAGAATATACTGGGAAGTCGAGATAATAAATTAAAAAATATAACTCCAAAAGTGATTAAACCAGGAGAATAGGTTTCCACTCCACTTTCTTCTGCAAAATTTTTAATATCCCTAAATTGTGCATATATTAGATAAATTCCGGCTATGGGGACTATCAATCCTATTGTTCTTAAAACAGGATTAATATCCATATCCATATGTTTTTTTAAATTTTTCCAGTTTCTATAGTACCAGTAAAAGAAGTATAAACCAAAAGTTATAAGGAAAAGTAAAATAACATGGATTAAAGGACGAGCGTAATTATATTCTAAATCATGATGGGACATTCTCGATTTATCTAACTTTTCCCCACATTCTGTACAGAATTTCGCATTTTTCTCAATTTCAGCTCCGCAATTAGGGCAAAAATTAACTACATCTATTGGATCCAGTTCATCTACAACATGTTCATCCAAATTTTGAGCATATTTTAAAGCACTTGAAAATCTTTGATTTTCGGTGTTTGCGAATTGAAAATTCGCGACCGCAAAAACCTTTGGTTTTTGCATGCCCCAAACACTAACGTGTTTGAGGGATCCACCACATTCAAATTGATCCGTGAATTCAGCTGGATTTTCTCCTTCCTGGAGCTCATAATATCCTCCACATTTATTGCAAACAAGATAACCCATTAAACCACCTTATAATATAATTAATGATTCATTAATATTGCTTATAAATGTTATGAAAGAATTTAAATAATTGAAAAGCATTTAATGTGAGTTAATATCAACGTTAATGAGCATTAACAAAAATCAAAGTGCAAAGATGAAACAATGGGGGCATATGATATTGGGCAGTCTAAGGTCTCCAGTAAAAAGATAGAAAAAATGAATTTTATATATTTACTGCGTATGAACAGTATGGCGAAGTACAATTTCAACTGTAATATGATAAAATGTAAAGTTTCTCTCGTTTTCTGCATAATAGGACAGTTTAAACTAAATACATATTATTTAAATACTAAAAGGAATAATTCTAAAATTTAGATATATTACAAATAATTAAGGATAATTAGAATAAAGGTGAAATAATAATGAAGGTAAAAGAATGGTGTATGTACTGCGGTGAGTGTGCAGGTGTATGCCCGAGGGGACTCATCGAAGTCCGTGAAATAAATCTGATATTTGATGAGGATGGATGTAAAGACTGCCAGATATGCATAAAAGCATGTCCTGTAAGGGCGCTTGAGAAAGAGGAGTAGGTTTGATGATTGAAACTGATATTCTAATAGTTGGTGCAGGACCGGCAGGTTCATCTGCTGCTAAGCATGGGGCACTAAACGGTGCCAGTGTGCTGATGATTGAGAGGAAATCTGAAATAGGCGCACCTAAAAGATGCGCCGAGGGAGTGTCCAAGGATGGTTTAATCAACTTGGGGATAGAACCAAGCAGCAGATGGGTAACTTCAGAAATTGATGGCGTAAGGCTGGTATCACCAGGTGGAACAGATGTATGGCTCACCCAGGAAACTGTTAAACTTCCAGAAATGGGGTACGTTGTGGAAAGGAAAGTTTTTGATAAGTTTATGGCCATGGACGCTGCAAGGGCCGGGGCAGATATAATGGTTAAAACCCTTGCTAAGGGTCTGGAGAGAAAAGACGGCCATTTAATTGTTAAGGCAGAGAGTATGGGTGAAGAATTTGAGATCAGGGCAAAAATTGTAATAGGTGCAGATGGTCCAGAATCCCGAGTTGGAAGATGGGGCGGCCTTAAAACTACATTTAAACCTAAATATATGGAATCTGGCGCTCAATTTGAAATGGTGGGTGTAGAGATGGAAAATCCTAATGCACTGGAATTCTATTTTGGAAGCGTTGCCCCTGGGGGGTATGCATGGGTATTCCCTAAAGGAAAGGACATTGCTAATGTTGGTCTTGCTGTTATATCCACCTTAACAGAAAAGAGTGCCTACGAGCACCTGGTTGAATTTGCACAGAACTGTCCAACAACTAAAAACGCCACTGCAGTTGAATTAAACATAGGGGGAGATCCAGTGGGTGGAATACTTAAAAATATATCAACTGACAATCTTTTAGTAGTTGGTGACGCTGCAGGAATGGTAAATCCTTTAACTGGGGGAGGAATAATAAGTGGTATGCGGGGAGGACTTATTGCAGGTGAAATAGCTGCTGCAGCAATTAAGGAAGGAGATGTATCTGCAAATAGACTTTTTGAATACGATAAACGCTGTGAAGAAGAACTTGGGGAATCATTCGGTAAATACATGAAGGCAAGGGATTATCTGGAGAGCCTATCCGATGACGAACTTGATTCAATTGCAAAGGCGTTTAATGAAACTGAGTTTGAAAGAATAAGTACAACAGAACTTCTAAAAGTTTTAATAAAAGTTTCCCCTAAGGCTCTTTTAAAATTAGGCAAATTATTCTAATTTTAATTTTTATTTTTAAATATCCTTTGTATCTTTTAAAAGATGATGATCAGGATGCAGATGAAAAAGAAAATCATGGCCACCTGATGATAAGCTACATCTGCAAGTGATGTCATTCTATCCCTTTCTCTAAAGAGCGATAAAAAGAGGGGTATTGCAGCTAAACCCGCAGGAACGATGGCTATAAGGAATTGGACAGGGTTCATCTGGCCTGAAATTAGTATATAAACCAGAAGAGTTCCTGCAGCTATGGTTAAAACACTTGCAGGAACAGGCTTGGATTTGTACATCATATAAGTTCCCATACTGGCTATATACATAAAAAGATATACACTTACAGGAACTATTAACACATTTCCAAGCAGTATACAGCACGAGGCAATTCTAAGTACAGTATTCGTTGCTGTACTTGTAAATGGAGCTAGTGCGGTCTCTTTAAGCCTTAATGGTGGTAATGTGTATGCTAACTGGTTTAAAAGCATTAATCCTAAAATTATAGTAAATTCTGGGCTCAAGGTGAGTAGTGATGCCGTAAAAACTCCAATGATTAAAACTCCTGCAAATAGAACTATCCATTTACCGTCAATATTATCTTTTATAAAAGCCCTGTTCCTTTTAGAATAATCTTTTCTGTCGATTTCTAAATCTGTAAGGTCGTTCAGGCTATATAGTGCACCCCAGAGTACAGAAACCAGTAAAAGACCTTCAAGTATTTCCAGGGGATTATTAATAGCCATACCTGAAAAGTAGGCATAGGTGAGCGCAAGAAGATAAGCATTAACGTTTTTTGATGCCCAGGTAATTCTTGTTGATTTAATAAGGGTTTTTATCATTACCGGTCACCATTAAGATTTTATTTAGATAATTTTTTCTAATTGTCTGATATAATCCATTTTTTTCTGTCTAAAATAGTTTTTATTTACTTTTCCAGCGCATTACATATAAATCTTGGTTTGTGACCATATTTTTTAATGTGAAGTTTAATCATTTCTGCATCAGCATCATTGATATGCATTCTGACAATATCAATGGTTTCTTTCTCTGAATAGGATATCTCCACAACTATGAAGAACATATTAAGTAGTTTCACTAATATTTTTGATAAAAAACTAAAATCAGTGAATATATCATATTTTTTACCTCTGATACGGATTTTCCATGCAGTTTGAAATACTAAATTTATTTTTTCAAAATACTTTTTGTTTTTAAAATATTCCTTTATACAAAGTAAATAAAAATAAAAAGCTTTAAAACCTGCTTTATCTGTCCACTGACTGAATCCTATCTTATTATCATTTAAATTATGGGAATCATGGAAGCTATCTGCAATTAAAACACAATCATACTCAGAAAGTCTTTTATAACCATCTTTTTTTGTTTTTACTCCCAGATCATTTGAAAGATCCTTAAAAAGTTTATTAAATACTTCCTTAGAACTTTCACCATCAAATTTTAAGCTGAATTTAGCGTTATAAATATTTAAATCTGTTTTTTGGAGGGCATGAAAAATATTGGCGGATTTTCCAGTACCTGGAGCTCCTACTACATGAATAATTTTACCCTTTCCTGTTTTTAGGGTTTCAAAAATTTCACATAGTCTTTTATAACAATCAGTCACAAAGAAAACCTGGTTATCTTTGGAGGATTTAACCTTATATCTGTCCATGTCAATATATTCATTTTTAAGGTATATTAATTCAGTTATGATTGCCATAAAAAAAGCTTATTCAAGGGTCAGAATTTAAAATTAACATTTTTAAAGAGAATTAACACCATCAATAATATAATATTAGAATATTTTATTACTGCTTACGATCATAACTATACAACGTGAGGCTTTGAATGTCCAAATATAGGTGTGTAGTCTGTAACTATATATTTGATGAAGAAAAGGAAGGTATTAAGTTTGAAGAACTTTCTGCTGACTGGAAATGTCCCATATGTAATGTTTCTAAAGATTTATTTGTCCCCTTAAAAGAAAAAGGCGAAGAAATTGAAAAGGAAGAAACCACAGTATCTGATGTACTGGTGGATCAAATGGTTGAATGGGGCGTAAAATACGTTTTTGGAATGCCAGGGACATCTGTTTTAGGAATCATCGAATCTATAAGGAAAAATGACAAAATAAAATACATACAGGTACGACACGAAGAATCAGCAGCAATTATGGCTTCTGCTCATGGTAAACTTACAGGACACATTGCAGCTTGTCTTACCATTGCAGGGCCAGGAGCAACTAATTTAGCCACAGGATTGTATGATGCAAGTCTGGATCATTCGCCTGTTTTAGCTTTGACAGGAATGATTAAAAGACAGATAACTGGTCCAGGATCGTTTCAGGAAATTGATCAGTATTCTTTTTTTAAACCAGTATCTGTATTTGATAAAACTTTGATGACGGTAGAGCAAACGGTTCCACTTATAACATTGGCAATTAAACATGCTTTGATTGAGGGAGGAGTTTCCCATCTTGGTATTCCTTTAGATCTTCAAAGCAGAGCATATGATGATGCAGAAATAATGCCCTTTGAGGGAAGTTTTCCCAATAAATCAATATCACAACCAGAGATCATGATTAAAAAAGCTGCCAATTTAATCAACAAAGCTGAAAGGCCAGTAATAGTTATAGGATTTGGTTCTAAAGGACAGGGAGATAATATAATTGAATTAGCAGAAAAGATTTCGGCACCAATTGTGTCAACTTTCAGGGGAAAGGGAGTAATAGATGAACATCATGAGCTTTATGTGGGTAGTCATGGGGGGATTGGGTCAACTGCCGCAACTAAAGTGGTTCAAGATTCGGATCTTTTAATTGTAATTGGCTGTTCATTTTCTAATCAAGCCCGGATTCCTCAAAAAAAAAGAATAGTGCAGATAGATATAAATCCAATGATGATAGCCAAAAGATTCCCGGTGGATGTCGGTCTATTCGGAAATTCAACAGTTATTGTTCCGCAGCTCAAAGATTTAATTAAAGAAAACAGAAAAGAAGGATATCTAAATGAGATAAGAAGATTAAAGCGGGAATGGATGGATTTGCTGGAAAAAGAAGCTGATTCGACCATGACTCCAATACGACCTCAATATATTGTGAGGATTTTAAATGAAAAAGTGGCTGATAATGCTGTAATAACGCTGGATGTGGGGGATAATGGCTGGTTTTTTGGAAGAAATTTTTGGATGAAAAGTACGCAGGAAATGATATTTTCAGGTTATTTAGGTACAATGGCATTTTCACTTCCAGCAGCAATCACAGCACAATTAATCTACCCTGAAAGACAGGTAATATGCACTGCAGGAGATGGTGGATTTGCAATGATCATGGGTGATTTCATGACTGCTGTAAAATATGAATTACCAATAAAGGTTTTTATATTCAATAACAGTGAACTGGGAATGATAAGAATGGAATAATTAATGGAGAATTATCCCAATTACGCAACTAAGTTACACGAATTTGACTTTGCAAAATACGGCCAGAATTGTGGCGGTGAAGGAATAAGAGTAGATGCTCCAGATGAACTACCAAAAGCTGTGGATAAGGCTCTTAAAGCGAAAATACCGATTATTGTAGATATAAATACAGATCCTCGAAGATTTATACAATAATATATTAGGAAATTAAATCAAAAGGATTACCTCCTAATATACTATTTATACTACTTTGATGGAAATTAGATCATGTTAACTGTTCCTGCAGATAAAAAAGAAAAAATTAAAGACTCTCCAGAAAACAGAAAGAAATGTGGATGTCCCTATTGCCCGAGTTATCCTCATGATTGCAGTGGAGATGTTTTATACTGTGCAACAGGTAAAAGCAGATGTGAAATCCATGCAAATGATTGTATATGTAATACATGTCCTATTTATTATGAATATGAGTTAGATGGAATTTATTATTGCAATAAAGAAAGGGCAGGTAAAAGTAAAACTTTAATGCGCAAAAAGAGCCCCAGGGAAGATAATGAGTTTTATGAAAATATAGTTAAAATTAAAGACATATCTGCAATGGGAAAGAGCATTACAGCTTCAATGGGATCCCTTAAAAAGCTACCATTTTCTTTAAATGATATTCATTTCATCCCAGCCCAGGTTGAAAAAATTCCCTTAAATAAAGATGAAGAAGTAAAAACTGAAGTAATACTTGGCAGAGAAGCTAAAAAACCTTTGAAATTATCTTCTCCCATAATGGTCTCAGGAATGAGCTTTGGAGCGGTCTCAAAAAATGTTAAAATTATTATTGCTAAGGCTGCTGCAGAGCTTAAAATTGTCTATAATTCTGGTGAAGGCGGCATACTTCCAGATGAAGTTGAATTAGCCAAAGATCAGATGATTGTTCAGTACTCAACCGGCAGGTATGGTATTAATGAAGAAACACTTAAAGAGGCGTCTGCAGTGGAGATACGCTTTGGTCAGGGAGCGTATCCAGGTAAGGGAAGTTATTTACCTGCAGATAAAATAACTGCTGAAATTGCAAAAATGAGGGGTTTAATGGAGGGAGAAGCAGCATATTCTCCATCCAATCACTTTGATATGAAGGATCCACAGCACATCAAAGAAAAAGTTAATGAACTTCGAAGAATCACTGGAGGAGTCCCCATAGGCGCTAAAATTGGGTGTGGTAACATTGAAAAGGATATTAGTATTCTCGCTGATTCAAAAGTGGATTTCATAGTACTTGATGGTTTTGGGGGCGGCACAGGAGCCACGGATCTCTATGTGAGGGAAAATGTAGGTATTCCCATTGTTGCTGCACTACCAAGAGCTGTTAAGCAGCTAAATGAACTGGGAATTCAGGATGATGTTTCCTTAATTGCCAGTGGAAAACTATTTGATTCTGCAGATTTTGCTAAATGTCTTGCCCTTGGTGCTGCTGCTGTTTATACTGGGACTGCAACGCTTATAGCAATAAATTGCGAACAATACAGGATTTGTTACACTGGTAAGTGCCCTACTGGAATTACAACACAAGATCCACATCTGATGAAGCAGTTAAATATAGATGAAGGAGTTAAAAAACTTAAAAACTTTATAAAAGTTTCAACTAATGAAATTGCTGATTTGACGCGTATTGTTGGAAAAAATGACGTCAATGAATTAAATAAAGATGATTTAGTATCATTGGATAAGGATTTAGCCATGATTACAGGAGTTATATGGGTTAATGGCGAAAATATTGGTTAATTGAGGAAAATTTATGAAAGTTCTGTGTATAACAGAAGAGTCATTATTCAGGCCTGACGCTGTAAGGTGGAGGGAGAGAATGAATCTTCTCCAGCCCATGGGCGATGCATTGGTTATTTTACCCTGCAGCATGAAGAAGCCTTATTCATCTTCAAGGTCTCATCTTATCTTTATGAAGGCAACTAAAGGTATTCAGGAGGTCATAATAACTTCTCCATTTGGAATTTGTCCTCGTGAACTTGAAAAGACATATCCAATACAGTCTTATGACACATCAACAACAGGAGAATGGGCTTATGAAGAGGTTAAAGTTGTAGGGGAATGTTTAAAGAATTATGTGGCTGATAGAGAGGTTATAGCGCATGTAGAGGGAGGTTATAAACAGGTATGTGAAGAATATCTTGATAATGCAGTTTATACCTCAGAGGGAAAAACAACATCTCCACATTCCATAAATAATCTTAAAATGGAAGTAAAAAAGCATTCCCGGATTAATAGGAGGGAAAAAACACTTCACATGCTCAGATCAATTGCCAGATATCAGTTCAACTCTAAAAAGGCCGATGCATTGATACAAGATAATGTGAAAATCATTGGTAGGTTTGATAGAAGGATAATTATGGACGGAAAGCAGATAGCAACTCTACACTTTAATAACGGATTATATTCCCTTAATTTAGAAGGCGGCGAGATTTTAAAAGATATTGGAATTAAATGGGTTGAAATTGGTTTTGAACTTAAAACAAACTCCCTTTTTTCTCCTGGAGTGGAGAATGCCCATAAAGACATAATCCCAAATGATGAGGTAGTGGTCTTAAGGAATAATGAAGTTGTAGGAGTTGGGAAGGCCGTATTAAGTGGAAATGAAATGAAAAGAGCAAGTAAAGGTATTGCTGTCAAAATCAGGCATCGTAAATAGGATGGCAAAAATATAAATAACTTTAAATATCATAAATTAAGACAATTAAAATTACTCCTATTTTTAAATATATGGATTAAAAGATTTATTTAACTATTAGGGGAAGAATTAATATAAAACTACTTAGAAATAATTTAAACCTCAAACACTGTCAAAATTTTCAATTTTGATGCCGCAGGAAATATAATTTCCTCAGCCCCGAACATTCCACGTTCGAGGGCAGCAAAAACGAAGTTTTGCATGCTCCGTGTTTGGGCATGGAAAAATTTTCTATTTTTCCGGCTACTAAACGAAGTTTCGTAAGCACCGAAAATATAGATTTTCGAGTGATTTGATTTATAATTTTGAGGTTAAGAAAAATGCATGCATTTTTCGAACCACAAAAATCGAAGATTTTTGAGGAGATATTATGACAGATGAATTAATAGAAAAAGTAAGAGATGCAGTAGCAACAGTACCTGACCCTCACATGGGCATAAGTATTGTTGAAATGGGAATTCTTCAAAATATTGAAATTGAAAAAAATGAACAAACAGTTGCCAAAATAACAATTAAACCAACCAATCCAGGATGTATGAGTGCAGCAAACATAGCCATGAACACTAAAATGGCTGCTGAAAAGGTTGAAGAAATAGATAAGGCAGAAATAGTTGTTGAAGGTCACATGATGGCCGATGCTATTTGTGAAATGGTTAACAAATGAATCTTTAGTGGTGTAGTGAATGGAACATCCATGGAACGTTGTGGTTGTTACTGGAGTTCCTGGAGTTGGAAAATCATCACTCTGTAGAAGAATTTGCAAAGAATTGGAATATGGTTATGTAAATTATGGAGATCTCATGCTCCAGACAGCTCAAAGCAGAGATCTCGCATTTACAGACCATGAAATGTTCAGCCTTTCCATTGATCTTCAATATGAGATTTGGAAAAGCACCGCTTTAATAATAAAGGATTTAAATAATGTAATTATAGATTTACACGGAGTTGACCAATCTAAAATTGGTTATATAATTACATTACCTCTGGAAATTATTAATCCAGATATAATTATGGTTATTGAAGCATCAGAAGATAGAATTCTTTTTAGAAGACATAAAGACCCTAAAGAAAGAATAAGTGATTCTTTAGATAGTTTAAAAGAGCATAAATGGTTTTTAAGAACCACAATGGCCATTTGCTCGGTGATCTTTGGCTGTAATCTATCTATATTAAATAATGACCATTTTGATGAATGTTTGATACAGATGAGAAATATTTTAAGCAAGTGAATAAAATGCAGTAAAGATTATATATAATGAAATTTAAATCTTGAAACTACCTTTTTGAAGGTTTTTATTGTTAAATATGCTGAATAAATAAAATCATTTCATCAATTCAATGGGGGGCCCGTGGCTCAGCTTGGTTAGAGCGCACGGCTGATAACCGTGAGGCCCTGGGTTCGAATCCCAGCGGGCCCATTGATTTTTTTAATTTTAAGTACTAAAGTTAATTTTAGATAAATTAAAATCATAAAATTTTTAGGCATTACTAAATATCTGATGCCTTACACAAAATTTATATCTAAAAAAAATACATATAATAGTCTGGAGCAATGTGGTAATATAATTACCTCATTTTATTCTATTTTTTTATAACCAGTTATCTAGCATCTGTTTTAATTTATTCTAAATTATTAGTTGCTTTTACAAATTCATTAAGTTTTAAGAGGGTTTTACCTGACTCAACGGCTTTCAGCGCTATTTGAAATCCTTCTTTAAAGCTATCTGCAACACCAGCGATAAAGAGAATGGCTCCTGCATTTACAAGACATAAATCAAGTCTTGCTTTTTCTATTTTACTTTTTTTATTGCCCTTTAAAATCCCCAGAAAAATCTCTTTATTTTCATTAAGATTTGAAGAGGCCTTAATCAATTCTTTTTCAGATCTTTTAATACCGAAATCTTCAGGATAAATTTCTTTTATTTCTATGTTATTATTATTGAGTATTGCAACCTTTGTTTTGCCGATGGTTGAAATTTCATCCATTGCCGGGTTTCCATCCTCATCAAATCCGTGTACCACCATCGCTTTCTTTACTCCAAGGTTTTTAAGCACTCCGGCCATTAATTCAACGTACTCAGGGTCAAAAACACCCAGAAGCTGGATATCAGCATTTGCAGGTGATGTTAGAGGACCTAAAATGTTAAAGACTGTCCTGATTCCAAGTTCCTTCCTTACTGGCATTACATTTTTCATTGCCTGGTGAAAATTAGGGGCGAACATGAACCCTATGCTGGTTTGCTCCATGCATTTTTCCACTTCTCGAGCACCCGCATCTATTTTTACTCCAAGAGCTTCAAGTATATCCGCACCACCACATTTACTGGTTATACTTCTGTTTCCGTGTTTAGCGATTACAACCCCACATGATGCTGCTATTACTGCAGAAACAGTGCTTATATTAAATGTTTTTAATTTATCCCCTCCAGTTCCACATGTATCTACAAGGGGAGCATTTATATCTGGAGATACATGTACACAGATTTCACGCATGGCCTTTACAAATCCAGTAATTTCATCCACACTTTCCCCCTTCATAGAAAGGGCAGTTAAAAAGGCAGCGATCATAGAATCACTTAAATTTCCGCTTATTATGTGCATCATGCATTCATAAGCTTCATTCTGGCTTAAATCATCGCCGGATACTATTTTTTTAAGATATTCATCCATCACAGGATCACCTGATTACCTTTGTTACGCCCTTCAATTCCCTGCAGAATTTTCCAATCTTTTGAAGCATTTCCTCTTTATTATGGAGATTTTCTGTTATTATATTAAGTATTGCGCTTGCAACAATTGCACCGTCTGCACCAGCATTAATAACATTGCTTACATGGTCTTGTTTTGAAATTCCAAATCCTACAGCAACAGGAATTTTACTATGGCATTTTATACGCTCTATAAGTTCGATAGTACTGTCTTTAAGCTCATTTCTCGCTCCAGTAATCCCCATAACTGCAACAACGTAGAGAAAACCCGAACATAACTTCAATATTTCATCTAATCTCTGGTTACTTGTAGATTGTGCAGCCATGAAAATTTGCTGAACACCATATCTTTTTGCAGAATGGAGAGCATCATTTGCTTCTTCGGGAGGTAAATCCGCGGCAAGAATAGCATTTGCGCCGTTTAATTTGGCTTTTTCATAGAATTCATCGATTCCCATTTTATAAATTAGATTGTAATAGGTTAAAACTCCAACAGGTATGTCTGTAAATTCTCTCACTTTTTTTATGAATTGGAATCCCTTCTCAACAGTCATTCCAGCATCAAGTGCTCTTGTATTTGCAAGCTGTACAGTTGGGCCATCTGCAACAGGATCGCTAAAAGGAAAACCAATTTCAAGGGCATCGGCACCGTTTTCAACGAAAATTTTAACAATTTTAAGGGATGTTTCAAAATCAGGATCACCTGCAACTGTAAATGGGATGAATGCACCTTCATTTCTGGCTTTTACCCTGTTAAATGCATCTTCATAGGTTTCAATCCTCATAATTTCACTTCCATGAGCTTTGCAAGGATATCAACATCCTTATCTCCTCTACCTGAGAGGTTAACCACAATTGTTTTTCCTTTATTTTCTTTTGCATATTTTTCAGCCATTCCAACTGCATGAGAGCTTTCTAGTGCAGGGAGAATCCCTTCATATTGGGAAAGAAGCTTGAATCCTCTAATAGCTTCCTCATTAGTTACTGGATAATATTTAGCACGCCCTTCACTGCTTAAAAAGGCGTGTTCTGGCCCTACTCCAGGATAATCAAGACCTGCAGATATTGAATGAGCCTCTGCAATTTGTCCATGATCATCCTGGAGAACGAATGATAGTGACCCGTGTAAAACTCCTTCAGTACCTGCACTGATGGTTGCCCCATGTTTAGCTTTTAATCCTTCTCCTCCGCCTTCAGCACCTATAAGTTCTACTTCCTCATCATCAACAAATGCAGAGAATATTCCCAGAGCATTACTTCCACCTCCTACGCATGCAATAACTGCATCTGGAAGTTTACCTTCTTTTTTAAGGATATCTTCTCTGGTTTCTCTTCCAATAACCTTCTGGAAGTGTTTCACCATCGTTGGGTAGGGATGAGGCCCCATTGTAGAGCCGATAAGGTAATGAGTGGTATCAGCGCTTGAAACCCAATCTCTAAATGCATCGTTTATTGCATCTTTTAATGTTCTTGAACCATTTGAAACCGGAATGACCTTTGCACCAGAGAGTTCCATTCTAAAAACATTTAATTTTTGTCTTTCTACATCTTCACTTCCCATATAGACTTCAGTTGGGATTTGAAGAAGGGATCCAATTACTGCAGTAGCAATACCATGTTGACCTGCTCCTGTTTCTGCAATTAGTCTTAATTTACCCATATATTTTGCAAGAAGTCCCTGTCCAAGGGTGTTATTTATTTTATGGGCTCCTGTATGAAGCAGATCCTCGCGTTTAAAATAGATTTTACATCCTAACTTTTCAGATAGGTTTTCAGCATGATACAGTGGGGTTGGTCTTCCTGCAAACTCCCTTAAATAATATTCCAGTTCTTCATTGAATTTTTTATCTTCTCTATATTTCAAAAATGCCTTTTCAAGCTCTTCAAGGGCAGGTATTAAGAGTTCAGGTACAAAAGCTCCTCCGTATTTACCGAACTTTCCATCTAAAATCATGAGATCACCATGCATTTTTCCATGAATTCCTTAATTTTGTGCTTGTTTTTAATTCCAGGAGCATCTTCAACTCCAGAATTTACATCAACATAATCATAAACCTCTTTTAAAATTTCTCCTTCGTTTTCAATTCTTTTTGAATCCATTCCACCTGCAAGAAACAGTTTAATCCGAGGATTGTTCATTCTTGAGATTGCTGCGGCCTTAAGAGCAACTTCAATTGGAATTTGCTTTCCAGTTCCACCACTTTTTCCAGAAACAACAGAATCAAACAAAAGATAATCACAGACCTTAGAAAATTCCCCTATTTCTTCAACTTTGATTTCATCCATTTTTTCTGGAATTCCAATGGCTTTAATGACCTTAATTCCCTTTATTTTTGAGATCTCCTCTGGAGAGAGAGAGTGTAACTGTACATTTTTAATATCATATTTTTTTGCCTTTTTGATGACTTCATCAACATTTACAGGTTCTAAGACCAGTACAGATTTTTCAGGATTTTCCATTTCATCCATTAATTCCCTTATTTTATGGCCTGGAATGAATCTCTTAGATCTTCTAATATTGATAAAACCAATAAAAGCAGGATCTAAATTATTCAATGGTCTTAAATCTTCAGACCTTGTAATTCCGCAGATTTTTACTTTCATTTAATCACCTTTGCATTTTTACCTGCTTTAACCAGTTCTTCTACCTTTTTGCTTATATTCGTTGATTCCATGATGCTGGAGCCCACCAGTACTGCATCTGCACCGTATCCTGCAAGAAGTTCAACATTGTCTCCATTCTGCACTCCGCTTTCTGAAACAAGAATTAAATCTTCTGGTACATATTTTGCAAGCTTTTTTGTTCTTTTATAGTCTATACTGAAATCTTTAAAATCTCGATTGTTAATTCCAATTATTTTAGCTCCTGCTTTTTTAGCCATTTCCACTTCTTCCCTGTTTTTACATTCTACAAGGGCATCCATTCCAAAATAATGACATAGATCAATTCCGAATCTCAGATCTTTGTATATATCAGCCATTAATAGCACTGCACTCGCTCCACATGAGCGGGCTTCATAAATCTGATATTCGTCAATAATAAAATCCTTCCTGAGAATTGGTAATTTTGTGGTTTTTGATGCAATCTGCAAATTTTTAATATCACTTTTAAAGAATGTTTCCTCAGTAATTACAGAAACTGCACTTGAACCGGATTTTTCATATAAAGGAATTACATCTTCAACCATAAGATCAGAAATATTGCCTTTAGAAGGAGACGCTGGTTTATATTCGCAAATTATGGAAACAACATTTTTATCTTTAAGTGCCCTTTTAAAATCTGCTCTTATCTTTGTTCCCCTAATATTTTCTTTCAATTCGCTTAAAGGCCTGTATTTCATTTCCTTTTGGAGTATTTTCCTCCTCTGGGTTACTATTTGTGATAGAGTTATCATTATACAACCTCAAAAATTTATTTTTTGGCCGATAAAACTACATTTCTGGAAAAATCTGTTAAAAATCTCAAAAAAATCCGCAGGATTTTTAGAGCCCTCGAAAATCAATTATTTTCCGGGGCATGGAAATCAGAGATTTTCGAATGCACAAATCGAAGCGTGAGAAACTTCAGTTTCGCTTCATGGAAAAATTTTAATTTTTCTAAGATTTTTGTAAGCTCTGATTTTTCGTTGAAGGAAACAGTGTTTCTGAAACCGCAAAAACATAGTTAACAACTCTTTGAGTTGCGCTCCGAAATTTTTAATTTCAAGAGTTTCGCCGGCTTTGGTTTTTAAAAGTTGGAAAAACTATGGGTTTTATCACCTTCAATAATTTTATTATTGTGGTTCAGGAAATGCTCTGTATTTCTTTTAATCTCCAGGAAGTTTTTAATTATTTCAATACCTTGATCAGTTCCTATAGATTCTGGGTGGAACTGCAGTCCAAAAATAGGACTGTCAATGTGTTTAATCCCCATAATAGTCCCATCATCTGTTTTGGCAGTGATTTCTATACAATCTGGAACAGTTTCTTCATCACAGATCAGGGAGTGGTATCTGGTAGCAGGGAGAGAATTCTGGACACCTTCAAAGATTCCATCATTTGTATGATGAATTTGGCTTAATTTACCGTGAATTGGCTCACTCCTCCTAATTTTACCACCAAAAGCTGCAAAAATTCCCTGATGACCTAAACATACACCTAAAATGGGTATTATACCATGAAATTCCCTGATTACATCCATGCAAATTCCAAAATCTCTTTTATTCAGGGGATTTCCAGGTCCAGGTGAGATGATTATCCTGTCAGGTTGAATTTGTCTAATTTCTTCAATACTGATTTCATCATTTCTTTTAACCAGAATGTCATTTTCCAGCTCACCTATTAGCTGATACAGGTTATAGGTGAACGAATCATAATTATCAAGTATAAGTATCATTTTATTCCTCCAGATTCTTGTAACTTGCTGCTTCAAGGGCTTTTACAAGTACCTGTGCCTTATTTTCACATTCCATGTATTCATCTTCTGGAACAGAATCATAAACGATTCCAGCTCCCGCCTGTAATCTGGCTTTATTTCCCTTGCAGACTAAGGTTCGTATTACAATTGCAAAGTCAGCATTTCCATTCAGTGAGAAATAACCTAAAGCACCTCCATAAGGCCCTCTTGGATTTCTTTCAAGCTGGTTAATTATTTCCATTGCCCTAATTTTAGGGGCACCGCTTAAAGTTCCTGCAGGAAAAATAGAGCCGAATGCATCAACAGCATCCATGTCTTCTTTTAAAATTCCTTTTACGTGAGAAACTATATGCTGGACATGGGAAAACTTTTTTACAGCCATATATTCAGGAACGGTTACTGAATCAAATTCACTTACTTTTCCCAGATCATTCCTTGCAAGATCCACAAGCATTAGATGTTCTGCAAGCTCTTTTTCATCATTTAATAACTCATTTTCTAATAATTCATCTTCAAAACAGTTTTTGCCTCGTTTTCTTGTCCCTGCAATTGGAAAAGTTTCAATATTATTTCCCTCGACCCTTACAAGCATCTCTGGACTGGAACCAATTATTTCAGTATCTTTAAGTTTTAGATGGTACATGTAGGGTGAAGGATTAATTTCACGGAGTTTTTTATAAATTGAAAGTTTATCGCCACGTATTTCATATTCATGGGCATTTGAAATAACGCTCTGGAAAATTTCCCCTGCTTTTATTTTTTCTTTAGCAAGTTTCACCATATTCATATATTTTTCCTTTGAATAGTGGTGTTTTTTGAATTTGAAATCAATATTTCCAATTTCATGAGATTCTTCCGCCATTCGATATATTTCTTCCATTCTGTTTTCACCAAGAGTCACGTACTGGCATTTATTTTTTAGTCTATCAAAGATGATAGAGTCTAAAAATAAGCCAAACTGGAATTCAGGATAGGATGAATCATGGGTTTCAATATCTTCAAAATAACGGGCTGCTTCATAGGACACGTAACCTAAAAGACCGCCTACAAACCCTTTTTTGTTGAAATGATTAGAAGTAAGCTTTTTTATCTCATGGAAGGGATTTTCTGTTTCAATTTCTTCCTGGATTCCATTTCTTTCTATTTTTAAAATATTTCCCCGGGCTTTCAAGGTTGCAACTGGATTAAATCCTATTACTGAAAGTCTTGAGAGCCCGCTGTCACTTTCCATTGATTCAAGTAAAAATGCACTTTCTGAGTTTCCATAAATATTTTTAAATAGTTGGAATGGAGAATTGAAGTTCAATTCAGTAATTTGGGGGCTTTTTAATTTAAGATTGCCAAAAACATTCACTGCCTTTCATGTTGTCACCGTATTATATATTAACAAGACAATGTATACTATGAAGTACTATTTAAAGCTTTAGAGTACATATTTATACATTCAGAAATCTAAAAATGAATTGTACAGTTTCAATTAATTCAATGATTTGGTTAAAATTTATTTAATAGCTTTATTAAGGGTTTAAATCCTTCAAAATTAACAGGTTTTGTGATATATGCATTAGCACCCTTTTTAAAACATTCTATCTTATTTTCTTCAAGGGATGAAGTTGTAAATATTATTACAGGAATTTTGGATAGATTTTCATTGTTTTTAATTTCTTTTAAAAATTCTATGCCATTCATTTTTGGTAAATTAATGTCAAGTATTATTAAATTGGGGTAATTTTTTGATTCATGGTTACATTCTTCATTGAGATATTTTAATGCGTCTTCTCCATCATTAACGGCATGTAATTTTTTATTATTTTCATTCCTTAAAACTTCTTTTATTAAACGAATGTCAGCAGGATTATCTTCTACTAAAAGGATGTTTCTGGGAAAAAGAGGAATTGAATTTTCATTTGCTGTTTTTCTAATCATTTTTTACATCCTATTTAATTCGTATAATTAAAGTGGAAATAATGATAGCTCAGATGTATTATCTATATGATTTGGTTATATATATTTGATATTAAGTACTTAATATTTTTGGTTAATATTTGCTTAATTCTTAAAAGATTAAGTATAGTATAAATATTTGCTTAATTCTTAAAGGTATTAAGTATAGTATAATATGTCCTGTAATGTTAATATATAACTAAATGAAACATATCTATCATTGCTAAGCACATATCTGTACATTCAAAGGGGAATTTTTATATGTGGGAGAAAGTAAAACACAAATTTGAAAAATTTCCGGCCCGTATGAGCGTTGCAAGGAAAATAGTGGAATATGGACTATGTGTAGATGAAAATCGTAAAATATATTGTGGTGATATTGAGATAAGTGATTTAGCAATTGCTAGAGCGGTAAATGTAGATAGGAGAAGTATCAAAACTACGGTGGATATAATTTTATCCGATGAACAACTTGCAAAGATATTTTCCAATATAGTTCCAGCAGGGCCACTGGTTAAAAATGTAGCAAAGGATCTGGGCTTTGGGGTTGTTGAAATAGAAGCTAATGCCGAAAATCCTGGAATAATTGCTAAAGCCACAGAATTAATATCTAATGAAAATATAAGTATAAGACAGGTTCATGCAGGAGACCCTGAATTCGAAGAGAACCCCCGTCTTACCATTATAACTGAAAAACAAGTGGAAGGAAACATGATAAATGAATTTTTAAAGATTGAAGGGGTAAAACGGGTTTCAATTTATTAAAAAATGGGCTATGTGTAAAACCTCGAACTTGAATGTTCTGGGTATCCCTGAAAAAATTATAAATTCTGTGTATGGGTATCATTAGTTTGCAAAAATGCATCGAGATATTCCCAAAATTTTAATGACTTTTGAAACCCTTGGGCTTCGATGTTCATCAACAATAAGCCCAAAAATCAAAGATTTTGAAGACCCTACGAAAATATGTTACGTGGCCCTGAAATACTTCGTTTTTCCAAGGGCTTTGTGTTTGAGGATTTCTACAAAGCCAAAAAAAATGATTAAATTTATAAGTGTTGAAAATATAATTTAAAAAAGTTTTAAATAAATTAATTATTCAATGAAAAAAGGTATAGGTATGGATTCAACTACATTAATTTTATTGATAATAATAATAGGCTTCATAGTGGTTTCTGGACTTACATTTGTAGTAAATAGAAATGCGGAAACTTAAATTTCTTAAAATAATTATTCTAATATTTATTTTTCTTAAATTCTATTATAAATTTTGTTCCATTACTCTTTTCAAGCTCTATTGTACCATCTAACTGGTTTATTAGGGTATTAACCAATTTTAATCCTAATGAATCTGTATTTCTAAAATCAATATTATCTGGAAATCCAATACCATTATCAAATACTATCATTTTTAAAATACTTTCATTTTTTAGAAGTAGTGAAACTTTTATTTTTCCTTTCATCCCTTCTGGACTGGCAAATGTACCATTTGCTTGTCTGCGAACATAGTTTGCCGGAAAGGCGTGTTTTAATGAATTACTTATCAGTTCATTTAATATCAAACCGCAGGGAATTGCAATATCTATATCCAGTAAAACATCCTTTAAATTCAATTCCAATTTAATTGTGCTCTGGTTAACCCCATAAGATCTAAAGAGTCCTGATATTAGACCTTTAATGTACTCTTTAAAATTGATCCTGGCCAGATTATGTGTTCTGTAGAGACTTTCATGAATCATGGCCATAGATTTTACCCGGTTCTGACTTTCTCTTAATATTTCTATTTCTTCTTCGTTTTTAATGCTTCTAGATTGAAGACTCAATAGACTGGAAATTACTTGCATGTTATTTTTCACACGATGATGAATCTCCTTTAATAACACTTCTTTTTCTTCAAGAGAGTTTTTTATTTGCTTTTCTGCATGTTTACGGTAATCTATGTTCCTGCTACTACGTATAAATCCTTTGTGAGTATTTTCATGGTCAAAAATAGGGGTACCTACAGTTTCAAGCCAGATATAATCTCCAGAAGATTTTTTATAACGAAACTCTGTCTCATTTAGATGACCATTTTCTATGGAGCTTAAGAGTGAAGATTTAAAATTTTCTTGGTCTTCAGGATGCACAAAATCAAAAACATTCTGGCCTAACAAATTTTCAGGGTTATAACCCAAAATTTTTTTGGCTGATGGGCTAATATATTGATATATTCCGTTAGGATCAGTTCTTGATATTAAATCCATCATGTTGTCGGTTATTAAGCTTAAATGCCTTTCCCTTTTTGTTAGTATTTCTTGATTAGTTTTTAATAGCTCTTTAATACGGTTACTTTCCATTAAAGCAAGTATTTGGCGCGTAAATATCATTGTTATTATAATAGCTACGCCTAAGACCAATATATTGATATCTCCAGGATGTATATAGATACAAAATAATAAAATATACACAAATAATAACCATAATAATGGTAGATAAGAGCTCCAGTTAAATTTAAGAGCCGAAAATTTATACTGTACGTTAAATTTGTATTTATGATCATTTATATATGATATACCTGCAAGAGCAGTCAGAATGTATGAAAGAAGCCATCCAATATCCAGAAATCCTCCTATAATATCAATTCCATATAAAGATTGATATGTAAAAATAACGTTGGTCACCACCAGGGTTGCAGCACTCATAGATAATAAAAGCATTGGAATTTTTTTTACCCGTCCAAACCAGTTAAATAATAAATAGAATAAGGTAACCAGCATAAAAATATCAAGAAGTACATATGATAGGGATGTTACAATAACAATGGTGTTTTCTTTCTGGTTCTCCAGTATAGGGTGTATAAGAATTACCCATAGCACCATAGTTGCTGATATCATTAAAATTCCTGTATCAATAAGTATTTGATATTTTTTGAACTCTTTAGTTTGAGTAACTGGCAAATACAGAATTCCGGCTATAAGGAGAGGATAATAAAGCAGATAAAAGATGTCAGCTACAGATGGATATGGAAATTGATTATATCTGATAGATAGAACTATCCATAAAATGTTACCCAGTAATGTGGCTATTTGGGACAGAGCTATTAAAAACCAGCCTCTAAAGGCGTTTTTTCCGTATTTAGAAGATTTTTTTGCTACATAAAACAGAGTGATTACTACAATTAAATTTAATGTAAAAAAGCAGATGTTACCAATAATATTGTTGTAATGGGGAACACCCTGAAATAAAAAAGTAATATATAAGAATAAAATAATGGAAAAGAATAACACAATTGTTCCATATGACATGATCTTTTTTTTATCAATTAAAGATATCATGAACTCATCTACCTTAATTCCTACATTTTGAATATAATATTTATAATATAACTTTTTTATGATTAATAAATAAGTAACATAATGATATTAAAAACTTAATAAAACAATAAAGATATTTTACTTATGTTAATCAAAATCAAAGTCTTAATATAATATTTTAAAATTCAATTATGATAAAAAAAATAATTAAAATGAAAATAATAATTTTTTAAGCATTAAAATCATTTAAATATTTAAATTTGTGTATATTTTATCTAAATACAGTGATATTATAATTATTTTGAAGTTAGTAAGTTAAAAAATTATTAAAAAGTAGAATCTGGTATAATTAATAAAATAAGTTAAAAAATTAATTTTCTTCTTCATCTAGTGTTTTTAAGAGTTCTTCCCAAGCTTCTAATGATTCTTTAGCTTCTTGATCACTTAAAACTTCTATAGCATATCCTGAATGGACTAAAACATACCTTCCTACTTCAACGTCCTCAACTAAATCCAGTTTAGCACTCTGTCTTACTCCGCCAAAGTCAACAACTGCTACATTATCGTTAATTTCTATGATCTGTGCTGGTGCTGCGATACACATTAAAATCTCCTCTTTATAGTTTTTATCAATAAATTATAAGCATCTAATAAAAAGTCTTAATTTTTATCATTTTTTAAAGAATTATTTTAATATGTAGTTCTACCATATAAATATGTGATGGAGGAGTTTTATGGATATTGTGATTATCGGCGGGGGACCTGCAGGCAGAACTGCGGCCATTGAAGCATCGGGCCTTGGAGAAAATGCAACTGTCATTGAAGACAATAAAATGGGCGGTACATGCCTTCATGAAGGTTGTATGGTTGTTTGTGGATTAAATGATGTTTCAAAATTCATCCTTGATTCAAAGAACTTTCAAAAACTTGGAATAGTTGATAATGCCCATGAAGTTTCATTCCCTAAAGTTATTGAAGGTGTTAAAAATACAGTGGCTAAAATCAGCCATATTCTTGAATCTGAGACCAGGGATGCTGGAGCAGAAGTAATAATGGGTAGAGCAGAACTTAAAAATGAACTGGTTACTGTAAATGGTGAAGAATTTAATTATGATAAATTAATTATAGCTACAGGTGCAAGGCCCCTTATTCCTGATATTGAAGGTGCAGAAAATGCTATAACCTATAGAGATATATTAAACTTGAAAGAACTTCCAGATAAGATGAATATAATAGGAAGCGGTGTTGTTTCTGCTGAATTTGCCAATATCTTTTCCACCATGGGAGTAAAAGTTAATATTTTTTGTAGAAACGTATTTTTAGGAATGCTTGATGAGGATATCAAAAAATACGTGGTTGATAATCTTTTAACAGATGTGTTTATTCATGAAAATGTTCACATAAAAAGGATATATGAAGACCGTATTATAACAGAAAAGGGGGAAATGGAGGGTATGACTCTATTTGCAACTGGATTAATACCTAATTCGGAGATAGCTGACGATATTGTAAAGATTAACGAAAGAGGCCACATTATCGTGGATAAAAGAATGCTGACAAGTCATGAAAACATCTATGCAGCTGGAGATGTTGCCCGAATGACTGGAAACACCCCTATTTCAAGGGCTGAAGGGATAATTGCCGCCAGAAATGCCTGCGGAATTTACGCGGAGATGGATTACAGCCTTATCCCTTATGCAATTAATCTATATTATGATGTGGCGTTTTTAGATTCAAAAAATAAGGATGAAGGAGTGGAGGGATATGTTCCGGGATCTGCAGGCCCCGGTTCATTTTGGAGAGCTCTTGATGGGATGACAGGCCTTACAAAGCTCAATGTAAACAAGGAACGTGGAGTTAATAAGATATTTTCAATTTCACCATCATCCCGTACAAGCATGGCCTATATGTCTAAATTATTAAAAGAAGGACAAACCATAGATGATTTCGATGATTTTATGGAAGTGCATCCTTCAACAGACGCCATATACAAATTGATGAGGTTTTTTGCTAGATTTGAGTAATAATCTATGAAACCTAATTTTTACCCGCCTCTTCAACGATTATCTTTGCAATTTTATCGGCTGCTTTCAGAACTTCCTTTCCATAATAGAATGCTTTATCCCTTTTTTCATCAATGTTTTTTAAAAATTCATTTGCTATTTTGTCCAGGTCATCTAAATCGCTTTCAACCATGGCACCTTTAAAAACTCTGCCCATATCATGATAACGGCCATATTTTACCCTTAAAAGTGTAATAATAGGTAGATTACACGCTAAAGCTTCGTGAAGCATTACTCCATCGTCTGTAATTATAACAAAATCGGCCAGTTTAAACAGGTCACTTACCCAATCTATATAACCTAAATATAAAATTCCAGGAGTTTCAAGGAATTTACGATATTTTTCATCAAGCGGATGACCTATAATCACTATATTTGCTTTTATTCCACTATCTCGAAGTTTTGAAGCGGCAAGGGCCATTTTTTCAAAAAGAGTCGAACCTGATGATAATAAAATCGTTGGTAGGTCTGGAATAAATTCTTCTGGCATCATTTTAAGTGCTTTTTCTCTATTCCCCCCAATAATATCGGGATTTATGGGCATATAAGATTTGTATACTTTTTTATTATACGTTTTAGATTTAAATAAAGGAGATTCAGGTAGTGCAACTGTAGTAGAGATTTTAGCCACCCTGGAGTCAGAGGGAGTTGCTGATATTCCTACAGAAGGAATTCTTGCCATTTTTGCCGCTGTACATCCAACAATTGCTCCGCCGCCTACTGAACCCACAACAACATCTGGTTTCACCCTTCTAAACAATTTAACAGCCTCATAAATTGCCTTAATTGTTTTAAATCCTCCTTTTGCCAGTTTTGTCTTTGTGGCTGCATGTCCTCCTGCTTGAGGAATGCTTGTTTCATGCCAATTGATCCCATTTTTCTGGAATAATGATCCTATTGAGCCATGATTAAGAGCGAATTCACATTGAAAATTGTATTTAGATAATGTATTAGCTATATTAAGCGCTACTGCAGCGTCCCCCCCAATTCCTCTGCCTGTAACCATGAATAATGCTTTCATTTATTCACCAATGATTTTATTAACCTAAATTTTATTATTATATATTTTTAATGGTTTAAAGTTCATTTTAAATTGCTTATTATTGGTTAAAAACAGGAATTAAATAAATTAAACTATATTAAATTTTGATGTTCCTTATTTTGCTTTCAATATAGCTGTAATAATCATTACTGTCAATATCTGTAGATATTTTTTTAATTAGTATTCTATCTCCAATTTGCTCAACTGTATCAAAAGGAACATTTATTTTTTCTTTAGATAAACCTAAATTTTCAAAGGCGCTGCCTTTACCTACTATAATTTCTTCAATTTCATTATTGTCCAAATTTAATTCTGCATCTTTTACTTTACCAATTACTGTTGCAGAGCTGTCTACAACTTCTTTTCCGATAATTTGACCAGAAATTCGTATTCTATTAATAATACTGGAAACATTTATCTTTTTGTTCATTCCGGAAATACTTTCTCTATCCCCAGAAGTCTTTCCAATGACTCTTGAAACATCGTTTTCCTTATTATTTGTCGAAATATCGGCTTTAGAAGCATTCTTATTATTCAATTGTGATTCAGGAACTTTTTTAGATGAATTCTCATAAAAATTGCTGGCTTCATCCTCGACTATAACTGCAGTTCCGGTGGCAGTTACAATTAATACACTGCCCTGTAACCCACCCATAGAAACATAATCAATTAAAACATCTATTACAGTATTAGCTCCAATAGATTTAGCTTCATCCATCATTTGAAATATAGCCTTCTTCCTTGCTTCCCCCAAATAAAAGTCATTCAGTAAAGTGGGCTCAATGATCTTCGTAAGCTTAGAAACTCTTCCTTCAGTCTCTTTTTCTTTTGCTACAGCTTCACCGGCAACCAGACCAACATATTTTTCTGTTTTTCCTTCTTCTAATCGTGGAACTGATAGTATAGGTACGGTTAATTCATCAAGGAAAATTTCATCGGCAGATGGTTTTTTATCTTCTTTTTTTCCCTCAACTTCAAGTGTTCTTCCCCGGATTCTGGAAGGAAGAAATATCAGGGATTCTATAAACTTTCTGAATATACCCACACCAACAACAAAAAGAATATAATTAATTAATGTTGGGAATGCAGCTTGAAGAGTGAGTATTATGGCAATTATAGTAATTAAACTTAATGTAACAGGTTCTTTAGGGAAAATCCACCCTGGAGCGAACCAGCCATAACCATTGATTATTATAAATGTTAAAAGGGCACTAATAGCACCTGTACTTTTACCATATTCCCTGCGAGATATAAAGGTTTCAGCAAACCCTGCAAGTAATGGGGACACTATATACATGATGTTGAATCCAAAAATAACTAAATGCCATGCTACACAAATAAGAGCAGAACCGAAACCCAAAAAAACCCCTGTAAGTATGGCAACAATTGCCCAACGTTTTTCAATAATAAAATTTTTCCTATAAGCAACCATAATATTCCTCTAAATTAAGGCTACATTTAATTATTCCTGGAAGATAACTGCGGTTCCAGAGACTGTGACCATTATAGTGTTTCCCATAGTCCCTCCCAGGTTATGGTAGGCAACACGAGTTCCGATGATTGCATTAGCACCTTTTTTCTCGGCTTTTTCCTGCATACTCTGTAAGGCTAATTTTCTGGCATTGGTAAGTTCTTCTTCATATTTAGATGTTCTTCCACCTACCACATCTCTTACTCCTGAAAACATATCTTTATACATGTTTGCCCCTAAAAGGGAGTCTCCAGTTACTAAACCAAGATATTCATCTATTTTTTTCCCTTCAATAGTTGGTGTGGTTAATATTAGCATATTTACCTTCCTTTAATTTGATTGTATATATAGATTTGATTAATCTCATATAAATTATTTATTTCAAAAAAATTTCTTTATTAAAGAAAATATAAGCTTTTAATTAAATAAATTAGGAAAGGACATATTAAGTTACTTAAGAACAAATAAAATAAATTTTTAACCATTGAATTTAAATTTTATCCATAAAGTCTTTTAACTATGAGCAAAATGCTGTTTATTATGTTTAGTTTATTGATAGGTTATTAAATTAATTCAGTTGTCCATATAAAGTTATAAACACCGTTGATGGTCTGAACGAATTCGCTGTACTGATTCCATATTCCTTTGGCTGTTTGAGATATCTTTCCCATATTTAAGTTTACAAAAAGTTATCATCATTTCTTTTTCATCTTTGACCACTGATTTAATGTGGAGGTGACTGGAAGGTTTCATTTCACAATATAATTCACCTATTTCTTCTTTTACATTATATCCCCATCAGCGTTACTGAAAGGAGAAAATACAGTTATTGCATGTATTCCCTTATTTGATGCTTTATTTAAACTTTCTTTAAATTTTGAGCCTCATCTTTGAATATGAAACCTGATATTATAAGGAGAGAGTTCTTTTTACCTGTAAATAATCTCCAGTTTTTTTTTCATATTTTTTTCTGGGCCATGTACTAACCATACATGTGCAGGTACATTTGAATCTGCTCTTCGTATATATTCAGTTCATTTTCAGCTTCATCGAGCTGTTTTTTAATTCTGTCACTTGATTTTTCAAAAACTTCATGTGGAGGTATAACATTTATTTTTAATGGTTTTCCACTAATTATTTAAACAGAACCTTTTTTAGAAAGACCTTTAAGTATTTCGTATATTTTAAGTCTTGGCACATTTGATGCAGGACTGATTTTGGTTGCTGTTCTGGAAATGAGGGATATTAAAGTGGTATAATCATGTATCTCAATAATCACTAAGCCTAAAACTTAAGTGTATTCACTGTTTTCCTATTTATTGACCCCTCCAAACTTTTAAAAACATTTGTTTTGTTTTATACCCTATTAGTGACAGAAAATACTTAAATACATTTCCATTTAAATCAGGAAGTGTTAGAATGGATTATGCCATTGAAACATCATCATTAACTAAAAAATTTGGAGTTTTTACCGCTCTTGGCAATTTGAATCTTCAAGTTCAAAAAGGGGAAATTTATGGTCTTTTAGGGCCAAATGGTGCTGGAAAAACCACAACTATTAAGATTTTGAGTGGATTGCTGGTTCCAACATCTGGTGAGGCTTATGTACTTGAAAATAAAATTCATGATAAAAGAATTACATCAAGTATCGGTTATATGTGCCTCAAGAAACAGCACTTTATGTTGGTTTAACTGTACATCAAAATATGGAGTTTTATGCGAAATTATTCGATATCAAAAATGAAGAATTTAAAGAAAAAGAGAAGGATCTTTTAAAATTTGTAGACCTGTATGATTGGAGAAATGAGCTTGTTCAGAATCTAAGTGGAGGAATGAAACACAGGGCATCACTTGCCTGTACGTTGATCCATAAACCTCCATTGCTATTTCTTGATGAACCCACTGTTGGGATAGATCCTGAACTCAGGGTCTCCTTCTGGGATTATTTTAACAAATTAAAACATGAAGGTATAACTATTTTGATTACAACACATTATATGGACGAGGCAAGGCGATGTGATAGAGTTGGTTTTATGAATCGTGGAAAATTAATCGCCGAGAGCACTCCAGGAGAACTCCTGGCTAAAGCAGGAACTGATTCCCTTGAAGATGCATTCATAGAATTTTCAAGAAAGGAGGCAAAAAATGAAGCTTTATAGAGTCCTTGCTGTGACAAAGAGAGTTTTTAGCGACATGAGAAATGATCGACGTACAATAGGCCTCATTTTAGTTGCTCCTATACTGGCAATGACTGTTTCTGGTCTTGCCTTCAGTGGCGATGTTGAAGATGTTAGTGTAATCATTGTAAACCATGATGAAGGATTTTACAGTTCCTGGAGGGGATTTCACATCTCTTTCAGATGAAATAATATCCAATCTGGACAATAAAACGGTGAATTTACAGTATATGGATAATGAAGATGAAGCTTTAGATAAAGTAGAAAATGGTAATGCATATGCAGTTATAATCTTCCCAGATAAATTCACAGAAGATGTTTATAAATCAGCAATAAATCCAAACTCATCAGAAACTACAGATATAACAATAAAGGCAGATGAAAGTATTGTAAACGTTAAAAACGCAATATATGGAACTTTAGCCGATGCTCTTACAGCTACAATGGATAATGAAGGATTTAAATCTCCAATAGACATCATTGAAGACCCTGTATATGGAAAAGATGCTGAATTCATCGATTTCTTTGTCCCTGGAATTATGGCATTTGTTGTTTACCTTCTAACAACTCTACTTACTCTCATATCCTTTGTTAGTGAAAGAGTTTCAGGAACATTGGAAAGGGTTTTAGCTACTCCTGTAACTGAAGGCGAAATTGTAGCAGGATATGGAATTGCTTTTAGCATTATAGGCACAATACAAGCTTCTATATTGCTGATAGTTGGAATTTCGCTTTTAATATAATAATTATTGGAAATGTGCTGATTGCTTTCCTTGCAATAGCTCTTTTGGCTGTTGTATGTCAGGCACTGGGTATATTACTTTCCAGCCTGGCAAATAGGATTGAACAAGCCATTCAATTTTTACCTTTTGTTGTATTACCAGCATTCTTACCATCAGGGATATTCTGCCCGGTTGAAGCTATCCCTGTATGGTTAAGACCTTTATCATATCTTGTACCTCCTACTTATGCAGTTGATGCTTGCAGGAGTGTTATGCTTAAGGGATGGGGTCTGGACATGATCTGGACGGACATCGTTGCGTTGATTATGTTTGCATTCGTTTTTTTAGCACTTACTGTCTGGTCATTAAAGAGGAAAAAGGGATAAAAACCTCTAATTTGCTAACTTAATGTTTAAATATCAAGAGGGATTTATAAAGATAATATGAGCACTAGAAAATTGATACTGTACTTATGTTCAACAGTCCTTATAATCATAGGGCTTTACAACCTGATTTTTCTTGGAGAGTATTATGCTGGAACCATCTGGACTGTGGTAGGGATGTTTTTTCTGATCCTGGGTCATTTTAGAATAAAGAATAATTTCTAATTATCTGGATTTAAAAGAAGTCTTCTAAAACCTAAATGAATCAATAAGTTATTTTTCACTACTATTTGACGATTTCTAAGTAATATTCGACGTATTAAATCTCCAAGACCTCCTCCGGTCATAACATCCATAACGTAGTCTCCAAAATGGGGATCTTGAATTCCAAGCCTGGTCTCTATAAAAACTTTGAGATTTTCTCGCCTTAATAAAGCAATCAAAAATGATATAGCAATAAATAATGCTAAAACACCTAAAATACTGCCATTTGAATAACCAATACCATATTTTAACCCGTAAAATCCTCCTATAAGTGTATAAGAGATTCCAAGACCAACTGCAAATGAATGGTTCCCAATTTCCCCCATCATTATCTTCCCTTTATAATCAAGAGGTGCATAACCGATGCAGGCTGCTAAAATAATTGATGGAACAATAAAACCATTTAAAACACTAAACATTGATATTACAGCTAAAAGGCACATTATAATCACTGCAGAGCATGCAGTTCCTGGCTGCATATCTGCTATGTTCAGGGGCTGTATCATTAAGGCAACGAGTATGGAAGCTGGCCCCAGAAAATTATAACCGATGACTGCAACGAGGATCATTCCTATGCCTCTAAATAACTGTCCAAACTCTATTTTAAGGCTTTTAATCTTTTTTCTCCCAATTATATCATCAAAAAAGGCAAAGAATCCAATTAAAGTCACTAAATAATTATATGGTTGAGGTAAAAATAGCACCATAGCTATAAAAGGCGCAATTCCAACAGCTCGAGGAGTTCCTCCTCTGATAGAAGTATACAGGTTCCCTTTAGATTTTTTGATCATCCACTGGAAAAATAGAGTTAAAAGAGCAGATATTATCAATGCATAAATGATCTCTATGTACATTCAGTCACCAATAAGAATAAGAAAAAAATAGTATAAGAACCTATGTAAATCCCTGAATCTATAATGTATCTAATGCAGATATAAACATATTTGCATCAGAAAGCTTTCTGGAGTAAGGATCTTTTTTATAGGTTTCATAAACAACAGTGGAGATCCATTTTTTAGCAATTGGTTTGGTAACGTATTTTGGACTGGTACCGCCAGGTGCAGAATACATTTTTAAAAATGGCATCTTCTGCCTGATTTTTTTGATATATACTTTGGTTATGTATGTTTTTGAAATCGGATCCAAAAATCTACAGTACTTATAGCCGCTGGCTCTCCAGTTATCTTCATGAATGTCTACAACAAATTTGGGCCTGATTTTTTTAACATCAGGAACAACATATTTGTATGCCAGGATTTGACCATTCATTCTACCTTTGTTGTAATTAAACGCATTCTTTGTTACGTGTACCCTGTAAAGAACGTATTTTTTGGATAATTTACTGGATTTAGATATTAGCGCTGATCTGATTGCAGTATGGAATTGATGTTCTCTTGGATGGACTCCAGTTATTATAACAATGGTGTGGCTTGCAGATGGATTTCCATATACTTCTTTTTCAACCCAACCGTTTTTGGTGCTACCCAAAAAGGTACCTGCAGAACTAACATTAATTATAGAAAAAACAAAGATAAAACAGAGAAAGATACCTATTATTTTCCGCATTTTTGTCCCTCCTTTCAATATAATAAACAATTATATGTTAAAATATTATAGATAAGCTTTGCCCTTTTATTTTGTTAAAATGAATTAAAAAAATTCTCTGTTTCAATTTATACATCAATAATATTTAATACAAATAAGATTTAAAGAATTTAAGGTCCAAAGTGTCCCTCACTGGTCTGAACAACAACAGTTTTAAGACCAGTAGAATACAATAATTCTTTTATCTGGATCATTTCGTTAACTGAAGGTTTAACAAGGTCTTTTCTTCTAAACTCGGGCCTGTAATCAAGAACACATACCTGAACATCTGATTTTAAACCCAAAATTTTCTCACCCATACTTTTTACTTCTTTTTTTGATATAAGTGCTTTGTTGTAGGGTATACCTATTCCAATGAATACTTTATCAGAATAGTGGTCAATTAAGTATTTTACAGCATTCCAGGAAGTTTCAAGATACTTTTTTGCAAGTTCTTTATCATTCAGGCCGGTGATGTTAATATAGGTTTTCACATACAATGACTTTAAATCTATTCCTATGTCAGTCATTCCTGATTCAACAAGTTCATCTATGTAATCAGGAGTTAATATGGTTCCATTGGTATCAATATGAATTCTAACATTTCTGTCCCGATTTTTTATTGATTTAATTAATTCAACGAGCCATTTTCTATTTAATGTACTTTCTCCACCGGAAATTGCAATTCTATCCAATTCATGGACTTCTTTTAAGCCTAAAAGTATTTGAGAAGTTTCTTCTGCCTCAAGTAAATGGCCTCCGGAAGTTAGAGCTATTGGAAAGTTTTGACATTGGGGACATCTTAAATTACAGCCATGGGTGAATCCAACTACCTCAATAGGGCCTCTTAAATTTTTTAAATGATGTGGAGTCCCTACTCCCCCTACTGTGTGCACTCCAAAGCTACTTACCACCCTAAGAGCCGGGAATTTTTCTTTAGGGATGTTGGTTTCTATTTTCATTCCTTCCGTTAAAGGTGTGATGCATACTGGTGCTAATCTACCGTTAATAAATGCTAAACAGGCCCAGCAACCACCGCATTCGCAGGGAACGAAAATTTTCTCTCTATCACTAAAGTCTGGAAATTTACTGATTTTAACTCCGGCTGTAATTAAAGCATCTTTTACAGTCCCAGAAGCCAAAACTTCATTTTCATTAACAAAAACTTTTATTTTCTCTTTTTGAGTTCTCTGCAGAACTATAGCTTCTTCTGGACAGGATAATATACACATGCCGCACCCGATACATTTATCAGTCCCTGTAATGGTTTTTGCATCACCAAAGGGGCAAGTTACTATGTCTTTACATATATTACAATCTGTACATTTATCTAAAATGCGATGTGCAATCATATTTCACCTGAAGATAATATATTACTTCTATCAAGTTATTTAGCTTAATCCATACCTTAAAAGAGCTGCAATTCCACCTATGGCGCTAAGCTGTTTACCACCATCGTGTTCGCTGCTTACCACCATTACCTTGCCGCCCATGTTTTCTACAATGTCCATTATCTTTTCAACATCTTCTTCACGAACCAGTTTATCAAGAACAAGTAAATTTTCTGCAGCTCCTGCCAGAGCAGCTTCTTCTACTTCTTTTTTCCCGTAGGCAACCAGTTTAGATGATTTCCCTATTTCACCTAAAACCTTACTTATTAGCCTCATTTCCTGAGCAATGCGTCCTTCAGCAGCCATCTGTTCAATTATACCTTTTTTAAGAATTTCATGTATTCCTACACGTCCTCCAGTCCCTGTACTTTCAACAGAAGAAATTTTAGCTATATCCGGATACTTTTCACTTAAAAAATCGTAAAAATCACCCTTTGTAAAGCCTGGACCTGCAATTATGATTCCCTGGATATCTTCAAATCTCTGAATGGTTTTTGCTATCTCATGGTAGAAATTACTTATATTTTTGCCTCTATCCTTTTGAATAATTCTCTTTCCTGAAATTCCGCCTATAATAGGGCCGTAATAGTCAATTCCATACTGTTTTATAATTCCAAAATCAGCAACATCATCTTCAATGGCAACTATTATTGCTGAAGGCTTTTTAGACGAATCTACAGCATTTTTAAGGCGATTAATTGCCCATCTTGACCATTTTTCCTTGATGATCTTGGTGGAGTTTTTAAGTTTTAGATCCAATGTATGGTGGGATCCCAGTGGAACCAGATCTTCAGGGCCCTGTTCTATTATTCCTGTTGCTCTTAATTTCCCCGTATATTTATGGAAACTTATATTTTCCACTCTGATACCTATAAAAAATGTTTTTTTAATTCCTCTATCGCTTCTAAGCCTTTCTCCTGTAGAATCCTGTATTCTGCGGGTAGTTTTTGAGGATATTAAATCACCAGGCTCAATGATATGTGATAAATGCCACAGATCGTCTAATGTCTCTGGAATGAGTTCAATTACTCCTCTTTTAGTATCCTGGTGAACAACACGCATTTTTACACCTTTTTTTTGCCCTGAATAAATATTGATAAGTTTTAAATAGTATTCATTAAATTTGTGACGCCTCTTCATATCTATGTTCCATTAAATATTTAATATTTTTAAGTTATTTTTTTATTTAATAAAGAGTATTTTTGTTTCCAATCACTCATTATCGTTTTAAATTTATTTTAATCGTATATTTTATCTTTTTTTTGTAATCATGTTTGTGCTATATATCATTTGATGAATTAGGGTACTATATTACACTATATTTATATAATGGTTGCAATAGACACATTGCTGGAGGTAATTACATGGTTAAAGAACTTGAAAACAAAATTAAAAATGCTTTAAAAGAAGTAAAAGCATGGCAGCGAATACCCACATCAGTAAACGGTGTATACCTGGTGAAAACACCAGCAGACGGAAGCAGTGAAACCGTAATGGTTGAAATCAACCCTATTAATGAAAGGGGCACTCCAATGAAAAGAAGAGGTTTATTCCTGAAAAACACATCTGAATTCAATGGATTTGGAGATATATTTGGAAATGAAAAAGTATTAGAACTTTTAGGTACCCTGGAAACTATAGCAGGAGGTGAAAAAGCAAAAGAAATCAAATCAGTTGAGATATAAATTGTATACTTGTTTTTACTTCTATTTTTTTTTACACTTTTATCTGATTTGGAAATAATTTTGAAAATTTGAAAATTAATCTTAAAGAAACTATTTTTATTTGGTATATACAACAAATATCTAAAAGAAATTTGTTGACTAAATGATGGAGGAGATCTTTCTTTGAAGGTTGCAGTGATTGGTGGAACAAGGGGTTTAGGTAATTGGATTGCAAAGTTCCTCCAAAATAAAGGGTTAAAAGTAATCATTACCGGCAGAGATAAAATCTCTGGTGAAAGGACATCCAAAAAAATGGGGGTAGATTATACCGACGATAATAAAATTGCAGCATCCTTGGTTGATGTTGTTATTGTGTCAGTTCCTATAGATGCAACTCCCTCAACCATAAAAGAAATTGCTCCTTATATGAAAAAGGGCGCTTTGCTTATGGATGTGACATCTGTAAAGGAAGAAACCACAAAAGTAATGTATGAAAATGCCCGACAGGATGTGGAAGTTTTACCCACTCATCCTATGTTTGGTCCGAGGATAAGGTCCTTAGATGGCCAGGTAATTGTAATGACACCAATTAAAAAGGGTAAATGGTATGATAAAGTTTACAAATTCCTTGAAAAAGAGAATGCAAGGGTTTTAATTACTACACCGGAGTTTCACGACCGGATGATGAGCATCGTCCAGGGGTTGACTCATTTTGCTTATCTTAACATTGCAGCAACAATCCAGAGGCTTGATGTTGACGTTAAAGAATCCAGAAATTTTGCAAGTCCCATATACAACCTTATGGTGGATATGATTGCAAGGATCGTTGCTCAAAATCCTTATCTCTTTTATTCAATACAGACCCACAATAAATATAACAAAAAAGCCCATGAAACTTTTCTTTCAACCTACAAAGAACTCATGGAAACTATTTCTAAAGAGGATAAGGATGAATTTGTCCGTATAATGGGTTCAGCTGCAAAACATCTCGATGACCTGGAAGCTGCTCTTGGAAGGTCTGATAAAGCAATATCTGCTTTGAATGAGGAGATAATGATTCTTAAAAATTCTATAGGGCAGGAAGTAGGATTAAGACATATATATTCTGGAAATGTTCATGTAGGAATTTTAGAAGATATATCTCCAGATTTTGTATTTTTAAATGAGAATAACAGGGAAATCAGGTTAAAATTATCAAATGTGGAGGTTTTAAGCGATCAAGAGCTTTTAAAATATAAAATTGAATCCTTTCCAAGAAAATCGTATGATGTTTCTGTTGTTTTTCCCCAGACATGTGACCCTGAAATCATTGCAGCAACGATAAACGATCTAGAGGATGTAGTAAACGTTAAAATCACTGATTTATACAAAGGAAGCCAGATACCTCCTAAAAAAATAAGTATAACCTTTAAATACAGGGTTATAAATCCAAAAACTAAATTTGAGGTTGAAAATCTATTGAAAGGATTTGGTGGAGTTATAAGATGAAAATTATGTATATAAACCATTAAATATGTTAAATTTAATTTAAAATTGATTTTTAAAGAAAGAAAATTTGCTAAATATCTTTATTTATTTTTTTATTAAATATAACTCATTATTTCTCATATTAATAATAGTTTATCCGAATATTTTCAAAAAAGTTAGCTAAATACATATACCATTATTAACAAAGTATTATAACATATTCACCGGGATAATATTGATATAATATATAACTATCGAAATGTTTATATACTATAATTTCTAATTTATTATAGTAACATAAGTTAACTAAAACTTAATTTCAATTAAAAATTACTTTTAGCTCAAATTAATCATTTTAACAAAATTTTATGGGGGTAAACATGACTGATAAAGAAATGAAATTAAAAGTAGCAGAAGCATTTTCACAATCTGATGTTGGACGGTCAATTGCAAGAATTGACCCGGCGTGCATGGAACAAATGGATCTCGTTGACGGAGACACAATAGAAATAGAAGGAAATAAATTAACCGCAGCAACAGTTGCATCATCTCAATCAGACATTGGTTTAGGAATTATAAGAATTGATGGATACATGAGAAAGAATGCAGGAGCTTCAATCGGGGAAGAAGTAACAGTAAGACGGGCCAGCATTAAAGAAGCACAGAAAGTGGTCTTAGCACCAGTTGAACAGCAAATAATGGTTCAAGGTGATGTAAGAGGAGCTTTTGCAGGTAGGGTTCTTTCTAAAGGCGATATAATTATATCTGGATTTAGACAACCAGCAACATCAATGAGAGGAAGCTTATTTGACGAATTCTTTAGAGATGTAGCTCCAATGGGAGAATTAAAACTAGCTGTAGTATCAACCAAGCCTGCAGGAATAGTAAAAGTCTCTCAAATGACTGATGTTGAAATTCAGCCAAATCCAGTTGATGTTTCTAAACTTGAAGGCGTTAAAACATTTGTAGATGTAACCTACGAAGATATCGGCGGTCTTAAAGAAGAAGTGAAAAAAGTAAGGGAAATGATAGAAATCCCGCTTAAAAGACCAGAACTCTTCGAAAGACTTGGGATATCACCTCCTAAAGGTGTATTAATGCACGGACCTCCAGGAACAGGTAAAACATTACTTGCCAAAGCGGTTGCCAATGAAAGCGATGCACACTTCATAACCATAAACGGTCCAGAAATCATGAGTAAATATGTTGGAGGGTCTGAAGAAAGACTCAGGGAGATATTCGAGGAAGCAGAAGAAAACGCTCCATCAATAGTATTTATAGATGAAATTGATGCGATTGCACCTAAACGTGAAGAAGTTACAGGAGAAGCTGAAAGAAGAACTGTAGCACAGCTACTTACTCTCATGGATGGTCTAAAAGCCAGAGGACAGGTCATGGTAATCGGTGCAACCAACAGAGTTGACGCCCTTGACCCTGCTATAAGAAGACCTGGAAGATTTGATAGAGAAATTGAAATAGGCGTTCCTGATAAAGATGGAAGAAAAGAAGTGCTCCAGATTCATACAAGGGGAATGCCACTTGAAGAAGATGTAGATTTAGATGAAATGGCAGAGGTTACACATGGATTTGTAGGTGCAGACCTTGAATCTTTAGCTAAAGAAGCAGCAATGAGAGTTTTAAGAAGAATTCTTCCAGAAATTAAGTCCGATGAAGAAGAAATTCCTAAAGAAGTCCTTCAAAAGATAATAGTTAAAAAATCAGATTTTAAAGAGGCTTTAAAAGAAATTCAGCCATCAGCACTTCGTGAAGTTCTTGTACAGGTTCCAGACATTAAATGGGACGATATTGGCGGACTTGAAAAGGCAAAACAGGAACTGATGGAGGCAGTGGAATGGCCGCTTAAATACCCTGAAAACTTTGAAAAATTCGGGATAAACCCACCAAAAGGAGTCCTGATCTACGGTCCTCCTGGAACTGGTAAGACCCTTCTTGCAAAGGCAGTTGCCAACGAAAGTGATTCTAACTTCATTGCAGTAAAAGGACCTGAATTACTATCTAAATGGGTTGGAGAATCTGAAAAAGGTGTAAGGGAAGTTTTCAGAAAGGCAAGACAAACTGCACCGACAGTGATCTTCTTTGACGAAATAGACTCCATTGCATCCACAAGAAGTGGGGGAAGCACTGATTCAGGAGTCACCCAGAGAGTTGTTAATCAGCTTTTAACAGAAATTGATGGGATGGAAGAACTGCAGGATGTTGCTGTTATAGCTGCCACAAACAGGGTGGATATTATAGACCCTGCACTTGTAAGACCTGGAAGGTTTGACAGGCACGTTAAAGTCGATGATCCAGATGAAAAAGCAAGGCTTGAAATATTCAAGGTTCACACCAGAAAAATGCCTCTTGCAGATGACGTGGACTTAGAATACCTGGCTAAAAATACAGAAGGATATGTCGGAGCCGATATTGAGGCAGTCTGCCGCGAAGCAGTCATGCTTACACTAAGAGACAATATAAAAGCTGAAAACGTTGAGATGAAATATTTCAAAAAAGCAATGAGAAAGGTTAAAACAGAAGAAAAGGTGGATTTAACTCATTACAGATAATGAAGGTATTTATTAGTTTTAGCTGAAAGTTTTAGGGAGCACAGAGCTTCCTACTATTTTTTAGTTACTCTGGTATATTCAGAAGGCGCAAATGTTTCCAGGGATTCATTTTTAATGTATTTTCTTAAATCTTCTATCTGCTCTATATATTCTTCAATAAATTCTATAATCTCTTTATAGGGTTTAAGGGCTTTTTCACGTTCTAAAAGCAGTTTTTTCCTCTTCTGGGTTGGTGTTAACTTTTTTTTCACACTGAACAATCCCAGAATTTTTGGCTCTTCTATTATTGATTCATCAAGGAACATATTTCTTATAGTTCTCATGTCTGTGGATATTTTACGCTTTAATTTTAATAAATCTTTTTCTAAACGCCTTAGTTTAACTAAAGTGGCTCTCGCTTCAAAATCTGATGATATATCCACTTCATCCTCATCTATATATAATTCGTCAAGCTCAGCGTAATAGAACTCAGGATTTTCATAAGAACTTTCAGTGCGATCCATAACTACAGATTAGAAGCCATATTATATAAATTCTTGGCTTATAACACCTTTAATAATGTGACTCCCACTTTGTGATTTTAAGTTTTTTTCATAATCTATATTAAACAAAAGAATTTAATTTTATAAATGCTATTTTAATTACATATCATTTTTAACAATAATCAGGTGAAATAATGAGTGAAGTAAAGGATATGTCCTTAGCTGAAGAAGGTAGGAAAAAAGTTGATTGGGTACAAAGGCACATGCCAGTTTTAGAGCATATAAAAGCTGAATTTAAGAAAAAAAGGCCATTAGAAGGGATTACTATAGGTTCATGTCTTCATCTTGAACCAAAAACCATAAATCTGGGATTAACTCTTCTTGAGGGTGGTGCAGAAGTTGCGATGACAGGGTGTAACCCTCTTTCAACCCAGGACGATGCAACGGCTGCTGGAGCATCAATGGGTCTAAATATGTACGGCTGGAGAGAGGAAACTACAGAGGAATATTACGAAAATATTCACAGGGTGCTGGATCACAATCCTGACATTTTAATTGATGATGGAGCTGACATGATATTTTTAGTGCACAAAGAAAGGCCAGAACTCATAGAGAACATAATGGGTGCATGCGAAGAAACAACCACAGGAGTTCACAGACTGAAATCAATGGCAGAAGATAAAGCACTGAAATTCCCTGTAATTTCTGTAAACGATGCTTACACAAAATATTTATTTGACAACAGATATGGAACTGGTCAATCAACCTTTGATTCCATAATGGGCTCAACAAATATCTTAATTGCCGGTAAAACAATTGCTGTTTGTGGGTATGGCTGGTGCGGCCGTGGAATAGCCATGAGGGCGGATGGACTTGGTGCAAATGTTATAATTACTGAAGTTGATCCTGTAAGAGCATTAGAGGCAAGGATGGACGGATATGGAGTTATGAAAGCTGAAGAAGCTGTTAAATATGCAGACATGGTTCTAACGGTTACCGGAGATATTGATGTTATTACTAAAAAACATTTCAAAGTCATGAAAGATGGATGCATACTTGCAAATGCAGGCCATTTTAATGTGGAGATAAACAAGGGAGACCTTAAAAAAATGTCTGTTAAGCGCGAACAGATTAAATCAGACATTGAGGGTTTTGTAATGGAAGATGGACGAACATTTTACTTGCTTGCAGATGGAAGACTGGTGAATTTAGCAGGTGAACGTGGACAGGGACATCCAGCAGAAATTATGGATATGAGCTTTGCAGTGCAGGCGCTATCAGCTAAAGATTTACTGAAAACTAAATTAGATAATAAAGTATATAAGGTTTCTCAGGAAATCGATGATATGGTGGCAAGACTAAAATTAAAGGCAATGAAAATTGAAATCGATGAGTTAAGTCTGAGACAGGTTGAATATCTAAAAAACTGGGAAGAAGGGACCTGATCCCAAATTTTATTTGATCATAAATGACCTATTTTAAAGAAATTAAAAAAGGAGATGGGCCAAAACGCCTTTTTATTGGAGGAGTACATGGACATGAAGGGTTTACAACTATAAAAGCCCTTTCTCAGATTTCTGATAGGGATGTAAAAAATGGAATCCTTCATATTTACAATTTCGATGAAAGTCCCTATATCAGCACACTTGACAGACATTATTATACCTCAAATATCGGTATAAAGATTGTAAAGATTATCAGGGACCTGAAGCCTGAAATGTACATTGAACTGCACTGTTATAACTCCAACAGTTTTGAAAAACTCACAGATTTAAACAGAAAGGAGCGAACGGGAATTCCGCCGCTTATACATTTAGAAGCAGGAGTTTTAATTGGTTCAATATCTCCATACATTAGAACTTCTCTTTTTGATGAATGGGATGTGTGCATAACTCTGGAAATTCCATGTAAAGCCTCCAAAGAGGCTTCGGATGTCTATTTAAAGGTAATTAGGGCAGTTGCAAGTTCAGGGAATAAACACGAATTACTGGATATGCTGAGGGTTGATTATCCTGAACAGGTTGAAACTGCAGCTAGATACGCTATCGAGCTTTACTGGGACAGTTATCCTCCCTTATAAAAGCCATAATCATGGATCACAATTTTTACAGGGGATAAATCCTTTATCTACAGCTTCATGCTTTGATTTTAAACGAATCTTGTTTGCTTCACTCATTTTTGCAACTGAAGGACAGTCAGGCAAATGGAACTTTTTAGAATTCTTATTGCCAATATAATATCCAGTTGCACCTGCTGAATTGCTGTTTGAGCTTTTACTTTGATAATTACCAACCCATGAATAGGGATTAAATTCAGAGGGAGGAATATACATGACTTCTGCATACTCTAATTTTAAAAGATCTGCATTTACATTGGTATTTCCTGCATAAATTACAGCAAGAGTTCTTCCATATTTATCGCGTTGTTTTGCATCGTCAATATCTAAACCGACTGTTTTTCCAAGGCACATGCTTTCTACATAATCTTTGGCTTCCTGATACCCAGATTGACCCCTTTCTGGCGCATTTACACCTACAAAGCGTATTCTTCCAATTCCCTTTACGTCGATTGTATCTCCATCTACAACATGATAACAGTATCCACTTGCCTCGTAGTTAGGATAGGTTGAATTTGGGGAGTTATTTAAATCATTTTGTGCATTTGAAGTTTCATTGTAAGCTGGAAGAGGGCTTGTATCATTAGAATAGTTATTATTGCTTATACAGCCTGCTACTCCAACTAAACTGACTATTGTAATTAAAAATAAAATAGATTTTATGGATTTCAAGTATTAATCCCTCATATCCCTATTGAATAGAGTTATTATTATTTTTTATCATTAATTAAAAATAGAAATCCTTAAATAAAACTTTAAAAAATGAATTCTTTTAAAAAATTAGCTGTAGTTTATTATTTAATCAATTTGGCTTTCGATTTAGTTTTCATCAATCTAAAATCTGATATTATTTCAGGAACATACAGAACCAGAAACTTTCCTCCAATTAAAATTAAGCCAGATACCTCCTGAAGCGTGGGATATCCACGGATCAATAATGTTATTCTTACGCTGGAAAGTATATTCAAATAGTATTCCCAAAACAAAGGTAGATAAGACACCTAAAGGTAAACTTAGAGGTAAAATTGAAGTTAATGTCCCTTCCAATGATGGGAGAAATGCCATAGGGTAAATAAAAGTAAATTAAATTTAAACCAGACATTTCCCAGTGAAATTCTGTATTTTTGGCTTCTTGAATCCTCTAAAGAAGAACTCTTGAAATGGACATTATTAGGAGCAATATGGGCATTCCAACCAATAATTGTAGTTTTATAGTGGTACAGGCTATTAATTTTCAAAGCAATGACCGTATAAATAATAACCAGTAAACCTGCTCCCATTCCCCCCCCCCACTATAGTTGAGTTTATTTTATTTTGTAAAAATAATGAATTCCAGCTTTCTTTATATATTGTATAATAACTGAAAAACAGCCCTACAGCTATTACCAAAGTAAAATGGGAGGAATATAACGGCTTAAAAACTTATAAAACCTAATAGAGCATAAACAATTAGCAATATAATCTTTTCTCGTTCCATTATTGTTTATAATCGGTCATATTGATACATAATATTAGCTATATAAATGTTTTTGTAAAAGAGTACAGAAGTTCCATCATTTTTCTTTTTCTTCGGATTCCCATCTTCTGATGCACTGGTCAATGGTTAAACAGAATTTACTTTCTACAATTTCCTTCTCCAGCCTGGAATTTCTAATTGAATCTCTGAGAGGTTCGTACATATTCGCTGCTTTCACTTTAATGCTCCGCTGCTTCAACTCGTCACTAAGTTCTTCTAACATTTCAATTCCCGAATAATCAATGAAAGGTGTGGACTCAAAATCTAAAACAAGTAACATGGTGTCTTTGTATTCATTATCTACCAGATTTAGAATGGTGTCTTTTATGCTTTCAGTGTTTAAGAAGATCTGAGATCCATCTACCCTAAGAAGGAGGGTATGGGGAGCTATTTCGCCTTCTGGGCGGCGTTTAACATCCAGGTATTGATTAGTGCCTGGAATGCGTCCTAAAACTGCAATATGGGGGTTATATAAGTTTTTAAGTAATCCCAATACTGATAATATCACACCAATTACTATTCCCTCCAATGCACCAAAAAACAGAACAGATAATAGCGTTACGAAAGCAATGGCAAATTCAATCCTGCTGAAACTATAGATACTTCTAAAATGAGGTATATCAACCAGACGTTTTATAACAAACAGTACAATAGCAGCAAGTATGGTTTCAGGTAAATTATAGAAGATACCTGTGAAAAAAACAAGGACCAGTAAAATGACCAATCCAGATATTCCTCCAGCTAAAGGTGTTTTTGCACCACTTTCATTATTTACAGCAGTTCTTGAGGGAACTCCCCCTATGGGTAATCCCTGAAAAAGACCTACAGCAATATTAGATGCTCCTAAAGCAAGTAATTCCTGGTTTTTATCAATTTTATACTTGTTTATAGCGGCAAATTTGGATGCAAATAAATATCCTTCAATATAACTTACAAGAAAAACAGTTACAGCTAAGGTAATCAAAATATTAACATCTATTAAAGTGGGATCAGGAATAATCAGTGCAGGTAATCCTTGAGGAATAGAACCAACTATTTGCACACCTAAAGAAGCAAGATCAGTGAAAGATACCAGTATGATTGATCCTAAAACCAGAAACAGGGTATTGGGCAGTCGGGGAAACTTCTTTGTGGCCAAGAATAAAAAAAGAATTCCCCCTGCACCGATAGCAAGAGTAGCCAAATTAGTCTGATCAATATTAATCAAAAAGTAATAGATGCGCTCGAAAAAATTTCCCTGAGTTCCAGGAATTCCAAATAATTGGGGGAGCTGACCTGAAGCAATATATAATGCTATACCAGCTAAAAAACCGGTTAAAACAGTTTTTGAAATGAATTTAATTATAAACCCAAACCTGAAAGCCCATGATATAATTGCTAAAAGGCCAGCCATAACCGCCACAAGGGATACCATCATAAAATACTGGATGGTATCTATCACCATTAAAGGGCCGAGTGTAGCTCCAACCAGTATGGAAAGGGTTGAAGTAGGGCCCATGGATAGTTGATTGGAAGTTCCAAAAAACAGATAGATCAGCAGAGCTACCATGGCTGAATACAACCCAATTTCAGGTGGCAGACCTGCAAGAGAAACATAAGCCATGGCCTCTGGTATTGTAAAAGCGCCCACAGTAATTCCGGCAATAATATCTGGCCTTAGCCATTCTTTATTATAAGATCGGGCCCATTCGGTTACTGGAAGTAAGGATGATAGTTTCATGGTTTTCTGTCCCTATCTTTGGGTCAAAAATGTGTTGTTATGTTTTATATGTGATTTTTTTTATGAAATATTTTTATGGTCATGTGCATAAATTATTAAACTTATGGTTTTAAGAAATCAAAGCAAGTAATAGAAGATACAAATATAATTAATAGTAAATTATTAAACTTATGGTTTTAAGAAATCAAAGCAAGTATAGAAGATACAAATATAATTAATAGTAAATTATTAAACTTATGGTTTTAAGAAATCCTGGATAAGCGGATTAAATCCAATTATTAGAGCTTTTAAAATTCTTTGAATTTATGGGCAAAAAAAAAATTTTACAGGCCTTCATTGAGCTAATAGTCTAAAAACTTTTGCACTTAGAGGATTTTAAACCCTAAAAGGGAGTGGTGTTAAAA
>DAVZ01000039.1 GCA_002505765.1 Methanobacterium sp. UBA176 | reverse complement strand
AAAAAAAATTTTGTTAGCCCCTGATTTCCTTTCCTTTTCTAAACAGGATTATATTAAAAGGAAAAAAATCAGCAAAAAATACTTTCAACCCAACAATTTTACAGTCCAGATTATTCCAAATCTTCAATAAGTAAAAAAATCAAACGTAGAGATAAGATACCATCAGGTGTAAAAATGATCTATCTAAAAAAAGCAGAACTGCAGGATAGAAAAAAAGTCTATGACTGGCTCTATCACTCAGATTTTTCACCGGAACTAAATAAAATGCAGGGTTATCCTCCAGATAGACCTCCAGGCTTTGATGAATTTAAAGAAGATTATGAAGATTTCTATTTTGAAGATTTCAGCCCAGAAAAAGGGCGCGCATATTTAATAGTTTTAAAAAAAGATGGAACTAAAGAAAATATTGGATTTATTTCCTATACAGCCATACACCTTAAAAAAGGCATGGCCGAGATAGATATATGGCTTAAAAGTCTGAAATATACGGGAAAAGGCTATGGAACTGTTGCGGTTAAACTTTTATCCCATAAATTGTTCAATGAAGGACTTCATACCCTTATAATCAGACCTTGCTTGAAAAATACCCGTGCTATTCGTTCTTACAAAAAATCAGGGTTTCAAGAAGAGCCTTTTATTCCAGAAAATTATTTTAAAACGGAATACATGGATGATACTGAAGGAGACTGCGGCCCGGGAGGTGACCTTTTCCTTGTTAAAAAAGCGATTAATTTCAGGCATTAAAAATAGATTCAATTCTATGAACTGTGTCAATATCTTCAATACTCTTATCATCCCTTATTCTTTTTACAACTGGAAATCTTAAAGAGTAACCGCTTTCATATTCTGGACTTTTAACGATTTCACTATAGGCAATTTCAAGAATTATTTCAGGTCTTGCCTTTACTTTCCTCCCCTTCTTCTCAGTCATAAGACTTTCTACTTTACTTGAAAGTTCCAGTAAGGTTGCATCGTCAAGTCCAGTTGCTGTATGGGCAATAGTCTTCAGATTTCCTTCCTCATCCTGTGCAGCCATAAGATATGACCCTATAAGGTTTGCCCTTCTACCTCTGCCGTATGTCCCTCCAACTACAACTAAATCAAGTGTTTCAGGCTCGGCCTTAAATTTCAACATCTTTTTACCCCTTATACCAGGCATATACGGTGCAAAGGGATCTTTTATCATTATTCCTTCATGTCCAGCTTTAATAGAACTTTCAAATAGCTTTTCTGCATCTTCAACATTTTCAGGGGTTACAATAACTTGATTACTTAATTCAAACTTAGAGGGTTCAACTTTGACAATTTTTTGTAATATAACTCGCCTTTCACCAAAAGGCAAGTCTATTAGAGGTTCTTTGTAGTAAAGGACATCAAAAAGATACATGATCAAAGGAACTTCATTTCTCAGTCTCTCAATTTCGTACTTTCTTCTAACCCTCTGCAGTATGTACTGGAATGAAATTGGATTTCCATCTTTTGTAGCGATTATTTCCCCTTCTACAATAAAATCTTCATGGGGAAGACATTTTTCAATGTATTCTACAATTTCAGGAACTGCATCTTTAATATTATCCAGTCTTCTTGTAAATATCTTAATTTCATCATTTTTTTTGTGGATCTGAACCCTGAATCCATCGTATTTGGTTTCACAAATTGCAGTACCCATTTCCTCCACTGAAGCTCCAATACCATGTGAGAGCTGGGCAAGCATGGGTTTAACGGGTTTTCCAGGTTTAAGAGTAAGTTTTTTAAGTCCCTCCTCTCCTTCTCCCTTTGAAACTTCCGCTACGAGTCCGGGATCATTTGTAAGCATTAAAGCTCGTTCTACGACCTCTTTATCTACATTAAATGCTTCTGAAACCGCATCCTTAATTGTTCCTTCACCTATTCCCACTCTAAGCTCTTCAACCACTGTTCTTGAGATGTATTTTGCCTCAGCAGGACTTGCTGATGTTAAAAGTTCAATGAGTACCCTGATTTTTTTGGTCTGAGCATTCTTTCCAGATATTTCTGCCATTCGGGTCATGTTTTGGTAAACCTTTACAATAGTCAGGGGTCTTTTAAAGAGAGTAGACTGAAGTCTATTTTCAAAAAGAGCTTCAGCAGCAAATCCAATGTCTCCTTTGTCCCTTACGTATTCCTCTACAGTGTCCACACTCACTCCTACAACCAGAGAAATTGCTTTCATAAGGAGTTTTAAACCAATTCCAATTTCTTTTTCACTCCAGATAGGGAAAACTTTACCCAATGATAGTAGAGTGACTATGGGAAGAATTTCAGCCTCTGTATTTTTTAAAAATTCTGCAAGAATTGCTGTTTTTTCCAGTCGTTTTGTTGTGGATGTCAAAGCTTCATAAAGATCTACAAGCTCTTTATACATCATTTTACTTTTAAATTCAGTCATTTTATCACTGATTAAAATAAAATATTAAATCTAATTCCTATATACTGTAATTAAGATAGTTTATCTAATAAATCTATTCAAAAATTTAATGATATAACCTGTCTAAAACAATTCTGATATTTGCCCCCACATAAAACCCGCCATGATTTAAATTATTTTACAGTATTTTTGGAGGTTGAAGGAAATATTTTAAATTCCCTGAACCCTTAAAAAAACAAAGTTTTTTGGAGGATTTAAATGCCTGAATTACCTGAAGTAGAATCTTTTAGAAGATACCTGGATAAAACATCCCTTAACAAAACCATCCAAAAAGTTGATGTTAAAAACCCTGAAATCCTTCAAAATGTTGATAAACGTGTTTTGAAGGATAAACTGGAAAAACACAAAATTCAATGCACTAAAAGACATGGGAAATATCTTTTTGCGCATTTAGACAGTAATTACTGGCTTATTTTACATTTTGGAATGACTGGAAAGTTGGTTTATTTTAAAAATAACGATGAAACTCCATACTACTACAGAATTTTAATTACGTTTAATGATGAGAGTAATCTTGCTTTTGATGACCCCAGAAAGTTTGGAAAAATTAGTTTAACTGCTGAAATGGATGATTTTATTGAAGAAAAGAAATTAGGTCCAGATGTGTATGATATAGATTTTAAAACGTTTAAAAATATACTTACGTCAAGGAGAGGTGCAGTTAAAATCCTTTTAATGAATCAACATATTCTGGCGGGGATTGGAAATATTTATTCAGATGAAATACTGTATCAAGCCTGTATTCATCCTAAAACTCCTGTTAACACTATTGATCATCAAAAAATTAAAGAAATGTATAAAATAATGAAAAATGTGCTCCAAACAGTATTAAATAGGCAAATAAACCATCGAAAGCTTCCTGAATCATTTTTAATTCCACATAGAATTAAAAATGGTCGGTGCCCACGTTCCGATACCCGGTTAAAAACTATTAAAATTTCTGGTAGGACTGCTTATTACTGTCCACTATGTCAGAAGTCCAAGTTTCAATGATGAGTATCATTACATATCCTTAAAATCAGTTATAATTTAATAATTAGTTTTTTCGTAGATCTAATAACTTAATTTCTATATTCAAAGCCTATTAGAATAAAATTCCTTAAAATCCCTAAATTCGCCATATAATGTAAAATTATCTTCTATAAAGATCAACTGCCCAATTGTTACAGTATAATAAAAATTTAAATATTATTATTAACAAATAGAATTCATGGCCTCATTAGAAATATTATGGTTATATGTATCATCTGCAATAGTAATGGTCCTAATAGCAACTTCAGGATTTTTTACACTGAAAATAGGGGGTTTTTTTATTTAGAAACGTCTCTTTAACTATAATTTTTAACTATAATTGCTTTAAAAAGAATGAAAAATGCCTATTTTATTTGTATAGAACCATTAGAACCTGCAGAATCCCTGGAAATACCTTTTTAAAAGACACATAGATTCAATTATATTACTTTTAAAAATTTCATAAAAAATGGTATAAAATACCCAAAATACGCTTATATTCAATTGTTCAAAAAATAAATTATGAATCTGGAGGAACTTTGTGAAATTGCAAGCATTTGCACAAAATGCCCTCTACATGAAAGTAGAACAAAATTGGTGTTTGGAGAAGGCCCTGAGAACGCTAAAATAATGCTTATAGGCGAAGCGCCTGGTAAAAATGAAGATGAAACAGGTAGACCCTTTATTGGAATGGCAGGTAAATTATTAAGCGAAATACTGCACCATGCAGACCTGGATAGGTCACAAATTTACATCACATCCATTGTTAAATGCAGACCAGATGGTAATCGAAAACCTAAAAAGCCAGAGTACTGTACGTGTATAGATCTTTATTTAAGTAAACAAATAGAATTAATTGACCCTGATATAATTGGATTGCTTGGAAACAGCGCTGCTTATGCTCTGATTGGTAAAAAGAACATTAAACAAACTCATGGAAAAACATACGAGTTAAAGGGCAGAAAATACATGGCTCTATTCCACCCAGCAGCAGCCCTATATTCAAGGGCACTGCTTCCGCAGCTAAAAGAGGATATGGTGACACTAAAAAAGTTGTTGAATCCCGATTAATCATTTTAGATTGTTTGAATCTAAAATATCCTTGAGCATCAATGCGTTTCCAGGAGCATTCGCATTGTAGTCGTTGTTGAAATAACAGAATACTTCCTGAACTTTTGATTTTTTAATCTTATGGCCCCATTTATTTAATTCTTCCATTGAATATAAATAACGGTACCGCTCGCTACCTTCATATTTACCGTGGAATCTAATATATACCATTTTTGATGATTCTATAATATCTTCAGGTAGATCTGGAGAAGATACAGAACAAAATCCCACATTATAATCATTTAATAGATCATATATTTCACTGTTAAACCAGCTTGAATCTCTAAATTCAATGAGGTTATTTTTCAAATAATCCATTTGATCAAGTGCACCTTTTAAAAAATCAAGATCTTTTGGCTTATTTGAAGGAATCTGGAATAATATACAGGCTAATTTATCTTCAAGAAGCTCTGAAAGTCTATAGAAACGTCTGATCATGCCTTCAGTGTTTTTAAATCTCCTTCTATGAGTTATAAGCTGATTGGCTTTAAGGGAAAATTTAAAATCTTCTGGTGTTTTATCATGCCATCCTATAACTGTTTTTTCGTTTGGAAAGCGATAAAAGGTGTTATTTACCTCAACAGTGTTAAAATGTTTTGAATAATATTCCAGCCATTTTGACTTGGATCCCTTTTTTGGATAGAATTTTCCAGTCCAATCGTTGTAATACCAGCCGGAACATCCTATATAATAATTTTGATTCATTATTGACCATTAAATGAAAAAAAATCTAGATTTAATCATTTTATGCTTTTCAGGTATTTTCAGTTTCTGTATTAATCTTTATAAATTATCCCATGTTTTAATTCGTAATTTCTCCATGCTGCTGCTACAGGGATCTGATCTCCTACCCAGTGCTTTTCGAAATCTCTTATTAACACGTCGCGTATCTCATCAGCCCCTACTTCTTTCCTATTCTCTACTAATTCATTTACGTGGTTCATTGTTTTATCTATAAGTTCTTTATGATCTTCTAGATCTAAACTGGCATCTTTAATGGCACTTTCAATGGAATTTCTTAGTTTTTCTTTGCTAAACTGCTCTTTTTTACCATTTCTTAATATTACATATGTCATATTTACACCCCTATCATAGTTTAAACTACATAATTATTACTGAATATGAAATTTAAACCATAAATAATTTTCATAAAAGGGTTTTCTTTGCGACTCCCATTAAAATAAGATAAAATTAATGAATTAAAGAGAAATGAAAGGGTTTAATGGATTTTAGTACTTCATTCCATGGCAGTAAATTACAATGATTTCATATTTCTATGCACTTTTCTAAATTTAGTAACACTCTTTGATAATTACATTATAAAAAAACTTTATAACCCCATCAGCAAAAAAGGTAAAAATAAGCTAAAATAAGAAATATCTAGGAATTTACGCCAGAAATAAGTGTCTAAATTATTAATTCAGAATTATTATGATTAATTAAAAAAATGAGTAAATACCTTTCCACATCTCCAAAATTTCTTTTGAAGTAGTTTCCTGTTAATAGGCTTCTCCTCCATCCATCTGATAAATCAAGGAAATCTTAAGCAATCCCTTCTTTTCATTTTCTTCCCAGTTGCGGGTATGAACGGGCTTTTGTTATTTTAGACCCAAGAACTTCAAGAACGTATTTGGGAGTAAACCATAAATCAGACTCCATCTCCTATTTACCCAATCCTTGCAGGATTTCCATCCACTCTTGCATCGACAAGTTTTTCATTCATATTTGCCAGTTATACCTGAAAAACCAGTTATCAAGACATTTTCAGATGCATCCTTATCATAATTATAGGAAGCGCATAAAAGAGCTACATAGTACCGCTTCGTCAGGTTTAGTTTCAAGTGGTGTAGTTAATGGTAGAAGATAAAAGAGCTACATAGTACCGCTTCGTCTGCTCGTCCAGCATGGTTTTGAGATTTAGATTATTCATTCTCTCCAGTACTTTAGTATATCTTCAAATTAATTTCAATCATCAGGCAGAAATTTTCCAAGATGATCAAGGTTTTTAACAATGTCTACTGGCCTGTAATGTACCAATCGATCCGTTAAATTCTCATCATAGAGCATTTCTTCAGTTATGGGAACCGATACTCCATCTATTGTATTTGCGTCTTTCATATGGAGAGAACCTAAAGGTACGCGGCTTAATTTGCCTGAAGGGGTCTGTGATGGGTCAATACTAATTGAATCAACCTTTCTTTCATGCCCCCCTGTGACTTTAAAATCGGCCTTTTCATCCACTTTTTTAGCCCATTTACCGGTGAAATTACGTTCAGGATCATCCTTTGAATACTGAAAATATTTTTCATAAAATGAACTTGGTTCTGGATGGTCTAAAAAGAAGAAAACATGAAATGAATTACCAGTCCAGTAAATAAAAGGATCAGGATCGTTAAACACATTTTCAAAATCTCTATCTTCTTTAATAGTCTCCACAAAGATTCTTGTAGCTTTCTGGGCCTGTTCAGCTGTCATTCCCATAAATCTATCTATATCAAAGAAAATTCTATCGATTTCCCCTCCAGGATTTTCGTGATTTGTGGCATAAAAAAAGTCAGCAAGCTTTCTGGGGAGAAAATAGCGCCATACCTTGCTTTGTAGGTCTGTAATCTCATTTTTCACATCTTTTAAGTGCTCTTCTCTCTGTCTAAATTCTAAAAAATCTAAATCCACCGCCTCAATCAACTCATCAATATATAAGGGCTCCAATTTTGATCCCCTTTTAAGTAAAAAACGCACATGTCCCTTTGGAAGCCATATTTTACTTGCAAGTTCCCGATTTTTTAAATATTTCTTTAATTTCTGTGCACAAATAGCATAAAGGAGTAAAACATCAGTCTGACCAAATGGAGTAATTATATTATGTGGATTTTTTTTGGCAAAGTTCAGTAGGGAACCCATTAAACAACAACTCAAAAATTTGAAATTACACTATTATTATTGTTTAATAATTATTTATTATTATCGATGGGTAAATTAATTATTTAAGAGCCTAAAAATAATTAGAATTCAAAATTAATAGTATATAATCATATTTTAGAAATTAAATTAAAATAATAAAGGATTTTAAGTTATATAAACCTTTTAAAACGTTCCCTACTTACCTTACAGATTGGACAAGTTTCTGGAGGTTCTTCCCTTGCACATAGATAACCGCAGACACTGCATCTAAAAACAGGAAGATCCAGAGAAGAAATTATGCTGCCTAATTCACTTTTTGATTGTTCTCTTTCTTTGGGAGCAGGTCGTCTTTCAGGGATGGACTGCAATTCTTTTTTACCTTCTAAAATATCTCCTGAAACATAAAGGCCACAGTAACATGCATCATAATCATTTAAATCAGGATCTCTGTAATCACATGGGCAAATAATGTCCATATCTTCTTCTTTATTGCCAGAAGCAAGGCGGCATGGGCAGGATCCATATCCATATCGTTCTTCATTTAGTAGTATATTTTTTAGCAAGTATTTAGTGAATTCAACATCAGAGTTAAGGTGATATCCATGGGCTTCAACGTCTTTTTTTACCTTCTGGTAAAAGTCTTCCAGTTCCTCATTGCTGATATCCTTGTTCATTGTAGTTTCCCCCTAATTTCATCTTCCTTAAACCCTATAATAACATCTTTATCATTGATTACCACTGTTGGGAAAGAAAGCTGTGAATTCCATTTTTCCACTTCCTTTATTATTTGTGATCTTTCTTTTCCTTTAAGAAGATCAACGTAAATATAGCTAAAGTCAATTTTAAGACTTTCAAGAAGCATTCGTGTTTTTTTACACCATCCACATGTACTTAATGCATAAAGAACGACTTTACCTTTATTTTCTCCCTCAACATGTTCCATAGCCATAATATCACTCCTTTAATATTCAGTTATTTTGTAAAAGCAGATACTAATATTTATTTAATAGATTTAATTAGAAACGAGCTTTAATTAAATTATCTTTCTAAACCGATTTAGAGACAATAATTCATTTTATAATTGTTTTTATGGCATTAATAAAACTAATACATTATTCTATAATTTTTTCAATTATGGATCCACATACCTGGCACTCAAATACTTCTAACCATCCTGTAGGATAGTTATATTCCTCTATTTTTATTAACATATCAGATCCACAGGTTGGACAAGAATCAAATGCATATGAACTTGTATTTCGAAGCATGTTAATTCTGGATCGCATACCATCACCAATAATACTTTTGTAGTTTTTAGTATTTTATTTTTTCGAACCTTATAAATGGGATGGTAAAAGACAATGAAAATAAAATGGATATTAACCTAAATTGTCTCTTACAATCCTTAAAGCACAAAATTCACCGCACATTGTGCACATATCGCCCTTAGTGGGCGTACTTTCTCTGTATTTGCGTGGTGTTTCGTGATCAAATGCCAGTTCAAACTGTTTTTTCCAGTCGAAACATCTTCTTGCCCTTGCCATCTGTAATTCATTATCCCAGGCGCTTTTTATTCCTTTAGCCACATCTGCAGCCTGTGCAGCAATCTTTGATGCCACAACACCCTCTTTTACTGCTTCAACATCGGGGATTGAAAGATGCTCTCTGGGAGTGACATAACAGAGGAAATCTGCACCCGAAGAGGCCGCTATGGCTCCACCGATTGCAGAAGTTATGTGATCATAACCAGGGGCAAGATCAGTTACAATCGGGCCCAAAACATAAAATGGAGCTCCTTTACATATCGTCTTTTGAATCTTCATGTTAGCTTCAATCTGATCAAGGGGGACATGTCCAGGTCCTTCCACCATCACCTGAACTCCAGCTTCTCTTGCCCTTTCAACAAGCTGCCCAAGTATTATAAGTTCCTGAATCTGAGAAATATCTGAAGCGTCTGCAAGGCATCCGGGCCTTAATCCATCACCTAAACTGAGAGTAACATCATACTCATGAGCTATTTCAAGTAAATAATCATAATTACTGTAAAGAGGGTTTTCCTCTTCATTTTGAAGTATCCATGCAGCTAAAAAGGCCCCTCCACGGCTTACAATTCCCATAATCCTCTCTGAATTTTTTACTTTTTCTACAGTATCCATGGTAATTCCTGAGTGAATGGTCATGAAATCCACACCTTCCCTTGCCTGATTGATTATGGCGTTGAACATATCGTCTTCATCCATATTAATTACCGCTCCTTTTTCTTCAGATGCCCCTACTGCAGCTTCGTATATGGGAACAGTTCCAATTGGAACTTCAACTGCTTTCATTATTTCTTTCCTGACTTCCCTTAAATGAGGGCCAGTGCTTAAATCCATTACCGCGTCTGCACCGTATTCAACAGCTATTTTTGCCTTATGGACTTCTGTTTTTATGTTTTCTATTTCTGAAGATGAACCAACGTTAGCATTAACCTTGGTGGTGAGACCTTTACCAATGCCTATAGATGCACCCTTTCGGTTAAAGTTCTTAGGAATATTAATATATCCTTTTGATATAAGTTTGACAAGTTTTTGAACGTCTATATTCTCTTCTTTTGCAATTTTTTCCATTTCATCGGTGATTTGGCCTTTTCTGGCCCTTTCTAATTGAGTCACTTATTATCCCTCGTATTTAAACCATTATTGTATCAGTTTGTTAAATATTAATTGAATCTTTATCTTAATATATATCTTAAAATAAAATAAACTTATGATTAAAAAGCTACAAGCAAAGGACATTATGATAGAAGATATTCACATAACTTCGCCAAATGACCGAGTTGCAGCCGCTAAATTGAAAATGATGAGATGCAATGTCGGAGGACTCCCGGTTGTAGACGATAAGAAGCTTGTTGGTATAATAACTCATAGAGACGTCCTTCTGGCTGGCAGAGAAGCTTTAGGTCTTAAAGTGGGAGATTTAATGAGTAAAGATTTATATGTAGCCAATTTAGATACACCAATACTGGAAATTACAAAAGTAATGGCAGATAAAGGTTATCAGAGAATTCCTGTAGCAGAAAATGGAATTCTTAGAGGTCTCATAACCCAAAGTTCTTTAATTCGTGCACTTGCAGGTTTAGATTAAAAAATTGCTTATAATCATTATATTAAAGGATCCGGGATTTTTGCATCTTTTTTATCCTTTAAACCTCCAATTTTTTCGATTCTTCTTTTTAAAAAGTTTTTACCAGCTTCAGTGACTCCATAAATAGGTATTGAAGCACCTGCCCTGAATACTCCCCTACCTTCACCCACTTCCCTTATATATTTAGAAGCACATCCAGTAACAATATCTGCAGTATCAAAAAGAGATTCTGCATCTTCCTTTGACATTCCAGTTACATGAGCAGCGAATATATAGATTTTAACATCCTCATGTTCTTTTTCAATTTCCCTAAGCTTATTTGCATCTTCAGAAGAAATTATAGTAATTGCTATGTTTTTATAACCCATAGTGATAGCTTTTAGGGCTCCTTTAATTTGGTTGATCTCAGCATTTTCAGGATTCACGACATTTTGCGATCCAATTGCATCAATAATTTCATTAATTGGAGAAGTGCTTAAAAAAGCAGATATTCGGCCTGCCATGCCTTGAACAAATTCAGGATCAGTTACAATTACAGTTCCGCACCCTTCGCTTACGATTACCGCACAATCTATTATGCCATCTTCAATGAGAGTACCCAGTGTTTCAGAAACTCCAAAGGATAAAAAATCTTTCATACGCAGTACTCTATTTGCAGTACACATTCCAAAGTCTTCAATTCTAAATTCTATGTTTTCTTTAACTGATTTAGAAGTAATTTCTTTAATGCCTCTGTATTTATCAAATAAAGGGCAGTAATTAATTTCTGGTTCCCCAACTTCCACAACCCTTCCATCTCTGACCACTATTCTTGTTTTTCCCATTGCCTCTATTATATGTTCATCCATGATAATCACATCTCACTTCTAATTGATCTAATTTATACTATTGGAAGTTAAAGATATTATTTATGTTTGAAGTTTATTAAAATATAATTTTTAAACTTTTATTAATCTTATAAGAGTGATTTTATGAGTTACAGAGGAGATTCCAAATCATTTTTAGATTCAGCCGGTGTTTCTACTGGTGACAGTGTTAAAATAATTAAAAAAGATATTTCTTATGAAGGCATCATTCTGGACAGGGCAGAAGATGCTGATGATAAACATCTGGTTTTAAAACTTGATAATGGTTATAACATTGGTTTAGGAATACATGATGCAGAAATAATACTGTTAAAGAAGGGTGAAAAACCAAAAATTGAGTTAAAACCCCTTAATATTGAAAAAGACTCTAAAAAAATTGATATATCTATTATATCCACTGGTGGAACTGTAGCCTCAATAATTGATTATAAAACAGGGGCTGTTCACCCGGCTTTTACTGCAGATGACCTTTTAAGGGCAAATCCAGAACTTCTTGAACATGCAAACATCAAAGGAAAAGCCGTTCTTAATATTCTAAGCGAAAATATGAAACCAGAATACTGGATTAAATCAGCGAGATCCATTGCAGATGAAATAAATGATGGAGTTTACGGTGTTGTAGTTGCCCACGGAACCGACACCATGCACTACACTTCAGCAGCGTTGAGCTTTATTCTGGACACCCCCCTGCCAGTTGTGCTTACTGGGGCTCAAAGAAGTTCAGATAGGCCTTCATCTGATGCATACCTGAATTTATTAAACTCTGTTACAGCAGCCAAATCTGAGATAGCCGAGGTAATGGTCTGTATGCATGGAACTGAAAACGACTCTTATTGTAATTTACTTCTGGGAACCAAAGTAAGAAAGATGCACACCTCAAGAAGAGACACATTTAGAAGTATAAACACATCTCCAATTGCCAGAGTGCATAAAGGTAATATCCAAATTCTGGATAAAGAAATAACATATAAAAAGCGGAATGACGGAGAAGTTAAGCTCCGTGACAGTCTTGAACCGAATGTAGCATTTATTAAAAGCTATCCTGGAATTTCTGAAGAATTAATTGACTATCACATAGATAAAGGATATAAAGGAATTGTGTTAGAAGGAACAGGGCTTGGACATTGCCCTGAAGATTTAATCCCCTCATTAGAAAGGGCATATGGGGAAAAAATTCCTGTGGTTATGACCTCCCAATGTCTCTATGGCGCAGTTAATATGCACGTTTACAGTACTGGAAGAAGGCTTATATCTGCCGGAGTAATTTCAGCAGGGGATATGCTGCCAGAAACTGCATTTGTTAAGCTTATATGGGCTTTGGGGCAGACAGATAAGTTGAGTGAAGTAAAAAATATCATGCAAAGGAATATTGCAGGAGAAATTCAGGATAAACTATCTCTAAAATATTTTTTAGTTTAACAAGGTGATTTAATGCTTGACTATGAAAAAATTGGACTCAAGATGGGGCTTGAAATACATCAGCAGCTTAATACAGATGAAAAACTATTCTGCGCCTGTGAGTGTAATCTCACTGATAAGGAGCCTGATTTTAAGGTTCTTCGAAATTTAAGACCGACCCAGAGTGAACTTGGAAAGGTAGATAGAGCTGCCTTTGAAGAGGCACGGAGAAAATTAAATTTTATTTATGAAGCATATACCCATGAAACCTGCCTTGTTGAGGCAGATGAAGAACCTCCACATCCTATGAATATTGAAGCCCTTGAAATATCCCTTATAATGGCAACACTGCTTAACATGCATATCGTTGATGAATTCCACTTTATGAGAAAACAGGTAATAGATGGAAGCAATACAGGTGGCTTTCAAAGGACAGGGTTGGTTGCAACAGAAGGATTTTTAGAAACTGACTACGGAAATGTGGTAATTGAAAATCTGTGCCTTGAAGAGGATGCTGCAAGAAGAGTGGGTCATGGAAAGGGCAAAGTAACCTTCAGACTGGATAGACTGGGAATTCCACTTGTGGAAATAACCACCGACCCTTCTATGAAACATCCAGAGCAGGTGAAGGAAGTAGCCTATCAAATTGGTCAGATATTAAGAAGTACCAGGGTAAAAAGAGGATTAGGTACTATACGCCAGGATTTAAATATATCCATCAGAGAAGGAGCTCGTGTAGAAATAAAGGGGGTTCAGGACCTTGATTTAATGCCTAAAATAGTAGAAAATGAAGTGAAAAGGCAGATAAATCTTTTAAAAATAAGGGATGAATTAATTAAAAGAAATGCATCAGTTGATGATAATCTATATGATGTTGCTGATGTTCTAAGGGAAACAAGGTCTAAAATAATTTCTAAAGCTCAGAGTGTCCATGCAATTAAACTGAAGGGATTTAAAAGCTTAATAGGAATGAAAATTCAGCCAGGAAGAAGATTTGGAACAGAACTTGCAGGATATGCCAAAAAAATGGGAGTGACCGGCCTTTTCCACACAGATGAACTTCCTGCTTATGGAATTGTAGAACATGATGTTGCGGCCTTAAATGAATTTATAGGAGTACAAGAGAATGATGCTTTCATTTTAATGGCATCTGATAAAGAAAAAGTGATTAATGCTTTGCAGGAAGTACAGAGAAGAGCTAAAATGGCATTAAATGGTGTGCCTGAAGAAACAAGGAAAGTAACACCTGATGGAAACACAGAATACTTGAGACCGCTTCCCACAGCAAGCAGAATGTACGTTGAAACAGATATCCCAGCAATATGTATTTTAAAAGAACAGCTTAAAGATATAAAGTCCAATCTACCAGAACTTCCAGAAGAGAAAAAGGAAAGAATAATTAAAGAGTATAATCTAAGTGAAGATCTTGCAACTCAGCTTGTAAGGACAGATAAAACAGCTAATTTTGAAAATATTAAAAAAGAAACAAACGCAGACTCTACAACCCTTGCTTCAACTCTTGCTTACACATTTAAGGAGTTAAAAAGAGATGGATGTAATATAGAAAAGTTAAATGATGACATAATGGCTGAAACTTTCAATCTATTGGTTAAAGGTAAAATATCCAAAGATGCAATTAATCAGATTTTAGAGGATATATGTAAAGAAGGTAATTCTCCACAAAAAGCAGCTCAATCTTTGAATTTAATGATGCTATCCAATGATGATGTTGAAAACATAATAGATGAATTAATATCTCTAAATAAGGAAATAATCAGGGAGCGAGGAATGGGTGCCATGGGTCCTCTCATGGGTAAGGCAATGGGAAAACTCAAGGGTAAAGCTGATGGAAAACTTGTAAATAAACTTTTGAAGGATAAAATACAGAATATGATAAGTGAATATAATTAAAACTCCTTTAATAAAAGGATAAAAAGATCAATTAAAAGCCCATATTTGAATAATTGAGGACTATGGTGTTATAATGGACGAATATGACGTTATTATTATAGGATCAGGACCTGCAGGATTAACGGCAGGAATTTATGCTGGTAGACAGGGTTTAAAAGCCTTAATTCTTGAAAAAGGAGTTACTGGCGGTGCAGGGTTAATGGTTCCCAACATGGAAAATTATCCAGGATTTGATCTAGTCTCTGGTAAACAGCTTATAGAATATACGAAAAAGCAGACTTTAAAATATGCCCAAATAAATGAGTTTGAGGAGGTTAAAGAGGTAGAAGTCATTGATAAAGCCCAAATTAAGGTTTCTACTCAAAAAAGTGAATATAAAGCGAAATCTGTCATCCTATGTACAGGGACCACCCATAGAAAACTTGGATCTCCTGGTGAGGATGAATTTCTTGGAAAGGGAGTTTTCTACTGCGCAGTTTGCGATGGGCCTCTCTTTATAGGTAAAAGAATTTTAGTGGTTGGTGGAGGAAATGCCGCAGCTCAAGGCGCTTTATTCCTTGATACTATTGGATCTTATGTTGCGTTGGTTCATAGAAGAGATGAATTAAGGGCCGAAAAATATTTAAAGGAAAAACTGGATGAAAAAGATATTCCCATAATCTGGGACACTGTTGTGGAAGAAATAAAGGGAGATATACTAGTAAACAAAGTTGTACTTCACCATTTAAAAAAGGACATTAAAAAGGAATACGACATAGATGGTGTTTACATAGCAATTGGAGAAATCCCTCTTAATGAAATAGCAGAAAGTATAGGGGTTGAAGTTAACAAAAGAGGCTATATCAATACGGATAGAAGTCAAAAAACCAATGTTCCATTTGTATATGCTGCAGGAGACATTACAGATGGAGTTAACCAGTGGGTAGTTGCCTGTGGTGAAGGAGCAATAGCAGCGTTGTCTGTCTACAACGATTTAATGAAACTGGGATAATTAAATGCTAATTTTATTAATTAGGACTTATCCACATTTTTTCAGGGTGATTATATGGAATGCAGGGAATATGGACTTACAAGAAATACAGAAAGGGATAATTTAAACTTAAATCCTCTTCAACGTGGAGGAGTACTGCCATTGGAGGCAAAAAAAGCTTTGCTGGAATATGCAGATGGTTACAGCGTCTGTGATTACTGTGCAGGAAGACTGGATGAAATAACAAATCCACTAATTACAGGTTTTTTAGAGGATTTGGCTGAATTTATCAATGTTGATGAAGTAAGAACCACACATGGAGCAAGAGAGGGCAAATTTGCCATTATGCATGCTCTATGTGAGCCTGGAGATACCATAATTGTGGATGGAAATGCACATTACACCACACACCTTGCAGCCGAAAGAAATAAGCTTAAAATGATTGAAGTTCCAAATAACGGACACCCTGAATACAAGATAACTCCTGAAAGTTATAAAGAAACGCTTGAAAATGCCATGGATAAGGGACAGGAAATTAAACTTGTTTTACTCACCCATGTAGATGGTAATTATGGTAATCTAACTGATGCAAAGAAAGTCGGAGAAGTAGCCCATAAAGAAGGAATACCAATAATTTTAAACTGTGCTTATTCAATGGGGAGGCTACCAATCGATGCTAAAGATTTAAATATGGACTTTGTGGTTGGCAGCGGTCATAAAAGCATGTCCGCCTCCGGTCCAATTGGTGTTCTTGGTTTAAAGGAAGAATATGCAGATTTAATTCTAAAACATTCAGAAAGGCATAAAGTTAAGGAGGTGGAGATGCTTGGATGTACCAGTAGAGGGGCACCAATAGCAACCTTGATGGCCTCACTACCTTATGTTGCAGAAAGGATCAAGCATTGGAATGAGGAAGTGAAAAAGACAGGGAATTTTGTAAGGCAAATGGAAGAAATTAAAGGTATAACACAAATCGGTACACAGCCAAAGGAGCACGATCTCACCAGGTTTGAAACCCCTGTTTTTGATAAAATTGCCGAAAAACATCCAAGAAGGGGTTTTTTCCTGTATGAAGAACTCAAAAAGAGAAATATTGTAGGAATAAAACGTGGCCAGACCAAATGGTTTAAATGCAGTGTTTATGGATTCAGTGAAGACCAGGTTAATTATATTGCAGATACCTTTAAGGAAATTGTTGAAAAATATAGAGAATTAATATAAATCAGTTTTAGACATAATTATTTTCCTTAAACCATTCCACTGAATCCTTTATTGATTCTTTTAGTAAATGCGATGAAAATTCAAATCTTGAAAATCGAAGATTTTTCAAGTTTGCAAATCTTTGATTTGAAATTCCAAAGATAAATCAGTTGAATCCACCAGTATTGTGGCTTTAACACGCCTTTTAACCTTTAATTGGCTGTTTAAAATACCATTAACAACTTAAATAAAGCTTCCCTCCTTAAAT